>PCUL01000028.1:63504-74765 GCA_002771745.1 Bacteroidetes bacterium CG18_big_fil_WC_8_21_14_2_50_41_14
AGTCCGTCAACGGTGAAAGTATTACCAAACTTTATGTTTGAAGGATTCTGCCCTTTTATCAGCATGTCTGATTTGCAGATGGCATAAGATTCAGGATTTATTTCCTGTCCAAAAACTTCAAGTTTTGCCTTTTTATTAAAGTCATTCAAATGTTTCTCGGCAACTGATAGCATTCCGCCAGTTCCACAAGCCGGGTCATAAAGGGTTTTTACAATTCCTTCTTTTGTAAGCGATTCATTGTCAGCAATGAAAAGCACGTTTACCATGAGTTTAATTACTTCTCTTGGTGTAAAATGCTCTCCTGCTGTTTCGTTTGATTGCTCTGCAAATCTTCTAATGAGTTCTTCAAACACATAACCCATTTCCATGCTGTCCATGTCGGACAAATCAATACCGGCAAACTTTTTAACGATTTGGAAAAGAATGTCGGCTTTCGGATCGTCCATTCTTTCAATCTGGTCATCAAAGTTGAAATATTCAATTATTTCTCTTGCACTTGCAGAAAAACCATTGATGTAATTTTTTAGGTTCGCAGCAACTTTGTCGGGTTCGTCCTTTAATTTTTCAAAGTCAAATTTGCTTCGATTATGGAAATTGTGTCTGGCAATATTATTAAGAATCAAATCCTTTGCATTATCTGATTTGTCTTGAATTTTAGGCAAATAATTCAGAACCTTTTCTTTGGTTGGTTTCAAAACACAGTCAAGCCGTCTCAAAACAGTTAAAGGCAAAATTACTTTTCCATAATCCGATTGTTTGTAATCACCACGAAGCAGATCGGCTACCTGCCATATCAAATTTGCTTTTGCTTTAAAATCTATCATATTTTAATTTTTCTTTTTCACGTTTTTCAAAAATACAGTTAAAGTCTCAACATAGCACCGGGTGTGTAAGCTAAATCCTTTCTTATTTCAATTTTATCGTTATCGTATCTGTCTGTTCGTCTGTAATTTTATCCTGGTTGTTAACAAGTAATTACCCCGTCGATTATTTTATTTCTACATTTGCATCCACCAAAACTTAAAACCGTTGATAATGGAAGTAACCAGAATATTTGATCTACTTACCCATTACAAGCAAGCATTTAAACCTAAAAACGATGTGTTGTCCGGAAAAGAAAACGGACAATGGGTAAAGTACAGCCTGTCTGAATACCAGGATTTTGCCAATCACATCAGTTATGGGCTCATGCAACTGGGGATAAAGAAGGGTGACGCTATCGCCACCATTTCAAATAACTGTCCTGAATGGAACTTTATTGATATGGGGATCATGCAAATAGGCGCCATTCACGTTCCCATTTACCCAACCATCAGCGAGGATGATTATAAGTATATCCTGAAGCATGCCGAAGTAAAAATCGTTTTTATTGCGGGGAAAGAATTGCTGAGGAAAATTGCGCATTTTCTGCCTGAAATTGAAAACCTTCAGGAGGTATATACTTTTAAAGCGGTGGAAGGGTATAAACAACTCGCCGATTTAGTGGAACTGGGCAAACAAAATAAGGACGTTCCTTTTCTTGAAAAAGCAAAAAGCAACATTCTGCCTGACGATGTAGCCACGTTAATTTATACTTCCGGAACAACCGGGTTTCCAAAAGGAGTGATGCTGTCGCACAACAACGTGTTAAGCAACGTAAAAGCTTCGGAAGGAATTTTTCCCGTGGATGAAACATGCAGGGGATTAAGTTATTTGCCCTTGTGCCATGTATACGAACGCATGGTAAATTATGTGCTTCATTATAAGGGTGTATCCATTTATTATACCGAAAGCATGGCTACCATTGTAGACAATATACAAGAGGTGAAACCGCATATTATGACTACCGTTCCCAGGTTACTCGAAAAGGTGTACGACAAGATTTTGGCCAGGGGACGTAACCTGAAAGGGGTGAAAAAGCAACTCTTTTTTTATGCCGTAAATTTGGGTTTGAGATTTGAATTTGATCAGCCAACTCGTTTTGTATATCATGCCAAACTCCGGTTGATGAACAAGTTGGTTTTTAGTAAGTGGAGGGCTGCTTTTGGAGGCGAAATGGTTTGTATTGTTTCAGGTGGAGCCGCTTTGCAGCCACGACTTGCCCGCATATACAATGCCGCTGGTATCAGTGTGATTGAAGGTTACGGTATGACAGAATCATCTCCCGTAATCGCGGTGAATACCTTTGTTGCCGGACAGCGGAAAATTGGAACTGTTGGCCCGCCATTGAATAATGTGAAAGTAAAAATCAGTGAAGAAGGTGAAATTCTTGTAAAAGGCCCTAACGTGATGAAAGGCTATTTCAAAGACAGTGAGATGACAGAAAATACTGTTATTAACGGGTGGCTTCATACGGGGGATGTAGGGGTTTTGGATGAGCAGGGGTTGTTGAAAATTACCGGAAGGGTGAAGGAGATTTTTAAAACCTCAATGGGAAAATATATTTCTCCCGTTTTGCTCGAAAATAAAATAAAGGAGTCACCTTTTTTTGATCAGATCATGGTGGTAGGCGAGAATCAGAAATTTGCTGCAGCACTAATTGTGCCCGACTTTGAGCACTTGCGCAACTGGTGTAAAATTAAGGAGGTTCCTTGGACGAACGCGGCAGAAATGATCGCAGAGAAAGTAATAAAAGACCGTTTTAAACATGAAATAGATTGTTTCAACAAACAATTTGGGGATACTGAAAAAATTAAAAAATTTGAACTCATCGACCACGAATGGACCATTGATTCGGGTGAAATCACCGCCAACCTGAAATTAAAGCGGAGCCTGATTCATAAACGCTACGCGGAGTCGATTGAGAGGCTTTTTGTATAAGATCATTCCACGCACCTGAGTTGTCTATTCGAGCCGGCTCAGGTGTTGTTTTGCAAGACCCCGGATACTGCCCCTGTAGGTATGAAAATCAAACGACAAACACTGCCTGTACATGTCCATAGCCAGTTCCTTTTCGCCTGCATCTTCGTAAATATTTCCAAGTAGAAGTGCCGAATTGGCAGCATAATATAAATCCAGGTTTTTCCCCATCTCGATGGTTTTAATGTACGCAGCCCTGGCTTTTTCCGTTTCCCCCGTTTTTTGAGCTATGCGTGCCAACCGGTATTGTTTTTCCACCTGTTCTTCTAATTTTAATCGCTCAGGTGCAAGCTTTTCCAGCTGATTGGTCGCTTCTGAATAATAGCCTCCATCAAACAACAGCCTGCTTTTCAGAAGGGTTGGATTTGGTATGAGGCGATTTTCTGCTTCGGTTTCCGCCTCATTGTCAATGCCAACATTGGTATACCCTATATTTTCTACCATAGCCATTTTTTCAGTATATTTTTTTGCCTCTCCTTGCAAAAGCATGCACCAGGCTTGTTTTCTAACGGCATCCTTGAGGTAGTTTTTTCCTTTAAAATGACCAATAAATTGTTGGTATTTCTGATAGGCCTCCTGATAATTCCCTCTTCTTAAATAGCATTCGCCATGCAGGTAGTTTAAATAGTGAAAAGGATAATAAGGGATGGTGTCGTTTATTTCAGAAAAAATCGCCAGGGCCTGATCATTTTTGCCCTCTTTCATCAGGATGTTGATGGAGAGGTACTTGATGAGCAGATTGTTGTTGTCGGGTTCACCGGGCAACTTTACGGTTTCAATGTCGGAGTAGAGGTTCAAATTAATGAAACTCAGGTAAAATAAAATTTCATTTTCCATGACTTCAAACCCGGGCGTGGCATGACATTGAGCCAGTGCTTTTATGAGCTCCTGTCGACCTTGCTCAACGGAACCCGACATGCTGACCAGGTTCAAAAGCCATTGGTAATTCTCAGGAACTACTCCAATCATGGCATGTACCACCCCCAAGGTGATTTGGTTTGGGAAAAATTCCGGGAACTTCTGTGCATTTTCATTTATTTTCCTGTAGGCACGGTTAAACTCCAGGGCGGCAGTATAATATTCTCCAAATTTTAGCCTTGCCACCGCACTTTGCAGGTTGACATTGGCAATCAGATAGTTTTTGTAGGGACTCTGATCACTTATCTTTTCAAAACTTTCCAAACGCCTGTTTTTGTTATTCATTTGTGATGAAAAAGTTTCATCATTTTCGCTGATAAAGGTGGATAAAAAATCCTGGTAGTTTTCGAGATAATCATACAGTGCGTTCTCCGGATCACTCGCCCTGGCCGTGGCAATTTTCTTACCGGCTTCATCAAACCGCAACGACAATATCAACCTGTATGCCTTGCTTGCGTCCGAAGTAAAATTGGCGGTAGTTTGTCCATTCGCGTAGCCTGCAGCCAATAAGAGTAAAAAGATTAACCGGTACATGAGTTTGATTTGTGGTGCATAAAAATACACAAAAAAAGGAGCACATGCAGATGTGCCCCTTCTAAAGGTTTATTTTGAAATAGATTACTCTTTCAGTTTTTCAGTAACAATATCTGCAACTTCGTTGTCGACTAAAATGCGGCCACAATAATCGCAGACGATTACTTTTTTGTGCACCCTGATATCAAGTTGGTGCTGGGGTGGAATTTTATTAAAGCAACCTCCGCAGGCATCACGTTCAATCTGAACCACAGCCAGTCCGTTGCGCGCGTTTTTTCGGATGCGTTTATAGGCTGACAACAGGCGTTCTTCGATAAATTTTTCGTTGTCTTTTGATTTTTCAATCATCCTCAATTCTTCCTTTTCGGTCTCAGCCACGATGTCTTTTAGCTCGTCCTGTTTGGATTTGAGATCCAATTGACGTTCTTTAAGCTTGTTTTCAGCCTGCTCTATTTCCGCTTTTTGATTTTCGATTTTATAAATGGACTCTTTTATTTTCTTGTCTGAAAATTCGATTTCAAGCGTTTGAAATTCAAGTTCTTTTGTCAGTGAGTCGTACTCGCGGTTATTACGAACATTTAGCTGTTGTTCTTCATAACGTTTAATGAGGCCCTGACTTTCTTTTATGGCTTCTTTGCGTTGTAGAATTGATTGGTTAAGCGTTTCCACTTCTTCGTTGAAATTGGCAATACGTGTTTTTAACCCTGCAATTTCATCTTCCAGGTCCTCTACTTCAAGAGGCAATTCGCCACGGATAATTTTTATCTTATCAATTTGCGAATCAATTTGCTGAAGACTATATAGCGCGATTAGCTTTTGCTCAACACTAAATTCTTCTTCCTTTATTACATTTTCTTTGCTCATAGTTACTTAAATTTCTGTTTTATAAAAAGGAAACAGGGTTGACATTCTTTTTTGAAATTCGGAGTGCAAAATTAGGAAATTTTTTGGTTATCAAGCCTTCAAGTAATTCTTTTATGCCTTGTTCCGTTTCAAAGTGACCTGCATCTACAATGGTCATTAGTCCAAGGTGTTCATAAAACTCATGATACTTCACATCTCCGGTAACAAAAACATCGGCTTTTGCCCTAAAGGCATCTCCAATCAAAAAGCTTCCGCTACCCCCACATACGGCTACTCTGGTTACCTGATGATCGATTAATTTGTTGTGTTTTACATGCTGACAACCAAGAACGTTTTTTACTGTGGTGAGAAATTCGATAGGCGAAACGGTGTGAGGTAGTTCGCCAATCATACCACTTCCAATGGAGTTTGATGTATTTTCAAGGGGATAGATGTCATAAGCTACTTCTTCGTAAGGATGTGCCTGAATTAAAGCGGCGATGGTTTTCCTGACCAGGTAATCCGGTACGATGGTTTCAATCCTGATTTCCGCTTCATGGTGCAATTGTTCGGGTTTCCCGACATAAGGATGAGTGCTTTCGTTTCCTCTAAAGGTCCCTGTCCCCGGTAGATTAAAACTGCAACTGTCGTAGTTCCCGATGTGGCCGGCTCCGGCATTAAAAAGAGCATCCCTTACCTGATCTGCCTGGTTAACCGGGCAAAAAGTCACAATCTTCTTTAACAGCTGATTTTTGCCTGAAAGGATACTAAGGTTCTGCAATCCCAGCTTTTGGGCGAGCATATTGTTCACGCCAAGAAACACATTGTCGAGGTTGGTGTGAATGGCATATATGACAAGGTCGGCTTTGATGGCTTCGATGATGGTCCTTTCGGTATCGTTGCTACCGGTAATTTTTTTTATGCCTTTGAATATCAACGGGTGGTGAGCAATAATCAAGTCGCAGTTTTGAGCAATGGCTTCAGCAACCACTTCACTTGTAACATCCAAAGTAAGCAAGGCCCGATGGATTTCGCGGTCAGCTGATCCTATCAACAACCCGGAGTTGTCATAAGGTTCCTGAAGCGATAAGGGAGCAATTTCTTCCAGGTAGGAAATAAGTTCGGCTAGTTTCATAGAGTTACTTAATGATAACTTTATTTTGATCAATGTAAATTTTTGTACTTTAGTGCACTTTATAAGAGTTTGGAAATTCAAAGATACTAACAAAAGGAATTTTGTAGTCGTTTGCTGGTGCTAAAAGCATAAATAATATAAAAAGCGTATGGACTCATGGAGGATCATTCTTTTTCCGTTTGCATGGATAGTTGGTTTGGCGATTAGGTTTCGGCACTGGTTGTTCGATGTTGGAGTGCTGGAAACCCATTCTTTTGATATCCCCTTGATAGGGGTCGGCAACCTAAGCATGGGGGGAACCGGGAAAACCCCTTTTGTAGAATACCTGATCAGGATGTTTTATAAAGACCACAAAGTTTCGGTGCTAAGTCGTGGTTATGGCAGAAAAACAAAAGGTTTTCTTTTTGGGAACCAGTTTTCGAACCACGAGGATATTGGTGACGAACCGATGCAGTACCTCAGGAAGTTTGATGGCAAAATAAAAGTGGCTGTGGATGAAGACCGGGTAGAGGGCGTAAGAAACTTATCTGAAGATGATGCAAATCTGGAAATAGTACTGCTCGATGATTCTTTTCAACACAGGTACATTAAACCAGGATTGGCTATTCTGCTTACAGATATTCATAAACTATACAACGAAGATTATTTATTCCCGGTAGGTGGTTTGCGCGATGTGGTAACCCAGGCTAAACGTGCTGACATAGTTATTGTTACCAAGACCAACAAGGTATTGTCGCCCATTACCAAACGCAGGGTGAAGCAGGTGCTCAGGTTGTTGCCGCATCAATCTCTTTATTTTTCTTATATTTCTTACGGTAAGGCCATCTCGTTTCCTGACGGCTCCGAACATAGTTGGAACCAGAAAGTAAGAACGATTATCATGTTTGCAGGCATTGCCAATAGTTATCCATTCCAGGAGTACCTGCGCGATTTATGTACAGAACTAATCGTGCTCGATTACCCCGATCATTATCTGTTCAGGCGCAAGGACTTGCAGACTATTCGCAAAATATTTGATGACACTTTTTCGGGAAATAAAATCATTGTTACCACCGAAAAAGATGCCATGAGGTTGATGAATTCTGAGTACCTTAGCGAACTCAAAAATTTACCTTTGTTTTATATTCCCATTGTGATGAAAATGCATGGAATTGATGAAGCAAATTTATCAAACCAATTAAAGAAATATGTTAAAGAGAATAGCAGAAACCGTTGATTTTATTCGCCAGAAGATAAAAAACCCCCCGGTTATCGGGATTATACTTGGATCCGGAATTGGAGATTTAGCCGCCGAAATAGAACCACTGGCCATCATACCTTATCATACGATTCCCCACTTTCCGGTTTCCACCGTGAAAGGGCATCAGGGTCAGTTGATTTTTGGCCTCCTGAACGGTGTTCAGGTAGTGGCCATGCAAGGTCGATTTCATTATTATGAAGGGTATAACATGCAGGAAGTTACCTTCCCCGTCAGGGTTATGCATCAACTTGGCATAAAATACCTGTTTGTTTCCAATGCCAGTGGTGGTGTAAACGAAAACTTTGAAGTAGGCGATATCATGTTAATTACCGACCATATCAACCTGATGCCAAACCCGTTAATTGGTGCCAACATGGAAGAATTTGGGCCAAGATTTGTGGATATGAGCGAAGCATACGACAAGCAGTTGTTGAATATCGCGAAGAAAAACGCCCGTCACCTTGGGATTCATTATAAAACCGGTGTGTATGCCGGCGTGAGTGGTCCCACTTATGAAACTCCTTCTGAATATAAGTACATCAAAATTCTGGGTGCCGATGCTGTCGGGATGTCCACTGTTCCTGAAGTGATCGTGGCCCGTCACATGCGATTGCCTGTTTTTGCAGTTTCGGTGATCTCCGATTTGGGCGTTGAAGGAAAAATTATTGAGATTTCGCATCAGGAAGTGATTGAAGCCGTTGGCCGTGTAACACCAAAATTAATTGCTTTGATAAAAAGCATGGTTGTTGAAATAGCATCATTTTAATTGATTCGTTTGAAAAGGACTAAGTTGTATTTTGCCTCTGATTTTCATCTGGGCATACCTGATTATAACCGCAGTTTGATACGTGAGAAATTGCTGGTTAGGTGGCTTACGGAGGTGTCGAAAGATGCCGCCGAAATTTTCCTCATGGGCGATATCTTTGACTTTTGGTTTGAGTATAGTACCGTTGTCCCCAAAGGATTTGTCAGGTTATTGGGAAAAATAGCCGAGATCACCGATCAGGGAATTCCTGTTCACGTTTTTCGGGGCAACCACGATGTGTGGGCCTTTGATTATCTGACCAAAGAGCTGAATGTGCATCTTTACCGCAATCCGGTGATCCGGGAGTTTGGTGGAAGTACTTTTTACCTGGCGCATGGCGATGGGCTGGGTCCCGGCGATCATGGATATAAGTTTCTGAAAAAGGTGTTTGAATTCAAGCCCAACCAGTTTTTATTTAAATGGATGCATCCCGATATTGGTACCCGATTGGGTCTTTATTTTTCGGGAAGAAGCCGGTTGGCCAATGTGGCAAAAGCAGGAAAGTTTGAGAACGTTCCGGAACAGCAAAAACAAATACTGGTACAATATGCTAAAGATCAATTGATTGACTTTCCGGATGTGAACTTTTTTATCTTTGGACACCGTCATGTGCCAGTCCTGGAAAAAATAGGCGAAAATGCTTCACTGGTTATTCTTGGCGACTGGATTACCCATTTTACCTACGCGGTTTTCGATCAGGGAAATATGCAGTTGCTTACCTATGATCACGAGTAAAAACGATTAATCCCGGTAAGTCCTAAACGAACTTTTCAATTAACTCCACTAAACGGCTCGAATAGCCCATTTCGTTGTCGTACCAGGCTACTACCTTTACCAGTTTATTGCTATCGCCCAATACCGAAGTGAGGTTGGCATCGAAAATGGCTGAGTGCGTATTGCCAATCACATCAACCGAAACAATGGGATCTTCGGTGTATTGGAGTATGCCTTTCAGTTGGCCTTCTGCCGCTTCTTTAAAGACATGGTTGATTTCTTCTACACTGGTCGACACTTTCAGGATGCAGGTAAAATCTGTTAATGAGCCATCGGGGACAGGAACGCGTATGCCTGCACCGCCCAGGTTGTTTTTCAGGTGGGGAAAAATACGTGTGGCGGCCTTTGCGGCACCGGTTGTGGTAGGAACAATTGAGTAAGCCGCTGCCCGTCCGCGTCGCCAGTCCTTGTGGGGGCCATCCACCAGGTTCTGGTCTTTGGTATAGGAATGAACGGTGGTGATAAAGCCTTTCTCGATGCCGAAATGTTCGTCCAGGATTTTGATCAGCGGGGCCACATTGTTGGTGGTACACGAAGCATTGGAAATGATGACATCGTCGCGGTTGATTACATGGTCGTTTACACCCAGCACCACGTATTTTACGTCATCGCTTTCTCCTTTTGCAGGAGCCGAAATAATCACTTTTCGTGCACCCGAGAGGGACACATGTTTGATGGCCGATTCTTTGTCGATGAACAATCCGGTCGATTCAATCACCACGTCGATGTTTAATGTTTTCCAGGGTAGTTTCCCCGGGTTGGGTTCGTTGAATACCTGAATGGTTTGTCCATTTACAATCAGGCAGTCTGTTGAACTCGACACTTCTCCAGCAAATTGTCGTTGAACAGAGTCGTATTTCAATAAGTGAGCCAGGTTGGCCGGATCGGTCAGGTCGTTGATGGCTACTACTTCCATGCGGTTGTTTTCCAGTATTTTTCTAAAGGTAACCCTTCCTATTCTTCCAAAGCCATTGATGGCGATCCTGATTTTTTTCATAAGTTAATATATATGATCCGGAGAATATCAAGAATTGATGACACGAAAATTCTCCACTAATCCGGTTTTTTTAAGTGCGCAAAGGTAAGGAAAGTAGGGAAAAACGGACTGAAATAATTGTTCTTGTAACATCCATTTTAACTACTGCTCACTTTGATCGTTCACTCTGCCAAAGGTGATATAGAATTTAGCCTTCTCTCAAGTTTAATCAGGTTAGAAGTGGCGTGTGCAAGTAATTTGTTGCCATTTTTCATTTTTAAGTCACAGATCACATGCACGATCTGCCTTCCTTTTTTTACCACTTTTGCACTGGCAATAATGATGTCACCTTCAACAACAGGCGAAAAGTAATCCACCGTCAGGTTAACGGTAGTAAAAAATTCCTTCAGCCCGAGCGTAAATACAGCGGCCCCGATGGTGTCGTCCATGATGCCCGCGATGGCTCCTCCATGGAGGGTTTTAATGGGATTGGTCATGTCGTGCCTTACCTGATACTCAAAACTCAAGGCTCCTTCTTCCACTTCCAGAATAACGGGATCGAGCCACATAGTAAAGGGAGAAGGTGAATGGGAGAATTTTTTGCCCTTTTGGGCCTTCATTTTTTCAAGAATAGAATCGCCAATCTGGGTCATAAGTATTTGATTGATAGTTGAAATAAAGTATTGTCACGGACTTTTACCTGATCAGGGTTACAGTCCCTTTTGTTGAATAATCGCGGTCGATCATACTCGTGTAATGAATCTGATATACGTAACTTCCAATGGGGGCATCTGATCCTTTTATGGTTCCATTCCATTTGTCTTCCAGGCTCTTCGATTCATAAATCAAATCACCCCACCGGGAGTATATTTGAAGTAAATAGGTTTTTATTCCAATCCCTTTCACTTCAAAATCATCGTTGATGCCATCACCATTTGGTGTAAAAGCGGTGGGTGCATATACTGCGAAATCGGGATGGATGGTCACAACTTTCATAGTGGTGTCGCTACACTGGTTATTGTTGGTCGTAATTAACTCTATCTCAAATACATTTGAATCAGTATAAGTATGAGAGGGATTTATTTCGTCTGACAAGGGCGATCCATCCCCAAAATTCCACCAATAGGTCATCGTGCCGACATCTGTTGAAGCGTTAGTAAAACTGATGGTTCCTTCCTCCAGAATGGTTTCTTCAGGA
>PCUL01000028.1:74788-84348 GCA_002771745.1 Bacteroidetes bacterium CG18_big_fil_WC_8_21_14_2_50_41_14
GCTCACGGAATAGGTCCCTGGCTGGGTATAGGTGTAGGATGGATTAACCTCAGTACTGGTTTGTCCTGTTTCAAACGTCCATAAGTGATCCAACGTTGTTCCTGTATTCTGTGTTTCATCGGTAAATGCTACCGTCAGAGGTGGACATCCTTCCAGAACCAGGGCGCTAAATTCAGCCTGTGGCATGTTCAATACCTCGATGGTTTGGGTAAATTCCTCACTCGGACATCCCTGTTCGGTTACTGTCAGTGTCAGGGTTTTTGATCCCGTGTCGGTCCATTCAATCAAATAGGGTCCCTGCCCGTTTCCGGATGTAATATTTCCCTGGTCGAAATCCCACTCATACACGGCACTTCCCGTTCCATTTCCTTCATAACTGACGGTGAGTGGCTGGTTTTGACATATTTGGCTCACATTGGCCGAAAAATTGGCCGTGGTTTTGGGAATGACCACAATGGTTTGTTCGATGGTGGCCGGACAATTAAATCCGCTCACTACTCCTGTTAAAGTATAAGTTGTGGTAACGGTTGGTGAAACTTTGATCACCTGATTGTTTTCCTGACCAACAAGACCGGGGTCGTAAATATCTGTTGTCCAGGTGTAATCAGCATTTCCTACGGCCGTTAAGGTAGTAGAATCACCTAAGCAAATGGTTGTATTAGTCGTAGTTACACTCACATTGGGTATGGGGTTCACTGCCAGATTCATGCTTGCTTCTGACTCACATCCAAATTCATTTGTTACACTTACTGTGTAGATATAATCGGTCTGCGTGTCGGGAGTAATTGTCGGGTTGGCCAACGTATCCTGTTGATTTACATGGAGTGATGGATCATCAGGGATTGAACTCCACAAGTAGTGTATTCCGCCAGAGCCTTGCAATGAATAGCTTTCGTTAAAACAGATTTCGCTGTCGTTTCCTGCTGTAGCGGTGGGTAAAGGATTTACAACTACAACCACTTCATCAGTAGCGGTGAATCCGCAATCGTTAGTCACCTCAACAGAATAAGTAGTAGTAACGACCGGTAAAACGGTGATGGTCTGATTTCCGGCCTGGACTGGTAATCCGGGGTCAGGTGGATTGGAGGTCCAGACGTATGTCAGACCCTGGTTACACTCCAATGTTGCGCTTTGCTGCACGCATATAGATTGATCCTCACCGGCATTGGCCACAGCCACATCCAGAAATACCTGGGCCTCATCATCGTCGGAATGGGTGCAGTTGTCCGAAACGGTCAGTGTATAAGTGGTATTAACCAAAGGACTCACGATGGGATCGGGAATGGCAGGCGTGGTCAGGGTGGCATCGGGTGGATTGGCTACCCACATAAAATGCTGTGCTCCGTCTGATGAACCTTCCAGTTGCACGCTGGGTAAATTGCAAAGCGATTTGTCCGGACCGGCATCTGCCTGCAAAGCAATTACTTTCACGAAGGCCGTGTCCACTACCTGATATCCACAGGTATCGGTAACAACGCAAGGGACGGCTACTGAATCGACCCCTGTTATGCTATAGTCGATCCATGCGGTTGACTGGTTGTCAGGAAGCCACCGATAGGTATAAGGTGGGATGCCGGAGAGCACATCGTTAAATCCAAGCGTGATGGTATCTTCGCAAACGGAATTGAATACCAGGTTGGTATCGGCAAAGTCGGGTACATCTGAAAGTAGTATGGTTACGGTTTCTTCAAATCCCATTCCGCAAATCACCGGGATATATTTAATCTGGATATCCTCAATTCCTTCAACCAAATCATCAGCAAAAGGCCTGATAACAATGGAATCGTAGGTTTGTCCGGCGGGGATAAAAATCTTACCTGGTTGTGAAGAAAACAGCAAGTAGTCCGTTCCCGGCCAAGCACTACCCTCAACTGTGAAAGGAATGGTAAAATCTTCAGTTCTTTCGCTTCCGATATCGAAATACAATATGGCTTCATGGTTATTGCAGCTTTCATATAAAAGCGAATCAACGGTAGGATGGGTATAGTTGGTACTTTCAGTGATCTTTCCAGGGTCGAAACTGCCCATTTCGAGAAAAACACCGCTATCCCATGCCGAATCCCCAGCATCTCCAATGGCCAGTTTGATGTGGTACCACGAACAAGGTGTAGTGGCATTATCAGCGGTAAATGCAATTGTATACGCATTAAGAGCCAGTTGTTTAAAAGCAGGTGAGGTGGTCACGATATTTTCAATGAGCAGGTCGCAATAGGTTCCTCCGGGTCCCGGTTGACAATTAGGATTTGTATTTCCGCAATTTACGTTGTTAATAGAAACGGGAAGTGATGTGTTCGGAATGAGCGCGATATTAACAGCATTGTTGCTGTAAGTCCCATTGATGCCATCACCACTAAGAAAGAAACCAAAGACATCGTTAAAGGATCCTCCTACATATTCAGGATATTCTTCTGAACCAAATACATATCTGAAAGACGAAATTTGATTGGTGGGTTTAAAATCAAATTCAATCACACAAGCGTCATTGATAG
Organism: Bacteroidetes bacterium CG18_big_fil_WC_8_21_14_2_50_41_14; assembly: GCA_002771745.1. Classification (GTDB taxonomy): domain Bacteria; phylum Bacteroidota; class Bacteroidia; order Bacteroidales; family F082; genus UBA6244. The sequence goes on from PCUL01000028.1 coordinate 77,278, forward strand.
AAGTACTTACCAGGCTGGCCAGGTCCACGTCACTTCCTCCTGTGGTATTATATGATACAACCTGGTTGCTACAATTGTTGGTTTTATCCAGTTCTCCGGCATATCCTGAGGACATTACAATGCCTTTTTTTGTTTGAAACCCACCAAACATAAAGCCATCGTAAAAATAACCAACTGCATACGGATCACCTTTAAAAGTGATATTCTTGTATTGTGACGAGTTTACCCCTTTCAGGAAGACAGTATCTATCAATGCAACTACTGCAGCCGAATCTTCGCAACGTATGATGGTAAAACTTCCAAATTGGGCTTGTAGGCTAAAAGGCGTCAGGATGGCTATAGCGAATCCAAACAGTAGGGATTGAAAATTTTTATTCATTATTCGTAATCATTTGGTTGGCGGCAGCAAAGTTAATAAATCAACATTACAAACGATTGTTCAGATGGTATGATTAATTATCCCAATGTCTTTACATCAGTCCAAACGCTGAAAAAACCTACCTTTGCCCTAAAATTGGAGATTTGAAAAAAAGATATAAACACCTCTTTTTTGACCTGGATCGCACCCTGTGGGATTTTGAAAAGAGCGCGAAAGAAACATTTTCGGATATTTACACGCATTACAATCTAAAAGCAGCCGGGGTTCCATCCATGGAGGCTTTTTTCGAACGGTATACAGTTCACAATGAGCAATTATGGGATTTATACCGGGTAGGTGAAATTAAAAAGGAAATATTAAGAGACCTTCGTTTTAGTCTGACGCTGAATGATTTTGGAATAAATAACCCGGAATTGGCTAAAGAAATGGGTGATTATTATATCGAAGAAAGTCCCCGCAAAGTAAATCTTTTTCCATACAGCCACGAGTTGTTGCAGTATCTCAGGCCCAACTATCAGTTGCACTTAATTACCAATGGATTTAGTGAGGTTCAGGAAGTAAAACTCAAATCATCTCAACTCGATCAATATTTTAATAAGGTGATTACTTCTGAAGACGCGGGCGCAAAAAAGCCCGATCCACAGATTTTTAATTTCGCCTTTCAGCAAACCGGTGCGCTGCCTGTCGAAAGCCTGATGATTGGTGATGATGTACCCATCGACATTGTTGGTGCCCGGCAGGTGGGCATGGACCAGGTGCTTTTTGACCCGGATGGAATTCATCCACCCGAAACAGGAACCTATTATATCAGGGGGTTAAGTGAGCTAAAAGGCTGGTTATAAGAGTTTAAATGCCTAGAAATAAGCAATAACGGTTTGTCTGGCTTTGACCTTGTCTCCGATTTTCACGTTCATTTTCACATCCACCGGCATAAAAAAATCGACCCGTGATCCAAACCTGATGATGCCGAATTCGCACCCTTGTCCGGCCTGGTCTCTTTTTTTTGCTTTGCTGATGATGCGCCTGGCCATTACACCTGCAATTTGCCTGATCAACACCGATTTGCCTTCTTTGTTTTCAATCACCACTGTATTTCGTTCGTTTAGCACCGAAGATTTCGGATTATAAGCGGCCAGGTATTTACCCGGATGATAATGGGTATACACCACTTCCCCATCCATGGGATACCAGTTCACATGCACATCAAATGGCGACATAAAGACACTGATCATAAGTCGTTTGTCTTTAAAATACTCTGTTTCTGTCACTTCTTCTATGGTTACCACTTTGCCATAAGCCGAAGACAGGATCGCGTTGTTTTGCAGGTTAGTTTTTCTGTCAGGAACCCTGAAAAAGCTGATGGTCCAAATGAAATGAATGGCAAGCCCGGCAAAAAGAATGAAGCTGATCAAGTGACTGGGTATAAAATAGATAACACACAACGCGGCGAGGATGACCCATAGCGTAGTGAACAGAATAATTTTATTTCCTTCGTGGTGGATTTTCATTATGTTACAAAATTAAAAAAAACATAGGCAAATGGTGTGGCAAACAGCACCGCATCAAATCTATCCAAAACACCACCATGACCGGGAAAAAGAGTGCCGGAATCTTTTACCCCGGAATTTCTTTTTAACATCGACTCTGCCAAATCGCCCACCGTAGCAGATACCACTAAAATTATGGCATAGCTTAACCAGTTGATCAGTGATAAACTATCTGTAAATAAATAGAATAAATAGGCTGCGATAAGAGCAAAAAACAGACCGCCAAAGGTGCCTTCCCAGGTTTTTTTTGGCGAAATACGTTCCATCAGTTTGTTTTTGCCGAAAAATGAACCGGTCAGGTAGGCAAACACATCATTGGTCCAAACCAGAAAAAACAGGCTGATAAGCAGAATACTCTCAGGTGAAGTCGATCGAATATAAAACAGCGAATTCATGAGTCCGAATGGCAGGGCAATATAGATAAACGACATCAGGTAGAACGACAGGTTCTGCCAGGAACCCCTGGTGTTAAAAAGTTCAGTAGCCATTAAAATAAAAACCAACGGGATCATCAGGAGGGTATAACGCGAATCGATCACATGTAAACCCGTCAACCCAATGAGTGTATAGGTAATCAACCCAAAAGTTAACGGTATAAGGTAGTTCTTCGTGTGGGTGGTGAGTTTGTAAAACTCAACTAGTCCGATGGTTGTATACACTCCCATCACCACAAAAAAAGCCAGTGGGTGCAACAAAATCGAGCCGATTACTGTTGCAATAAATATGATTCCCGTGGTGGTTCTGGTAATAATTTCTTTCAAACGGAAGCGGATACTTTATGTAAATTTGGCTGCAAATTTACGAAATCAACTGATAGGACAATCATTTCCTAAGCATCATCAATCATAAACACAATCAAATTTTTAGAACCAAGTGCACCAAATGGCAATTGTTGGGTGAAAGTGGTGGCACGTCCGGTTCCGGTAATCATAATGATCTGCGAAGGCAAACTGGTTGAATATTTGGTTTTTAACGCGGATAGAGCCTCTTTTATTTCGCTTTTAACTTGTGAAGCATTGGCTACTACCAGGTGGGTATGGGCTCCCACAAAAAGATTTCTGTCGGCCAGTTTTGATGATACTAAAACGCTTCCAAATCTTGAAATCAGGAAATCACACCCTGTAATGCTTACCTGAAAGCCCAGATTTTTATCCGGTGGCATGGCTAAAATTCCTACAGTAGAAAGCAGCGTGTTCAGTTGAGGGTTGGTAGAGGCCAAATGGGTCCATCCCTGCTGATCCATGAGTGATTTCAAGTTATCGGTAAATCCTTTTTCGTTGTCGCAATAAATAAAAGTACCACCATTTTCATTCAGGTTGAGTGCAAATTCTACTTCAGGCCCTTCTTTTTGGGCATGAAAAACCGAACTCGAAAAATCAGTGTTTTTAAAGGGATTGTCCGATTTATTGATCAGTGCATTGCGAACTGACTTGAGGATTTTTTCTTTTGTGGTACTTTCTTCCATGGTAAAATAATCAGGGTTTTTACGCCGGGTTTAAAGGGTTTTTATCCTCCGAATCCAATATAACAATGTCTGGTTCCGGAACTTCCGTGACTTTTACCTCTTGTACAATTTCTTCCTTATCCCAAGGCCTTTTGCCGAAAATTTCTTCCAGGTCTTCTTTAAAAATGACCTCTTTTTCGAGCAGTTTGGCAGCCAGTTTTTCTAATCCGGCACGGTTTTCCGAAAGTACTTCAATGGCTTTTGCATAGGCACTTTCTATCATCTCACTAACTTCCGAGTCAATCAGCTCGCTGGTTTTTTCACTAAAAGGCTTGTTAAACGAGTATTCCGATTGTCCTGATGAATCGTAATAGCTGATGTTTCCCACCTTTTTGCTAAGTCCGTAATAGCTTACCATGGCATAAGCCTGTTTGGTTACTTTTTCCAGGTCGTTGAGGGCACCGGTCGAGATTTTACCAAATATTACCTTTTCAGAGGCTCGGCCTCCCAAAGCGGCCACCATTTCATCAAACAATTGTTCGTAAGTGGTAATTTGCCGTTCTTCGGGAAGATACCAGGCTGCGCCGAGTGATCGTCCCCTGGGGACAATGGTGACTTTCACCAGCGGATGTGCATGTTCAAGCAACCAACTAATGGTAGCATGACCCGCTTCATGAAAGGCAACAACCCTTTTTTCTCCAGGTGTAATGATTTTATTTTTTTTCTCCAGGCCTCCTATAATGCGGTCGATGGCATCCATAAAATCCTGCTTTGTAATGGTTTCATGAGTTGTCCTGGCCGCGATTAGAGCCGATTCGTTGCAAACATTGGCAATGTCGGCTCCCGAAAAGCCCGGGGTTTGTCTGGCCAGAAAGTCAACTTTAACCTCTTTGTCAAGGGTAAGGGGTTTCATGTGTACGGCAAAGATTTCTTTTCGTTCTTCCAGGTCGGGTAATTCAACATAAATCTGACGGTCGAAACGTCCGGCGCGCATAAGTGCTTTGTCAAGGATATCGGCACGGTTGGTAGCAGCCAGGATGATAACGCCTGAGTTGGGTGTAAAACCATCCATCTCGGTAAGTAGCTGGTTCAGGGTGTTTTCGCGTTCGTCGTTGGCTCCGCTCATGGCATTTTTCCCACGGGCACGTCCAATGGCATCAATTTCGTCGATAAAAATAATACTGGGCGATTTTTCTTTGGCTTGTTTAAACAGGTCGCGTACGCGTGAAGCGCCAACTCCCACGAACATTTCAACGAAATCGGAACCGGAGATAGAATAAAAAGGCACGTGCGCTTCACCAGCCACAGATTTGGCCAACAAGGTCTTGCCCGTTCCGGGAGGACCCACCAGCAATACCCCTCTGGGGATCTTGCCCCCCAGTTTTGTGTATTTCTCCGGGGTCTTTAAAAAGTCAACAATTTCTTTAATCTCCACCTTGGCCTCGGCCAAACCGGCAACATCTTTAAAGGTGATATTCACGCTGGTTTTTTTATCATACATCTGGGCTTTTGATTTCCCGATGTTGAAAAGCTGGCCTCCGGCGCCTCCGCCACCTTTACTCATCATGCGCATAAACAGGAACCAGATACCAATAAGCAACGCAGGGAAAAGTATCCAGTTCAGTACTTCACCACCCCAATTGTGTCTGATTTCGGTTTCAACATAAACAGGCTGATCCAGATCGACTTGGGCGGCTTCCACGTCTTCATAAAACTTATCCACCGATCCAACATTGAAATAATATTGAGGTGTTTTTCCGGTAATGGAACTTCCTTTACTCAAGTCCTTGTATTTGTCCTTGGTCAGATTTTCTGTTTTAATAAAAATCTCTGCTGTTTCCTTGTTTACCAGGATGATTTTGGCAACATCCCCATCTTCGAGCATGGTTTTAAATTCACGCCAGTCGGTTTGTTTTCCATCATCGCCCATACCCAGAAACTGAATTCCGAAAAGTACAACGGCCAATATGCCGTAAATCCAGTAAAAGTTAAATTTTGGTTTGTCGCCATTTTTCCCACCGCCGGTTAGATTAGAAAAAGGATTTTTCGATCCTTTATTTTCTTCTTTATTTTCCGTGGTATTATTATTTTCTTCTGCCATTCTGTCGTTAAGTTACAAAAAATATATTAATCATCACTTTTGTATCTGGTTAATGGGGCGTCAGCCCACAGATTTTCAATCTTATAGAAGTTTCTTGTATCTTCCTGAAACACATGAACAACTACATCGAAATAATCTATCAAAATCCATTCCGAATTCTGTACCCCTTCGCAGTGAAATGGTTTTGTGTCACAGTTTTTCATCACAAATTCTTCAATACTGTTGTAGATGGCTCCGATTTGGGTTTTAGAGGTTGCGTGACAGATGACGAAATATTGCGTAACTGCCTGGTTTAGGGATCGAAGATTCAGGCTGACAATATTTTTTGCTTTTTTCTCCTGCATGCCGGCAACTACTTGAGCAAGAATTTGTTCAGCACTATCACGTTCTTTCTTTTTTGTCATGAATTGATCTGTTAATTACAAGCAAAAATAGTGAATTTGTTGATCCTGACGATATCCGGGTAAAAAGTTGATGAACTGGTTTGTTTTGATTCGTGAAAATCACTTTTGTTAGTTTTTTTTACCATATTTACCGCTTCAACTCATGCTCGTTTTCATCAAAATTCAATTTATGGAGATTTCATTTTTTTCGCGTGAGGTGGTCAAATCGACCAACGATGAGGCTTTAAATCGCATAGCTGCCAATCGGGCCACCGAGGGAGAGATGATTTGTGCCAACTATCAGGAACAGGGAAGGGGGCAGGGTGGAAATTTTTGGGAGAGCGAGGCAGGTAAAAATTTGTTGTGCAGTTTGATACTGACCCCACACCATATAATGCCGGCCAAACAATTCTTGCTTACACAAGTAGTTTCGTTGGGAGTTTTGCGCGTCATTGAGTCATGGGTAACAAATGAAACCTGTAGAGTAAAATGGCCCAACGATTTGTATATCAATGATAAAAAAGTGGGTGGCATATTGTTTCAAAACATCATTAAAGGTCATATCCTTGATTTTGCAGTGGCAGGAATCGGTGTCAATGTGAATCAGGAGGTTTTTGGTGAGGAATTACCCAATGCCGTTTCGTTAAAAAACTTTTATGGTGACGAGATTTCGTTGACTCAATTTAGAAATCAGGTGGCACAATCGATTGACCAATTCTATCAATTGACTTATTCAAAAGCGGGTATTCAACAAATTGAAACGCAATATTTAAATAAGCTCTATCGGATAAATCAATGGAATAATTACCGCGTCTCTGAACGGGAATTCATCGGGATGGTTGTCGGTATTGATGAATTTGGTCGCCTGGCCGTAAAAACCCGGGATGGACAGTTGCGATTCCATCTCTTTAAGGAAATAGAATTCGTGGTTTAGGGGGATAAATTATTTAGCTGGGACAGATTCGATGAAACTAATCCAGAGACTTTTTCAGATTTTCCGCCATGACATTTACCAAATTTTCCATGGGTCGTTTGGCCATCATGGCTAACATCGGGTTTAGGTCAGCATCCAGATAAACGGTTACTTTGGTAGAGGTTCCCATTTCCATAAGATTTGCATGGAGGCTGAAATTAAACGGAGCTTTGCCGACAGGCAACAATTCCACCTTTTTATATGGCTCATTGTTTCCAAAAGCCAATTGAATGCTGGCCATACC
>PCUL01000068.1 GCA_002771745.1 Bacteroidetes bacterium CG18_big_fil_WC_8_21_14_2_50_41_14
AGTCCCACTCCCAGATGGTGAGATAACCACTTTGGGCGGTGCTGTAGTCGGTGAATTGTGTAGCTGCTCCCTGGCAGTTGGGTGCTTCTATACTGAATATGGCCATGGGCAATGGTTTTACATCTATCTGATGGCTTATACTGTTGCTATAGCCAAAGATATCGGTAATGGTCAGTATGGCAGTATAGATTCCATCGGTGAAATAGGCATGCAGGGGGTTTTGCTGGTTGCTTGAGAAGCCATCGCCAAAGTCCCAGTGCCAGGTTTGTACTTCTGCTACATTGGTGATGGTTTCATCCACGGTGAACTGTATCGGGGTGCTTTCACAGGGTTCACTCCAGCTAAACTCCACTGGTGGCAAGTTACCTATGGTAACTTCATTGACCACTTGTACAATACATCCGTCCTCATCGGTGGCCGTCAGGCTTACCTGGTAGGTGCCTGAATTGGTATAGCTGTGGGTGGGGTTTTGGATGTTGGCGGTAAAGCCATCATCAAAATCCCACTCCCAGGTAAGGATGTTGTTGCCCGAGGTGCCAAAGAAGCTGATAATCTCTCCCCTCTGTGCCGGGTTGGGGAACCAGGTGAAGAATGCCGTGGAGCCATTTGGTGCCTGGATGGTATGGGTAATGCTGTCGCTGCAACTGAAACCGCTGCTGTCAGAGGTAACTATTAGTGTTACATCATAAAAACCTCCTGTTGTGAATATGTGAGTTGGGTTTGGGCCTAAAGTAGTAAAACCATCACCAAAGTCCCAGTTCCATGCTACCAGGTTGTAGCCTGAGGGTGCAATGCTCAGATCAATAAATTCAATCACATTACATCCGGTTATATTGTATGTGAAGTCTGCTGTGGGTGTAGGGATAACCTGAATTAGGCCCGTGGTTGTCCCGGAACAGCCAGCTTCATCGGTGGCAACAAGCGTGATGTAGTAGGTGCCACTCGTTGTATAGATATGCATAGGGTTCTGGTCATAGCTCATCCCGCCATCACCAAACTCCCAGTACCATTCTGTTATCGTATCCGGACTATCACCGGTAAAGTACGTTTCAGTTCCTGCACAGGCAGGAGAGCTGTTTATGGTCATATTCACCGTGGGGATGGGAATCACGGTTATCTGATGAGTAAGACTGCTTTGACATTGATTGGTATCAGTAATATATAGTTCAACGTCATAGAACCCTGTTGTATCATACAAGTGACCAATATATTGGCCAGTGCCAAATAGCCCATCATCAAAGTTCCAATACCATTCGCTGATGGCGGTACCGGATGTACCATAAAATAACGTGGTATCACCAAAACAGGTAGGTTCTGGATCTACAGTAAAATAAATTGTTGGCTTTTGTGGCGCAATTACCGGGTAGGTAGTGCTTTTGGCACATAAATATCCCATACTGTCAACTACTACCGTTAATGTAGCCATATATACTCCACTGTTTGCGTATACATGAGTTGGGTTTGGCCAGGTGCTTGTAGAATCATCACCGAATTCCCAGAACCATTGAACTGAATAAAAACCAACTGGAGGAACAGTTAGGTCAGTGAAAAGAAGTGTATCACAAATCATTCTCTCATAAGTGAAATCAACAGTATAATCAGCGTCTGTAATTACAATTTGGTCATCGGTGATATCGGTACATCCACCAGAGCCAATCACTGTTAAGGTCACGTCAAAAACTCCTGGATGATCAAACAGGTGATTTACATCCGGGTTTGCAGGAGGGTAAATTTGAACTGGTGGCGTTCCATCATTAAAATTCCAAATCCATTGTTCAATTTCCCCGACTAAATTTGTCGAAGAATCTGTAAACTGATATTCACCGCTACCGCAGGAATAAAGACTAATTTGTGTTGTTGTAAAATCTGCCACTGGTACGGTGGATACATTGATCGTGTGCATTGTATACTCCATTCATCCTGCAACATCAGTTACAATAAGAGTAACATTGTAAGCACTTGGTGAGTTATAGATATGCAATGGGTTTCTGCCACTTCCAGATGTTCCATCTCCAAAATCCCATACCCAGCTTGTAATATTTGATGATGAAGTAACTGTTCCAAAAAAATGTGCCTGTTCATTAAGACAAATGTTGTCTGCACTAAAATCAATTCCTAAAACCGGTTCAACATGGATTGTGTTTGTATAAGAATTGTCACACCCATTTGAATTTTGTACGGTTAAGGAAATAGTATAGTCAGCAGGTGTTTGTCCGTAATAATGAGTTGGATTTCGATCAGTTGAGGTATACCCATCACCAAAGTCCCAGAACCATGAAATGATAGTCTCACCATTTGATTGAGACTGGTCAGTAAAAGATACAACATTACTTTCACAAGGGTTGTAATAAGTATAGGAAGCCGTAGGGGTGGCGTTTACATTTACAGTAACGGTGCTCTGTTCCTGACAGCCTCTGCTATCCGTAGCCGTTACAGTATAGTTGGTAGTTGCTGTGGGTGATCCTGTTGGATTTTGAATATTTGGATTATTCAGTGAATTCGATGGTGTCCAAAAGTAGCTCACAATAGGCAACGTACCACCTGTGGCTGTTGAAGTAAGCTGAACTGATTCACCTGAACAAATCAAATTTGAAGAGGAGCCTGCAGTTACGGTGATCTCCTGATTCTCAATAATCTCGATTGACCCTATGGTTTCACAGAGGTTGTTGTCTGTGGCTGTAAGAGTATAGTTTCCTGCAGGCAGACCGTAAATAGAGTCCTGAGTCGAAAACTCAGGGTTTCCCCATGAATATAAATAAGGCATTACTCCACCTGTGGCCGTTACTTTTGTCCATCCGTTCGATTCTTGATAACAAACTGTGTCTGAGAAATTAAAACTTAACAGGAATGCCTCCGGTTCAGAGATGGTCACCTCTGCTGTCAGCACATTATCATAAAAATCGTACAATGTAACTTCGTATACGCCTGCAAATAAGTTAAATATTGTATCGGTTGTTCCAATGATATTCGAATTGGGTATCTTACGCCACTCATAAGAATAGGGTTGTGTTCCTCCAGTCACAATGGCTGCAGCCCATCCGGTATTAAAACCAAAACACTTCACATCCAGAGAGTCTGTTAACAATACCAGCACTTCAGGTTCGGTCATCTGAACTTCAAGGTAAGTTGTACACCCATTAACATCAGAAACGGTATCAGTATAAAATCCTGCACCTAAACCGATAATAGGGTTACCCGTCATGTCATTGGACCAATGGTGCGTATAAGGAGCCGTTCCTCCTGTTACAATCGCTTGAGCCGTTCCGTTGGTACACCCATTGCAAGTTGGAGTAGTCCAGTTGATTGTGGTAATGGTTAAAACCTCAGGGTTTCCAACAACCAACTCCGCACTTGTAATGGAATTGGAATTAGCATCTGTAACTGTTACGGTGTAGGTGTTTGGAACCAAATCAATAAAATAGCCTGCACCCTGGATTGTTCCTGTTTGATTAAGCATAAAACTATAGGGAGGTAATCCACCTGAAACAGTAACAGTAACCGTACCATCATTAAAATCATGACAGGTGAGATCGGTAGATAGCTGGTCAATGAACATAAATAACGGGGGCTCAGTAATTATAAATTCTGATGATAATAACTCACACAGGTGATCATCCGTAACAGTTACTGTATAAGTGTTGGGAGCCAACCCTACAAAGCTACCTGTTGTATTGCTATTTCCCCCCGGATTAAGCGTGTATAGAATTATAGGTGTTCCCCCTGATGCTTGTACCGTAATGGTTCCGTTGTTACATCCATAGCACAAACTGTTGGTAGAAGCCTCACTATCAATGACCAAGGCAGGGGGATTGGTGATGGTGTAACTGGCACTGGTGGCCGTAGGACAGCCATTTATATCATCAACAGTAACATAGTAATCGCCCTCTGACAAATTTGAAAATGATCCGTTTGGCTGAGTCAGAAACAACGTTCCATTTAAGTATAAGGAGAAGGTTAAGTCTCCTGTTCCTCCGGTGGCAATGATATCAATAAGCCCGTCGTTGTTATCGCGACACGAGATATCGGTATAAGACTCGGATTGAATCAATATGGCTTCCGGATTAACCAAAATAAAGTCAATGGAGATTTGCGAACAAAGATTAACATCTTCCACCAAAACCGAATAAGTACCTGCTACCAGATTATCGAAAAATCCTGTTGTACTGGTAGTTCCAATGGGCTGAAGGGTGTAATTGAGCGACCCTGTTCCTCCCGTTGCAGTAACAGTGATGCTTCCATCATCAGCATTGTTACAGGTAATCTGAGTAAAAGTCTCGGTAGTAATCGTAAATCCCGGGGGATCGGTAATAGTTACCGGCAAACTTTCTACCCAGCAACCATTTACATCAGTTACTCTTATGGTGTAATCATCCGCAGGCAATCCCGTAAACAATCCTGTAGTATTAGTTTGCGTGCCCGGAGTGATAGAGAATGTTCTGGTTCCGGTTCCTCCTGTTGCAGAAGCCTGAATGGTTCCGTCAGCATAGCCATGACAGGTCATGTCAGTAAATCCATCAATATTTATAGCTATTTGTTCTGGATCAATTATGGTTAGTGGGGAACTCACTGTGGGACCGCAACCATTGTCATCGGTTACAG
>PCUL01000375.1:0-14241 GCA_002771745.1 Bacteroidetes bacterium CG18_big_fil_WC_8_21_14_2_50_41_14
AATCTATAATCACACCACCTTCTTTATAACTCACCGGTAATACAACAGGCACGAGCACTGATCCTGCCATGGTTTGTACATATACTTCGTTTAGTGTTGATGGTACAACAATACTTCCGCTAAACGCCCCATTATGATCAAAACTTCCTGAAGTGATGAGTTTGCCTCCTTCATTAGGATCGGCTGTAAAAATATCAAAACGACTTCTTAATTCTGAAAAATTGATGCTTGTCGGCATCTGAATGTTGAGGGTCACTTCTTTTGTTGTTTCGAAGTAAAATCCATTGGGGACTTCCAAATCGTTCATGCTTTTTTTGGGATCAGTAGGAGAGGTTTTTTTGCATGATTGAAAGACTATTCCTGATAAAATTAAAAAAGAAAGATAGAGCAATAAATGATTTTTCATGGTATATTTATTAAGTTTGTATTGATTATCCCAATATACATGCCAAAGATATAGCTTCTGTATAACATATTGAAAAATAATTGACTAATATGGGGTTGTAAAAGTTTTGTTTCCCACAATGGGAATTAACGAAGATAAAGTGCAATATGGAGACATTAACACCAGGAATCGGATCACGTGTTTCGCACCCCGAATTTGGCAATGGGGTGATAATTCAGGTATACAGCGATAGCTATGAAATTACCTTTATGGATTATGGCGTAAAAACGGTGACCAAGTCATTTGACAAGTTGAAAGTGATAGATTTTCACGGTAGTGATACAGACCTGATTAGTTACGAAAAGGTGGAACGGGTATTTCGGCGGTTGTTAACTTCCATCAGCGATATTCAGCATCCTGTTCATCTGGGAGATAAATGGAAAGGAGGGAAATTGATCCTCAAACCCGGCAACGAAAGCCTGAAGGAGAAGGAAATTCCCATCGATCAGTTTTTTCATAAAATTGTGATGATACGCGATCGTGTTCGTGTAATGGAACAAAGAATTAATGCCGCTTCAGGTCTTGATGATGAAGAAAAGGTTTCACTTCAGCAATACATTACCCGCATTTATGGCAGCCTGACCAGTTTTAATGTGCTCTTCGCCGACAAGGAGGACTATTTTGTGGGCGACAAGTCTTCGTGATATGCGTCCGGTTTATCTGATTGGGTTTATGGGAGCCGGGAAAAGTACCCTGGGTAAGCGTCTTGCCTCCAGGATGGGAGTTGCCTTTCTTGACTTGGATATCCTGTTTGAAGAAAAATACCGGCTTACTATCCATTCGTTTTTCGAAAAATATGGCGAATCCTTATTTCGACAGTTTGAATATGACCTCATCAAATCGACTTTTGAGTTACAGGATGTGGTGATTTCAACAGGAGGAGGAACCCCTTGTTTTTACGATGCCATGAACCTCATGAAGTTGAATGGAACAACTGTTTATATGGAAACTACACCCGCCGGACTTGCCAGTCGGTTGATTAAATCAAAGCGCAAACGTCCGCTGGTAGCAGGGAAATCACCTGATGAACTGCTGGAATTTATCACTAAAAAGTTGCACCAACGCGAATATTGGTATCAGCAGGCAAATCTGAAGGTAGATGCGATCAACCCTGATTTGGAGACCTTGATTAATGAGATCAATTTACTTGGTAAAGTAAAGTAAGGTAAATTCAATCTTATTTTCTCTCCAATAGAACCACATTTTCGACATGATGTGTTTGGGGAAACATATCCACTGGCTGTGCTTTCACGGCCTGATATTTTGCATTCAGGATAGCAATATCACGCGATTGACTGGCCGGATTACAACTGATGTAGATTATTTTTTTTGGTTCCATCTCAAGGAGTTGGTAAAGAACCCTTTCGTGCATGCCTGCTCTTGGAGGATCAGTGATTACCACATCGGGTTTGCCATGTTTCCTGACAAAGTCACGGTCGAGTACCCGGGCCATATCGCCTGCAAAATAGGTTGTGTTTTCAATGCCATTGATATTTGCATTGATGCGTGCATCCTGAATGGCTTGTTCCACGTATTCTATGCCAATTACGTGTTTTACCGATCGGGCGATAAAAGCGGCAATCGTTCCGGTTCCGGTGTATAAATCGTACACCAACTCATTTCCTGTGAAACTGGCAAAATCGAAAGTCGCCTGATATAATTTATGTGCCTGCACCGGATTGGTCTGGTAAAATGAGATAGGGCCAACTTTAAACTGAAGATCAGGTTGTCCCGCCACCGGTGCTTCCATTTTTTCCATGATAAACGGATCGCCTTTGTAAAGTTGTACTTCCAGATCGGTGATGATATCGTTTAGTTTTTCATTTATCACATACATCATGGAGGTAATCTCTGGAAAACGAACCGTGAGGTATTCCAGTAATTCCCTCTTATTCAGGTCGTCATATTTGAAAACCACAATCACCATCACATCGCCGGTGGTTGAAGTTCTGATGATTAAATTGCGGAGCAGCCCTTCGCCGGTATGAAGGTTATAAAATGAGAAATCGTGTTCAATGGCGAATTCCTTCACTGCCAAACGGATGGCGTTGGAGGGGTCGCGCTGCAAATAGCATTTGTCGATGTCAAGCACTTTATTAAACATTCCGGGAAGGTGAAATCCCAAACCTTGCGTGTTTATTGGACCTCCTTCTTCGGCCGGGGTGTCGATTTGGGTGAGCCATCGACGATCTGTAAACGTAAATTCAAGTTTGTTGCGGTAAAACAATGACTGGTCGCATTTAATGATGGGCAAATATTCGTCAACTCCTACTTTCCCGATGCGTTGAAAATGATCTTTTACCTGTTGTTCCTTGAATCTGGATTGTTCTTCATAGCTGATATGTTGCCACTTGCAACCTCCGCACAAACCAAAGTGTGTACATGTGGGTGTGGTTCTGGATTCAGAAAGATGGTGAAAATGAATGGCTTTTCCTTCAAGATAGCTTGATCTTTTTCGGGTAACCTGCACATCTACGATATCGCCCGGAGCTGTATAGGGTATAAATACAACCTTCTCGTTGTAGTATGCCAGTGATTTTCCTTCTGCACCGGCTTTCATCACTTCGAGGTTTTCGAGGATTGGCAGTGGTGGCTTTTTTATCCGTCCCATATGGTTATTGTTGGGCGGCAAAGGTAACAAAAAGAAGAAGTTAAAAATTCGGTTTTAAGGAATAGGTTCTGTAATAATCGTCAATAATTTGAACAGCTTCCTCGATGCTGTCGACCAATTGAAAAATTTCCATGTCTTTTTCAGCTACTTTTCCTTCGGCAAGCATTTTTTCCTTAATCCAGTTTAATAAACCTCCCCAGTAGTCTTTGCTAATGAGAACAATAGGAAACTGAATAAGCTTATGTGTCTGGATGAGTGTGATGGCCTCGAACAGTTCATCCATGGTTCCAAAACCACCCGGCAGAACAACGTAACCTTGAGAGTACCGCATAAACATCACTTTGCGGGTAAAGAAATAATCGAACTGCAAGAGTTTGTCAGGGTCGATATACTCGTTGGCTTTTTGTTCGAAAGGAAGGTTGATGTTGAGTCCGACAGATTTTCCGCCGGAAATGTGCGCTCCTTTATTGGCGGCTTCCATGGCACCCGGGCCGCCACCTGTAATAATGCCAAATCCTTTCTTCGCCAGGAGATAAGCCAATTCCTCTGCCATGTGGTAACATCTGTCGCCGGGTTTGGTACGTGCCGATCCAAAAACAGCCACACATGGACCTATTTTGGCCAGGTTTTCGTAACCATCCACCAACTCAGCCATGATTTTAAATACCGACCAACTGTCGTGCGCCCTGATTTCGTTCCAGGGTTTTGATTCTATTTTGTGGTGCAAAGGGGTGATATCTTCTTCGATCATTGTAAAGGTTATTAAATAGATGACAAAAAACAAGGCAAGATACGCAAATTCCAGGTAAAATGTTGTTTATTTCGCACTTTTACATCGTTTTGGTTTTAAAATTTAAAGGATATTTTTTTTTAGCTCTTCCATGATAAATGGAGCCGTTCGGCTTTCTGAGTTTAACGCGACTTGTTCAGGGGTGCCTTCACAAATAATCCGGCCTCCGGCACTTCCTCCTTCCGGGCCAATGTCAATAATATGGTCGGCCACTTTGATAACCTCCATGTTGTGTTCAATAATGATAACGGTATTACCCTTGCCAACCAGTTTGTCAAGCACACCAAGCAAAACCTTCACATCTTCAAAATGTAGTCCGGTGGTTGGCTCATCCAAAATGTAAAGTGTGTTGCCGGTGTCTTTTTTAGCTAACTCGCCAGCCAATTTTACACGCTGTGCCTCTCCACCCGAAATGGTTGTAGACGATTGTCCCAGCGTAATATATCCCAGTCCTACATCCTGAAGGGTTTTGAGTTTATGTACGATAAACGAAATGTTTTCGAAAAACAGTACCGCCTGATTAATTGTCATGTTCAGCACATCGTTGATTGATTTGCCTTTGAAACGAACCTCCAGGGTTTCCCGGTTATAGCGTTTTCCATTACAATCTTCGCACAACACATACACATCGGGTAGAAAATTCATTTCGATGGTTTGTACTCCTGCACCTTTACATTTTTCGCATCTCCCGCCTTTCACATTAAACGAAAACCTCCCGGGTTTGTATCCCCTGATTTTGGCTTCGGGCAGTGTGCCAAACAGTTTCCTGATTTCGTCAAACACCTTGGTATAGGTAGCAGGATTCGACCGGGGAGTGCGTCCTATGGGCGACTGGTCGATTTCGATGACTTTGTCGATGTGACCAACACCATCGATGCTGACATAAGGCAAGGGGTTTTGCAACGAGTGATAAAAGTGCTTGCTCAGGATTGGGTACAGGGTTTCGTTTATCAGAGAAGATTTACCGCTACCTGAAACGCCTGTAATACAGATAAGCTTTCCCAATGGCAGGCTCAGGTTTACATGGTTTAGGTTATTGCCCGTGGCACCAAAAAGATGGATATATTTCCCGGTACCGGGTCGGCGTATTTTGGGAATGGGGATAAACCTTTTTCCATTCAGGTAGTCGGCGGTAATGGTGTCGATTTTTTGAATTTCATCAGGAGTTCCTGCCGCCATAATTTCCCCGCCGTGCATCCCTGCCCCGGGTCCAATGTCAACAACAAAATCGGCTGACATGATGGTGTCTTTGTCGTGTTCTACAACGATTACCGAATTGCCAATATCCCTTAAATCCTGCAAGGCTTTAATTAGTTTTTGGTTGTCGCGCTGATGGAGTCCGATGCTGGGTTCATCAAGTATATACAGAACACCGGTAAGCTGTGAGCCAATTTGGGTGGCCAGTCTGATTCGCTGCGATTCGCCACCCGAGAGGCTCCTGGCCGGTCTGAAGAGGTTTAGGTAACCAATGCCTACATCCAGTAAAAAATCCAATCGATTGTTGATTTCTCTTAGGATTTCATGTCCGATGATTTGCTGTTTGTTATTCATGGCGATTTCAACTGTTTCGAGCCATTGTCGCAAATCAACGAGGTCCATCAGGGCCAGTTCGGCAATGTTTTTCCCGTGAATCTTAAAATGCAGTGATTCTTTTTTTAACCGGGCCCCTTCACATTCAGGGCAGATGTGTTGGTTCATAAAACCATCGGCCCACTGCTTAGTGCTTTGACCGCCTGAATCATTACCGAAGTTTTCGATGTATTGTATCGCTCCTTCAAAATTCAAGGTGTAGGATGAGGTGATGCCGAGATATTCTTTTTTTACCGTAAACGTTTCATTCGAACCATGAAGTATCACCTGCATACCTTCGGGAGAAATGTCCTTTATGGGAGTTGAAAGTGTAAATCCGTATTTTAATCCAATGGATTCCAATTGGTTAAAAAGCCAATTGGCTTTGTATTCCCCAAATGGTTTTATTCCTCCCCGTTTTATGCTAAGGTTGTTGTCGGGAATAATTTTTTCGAGGTCTACTTCTTTTACCATGCCCAGTCCATTGCAAACAGGGCAGGCGCCATAGGGTGAATTAAAAGAAAAGGAATTGGGTTCGGGTTCATCATAGGACAGACCTGTTACCGGACACATGAGTTTTCGACTAAAATGCCGGATTGTATCGGTTTCTGTATCCAGAACGATCATGGAGCCTTTGCCCAATTTCATGGTTTGTGTTACGGTACGGCGGATACGTTCTTTATCGGGATTGTGCAGGTCGATTCGGTCCACAACCACTTCAATGTCATGGACTTTATACCTGTCGAGTTGAATCCCAAACTTGATTTCCTGAACTGTGCCATCGATGCGCACTTTTAAATATCCTTGTTGCCGGACCTGATCGAGCAATTCGCGGTAATGGCCTTTTCTTCCTTTGACCAATGGTGCCAGCACCATCATTTTTTTTCCATCGAAATGCGTCATGATAAGTGCAGTAATTTCATCTTCGGAATATTGCACCATTTTTTCACCCGATAAATAGGAATAGGCCTCGGCAGCCCGGGCAAAAAGCAATCGCAAAAAATCGTAAACTTCAGTAATTGTTCCAACTGTCGACCTGGGATTCCGGTTGACCGATTTTTGTTCGATGGAAATTACCGGACTCAACCCGTTGATCTTGTCCACATCAGGGCGTTCCATGTTTCCGATAAACTGACGTGCATAGGCTGAGAATGTTTCCATATATCTCCGTTGACCCTCGGCATAGATAGTGTCGAAAGCCAGGGATGATTTTCCACTCCCGCTTAGACCTGTAATCACAACAAGCTGGTTCCGTGGAATAACAATGTCAATATTTTTCAGGTTGTGTACCCGTGCGCCCAGTACTTCCAGGTATTGATTTTGGTATTGATTTTTGTTCTTAGTCATGAACCCTGGCGATTTAATCCGTTCATTTTCATCATTAGTTCTTGATGCGTCATATCGTAAGGCGCAAGAGGTATGTCGATATAGTAAGTTTTATTCTTCCTGTTTTTCAGGTAGCTTTCGCGAAGCCAGGGATTAAATTGTTTCAACAGTTTGTAGCTGATGTGTTGGTCGTTTGCAAAAACAGCCCAATCATCCACTCTCTGGTTTACCATCACTTTTTTTGTAGGAATGGGCAAATAAACTTCATTCGGTTTCACGTAAAACCCGTATTCCTGTGGTTTTTCAAGAATCAGTTTCATGGCCAATATGCGATAAATATACCTTGAGGTTTCATCGCTTAACAGCAGATCGTAAAATGAAGTGGTTTTCTGTCGGTCGATTTGCCGGTTAATTCCTCTTTGGCCTGCATTGTACGAAGCGGCAGTAAGAGTCCAGTTTCCATATGAGTTGTAGCTGGCGAGCAGGTAGGCACAAGCCGCCTCAGTGGATTTCTCAATGTGGTACCTTTCATCCACGTCATCGTCAATCTCCAGCCCATAATCTTTGCCGGTACCTTTCAAAAATTGCCAGAAACCCACTGCCCCTGCCGGAGAAACTACATTGGATAATCCACTTTCGATGATGGCAATGTATTTAAAATCAACAGGGATATTGTGTTTTCGCAGGATAGAATCGAATAAAGGAAAATACCGGTAGCTTTTTTTTATCAAAAGCAGTGTGGCCGAATGCCAGTAGGTGTTCACCATCAATTCACGGTCCAGGGCTTCATGCACATAGAACAGATCGAGAGGCACCTCCTCGCCGGAAAAAGTCAGTGTGTCGGGGATGGGCAGCGAAACGATGCGGTAATATTGTTCGTTGTTACCAGGAAGTTGCACTTGTTCTTGTTGTGTTACCCGGTTCCATCCAAAAATGAGCAGCCCAATCAGCAAGATGAGTAATATATAAGAGATGTTTTTTTGCATGTGTACACGAAAATAGCTGTCATTTTATGACAAACCGACAAACAGGTTTGAAAAGCGGTGCAAAATTAATGAGATTTTTAAGTCAAGTCAGAACGGGCTGATAAAATCTTTAAACAAGGGGGCGATAATATCTTTTTCTGAAAGAATGGGTTGGCTGATTTTCCAATCGATATTCAAGTCCGGATCGTTCCAAAGGATACTGCCTTCCGATTCTTTGTTATACATGTTGGTACATTTATAAAAGAAGGTGGTGTTGTCTTCCAGCGTAATAAATCCATGTGCAAATCCCGGAGGAACCCAATACATCCATTTATTTTCCTGGGTGAGTTCGATGGAGGCCCATTTGCCATAGGTGGGCGATGATTTTCTGATATCGACAGCCACGTCCAGCACCGAACCACGTATTACCCTGACCAACTTGCCCTGGGCAAAGGGTGGTTTTTGAAAGTGTAGTCCACGCAATACATTTTTCTGGGATTTCGATTCATTGTCCTGTACAAAATTCTGATCGATGCCATGTCGTAAAAATACTTCCTTGTTATACGATTCAAAAAAGTAGCCGCGGTGATCTTCAAAAACAGTTGGCTTAACGATGTATAAGTCTGGTATGTTGGTTTTTATGATTTCCATGGTTCATTTTTTTTGCATGGGTAAAGATAGTGGAATTATCGCTTCGCGGAAGTGTCCGGTTGGATTTCTGGTTCCAGTGAGGATAAATAGAACACCAATCAAAGCACACGAAACATACGTCGCCAGAGAAAAGGTTTCCCAGTGCCGTAGGCACGACCGATATTGTAACCCTGGAATTTATTCCAGGGATATTGAAAACTAAGCTGAAAAATTGTTCCAAATAAATGAAGTATTCACAAAAACAGGAGCAGAGCTAAGCACACGAAACATTCGCGCGCCAGAGTAGAGCTTGGATTAATCCGATCATTTAAATCTCTCTCTTGGTTACCCCGGCATGGCTCCTTCATCCGCAAAACTGTAGAATTTGTCGTTGCCGATGATCAGGTGGTCTAATATATTGATGTCGAGGCTTTTTCCACCGGAAACAATTTTTTTGGTCAGGTCCATGTCGTTGGGGCTGGGTTGCAGGTTGTTGGATGGATGGTTGTGTGCCAGGATAATACCTGAAGCATGTTGTTCCAATGCCAGTTGGAATATTTTTTTTGGATCGGCCACGGTTCCGGTAAGGCCGCCTTCGCTGATATTCACTTTTCGGATGACTTTATTAGCCCGATCAAGTAGAAGAACCCAGAATTCTTCATGGTATTTGTCCGATAGATCGGCATAAAGCAGGTTGTAGGCATCCTGACTGGAGGTGATTTTTTGTTTGTCGATAAGCACATCATCAGCACGTCGTCGCCGACCAAGTTCCAAAGCCGCTACTATGCTGATGGCTTTGGCCGGGCCAATGCCTTTAAATTTGGTTAAATCACTAATGCTTAACCGTGACAGTTCGGCCAGGTTGTTGTCGACAGAGTTTAGGATGCGTTTGGAGAGCGCGACAGCAGATTCGTCGGTGTTGCCGCTTCCGATCAAGATGGCAATGAGTTCAGCTTTCGAGAGTTGGCCTTTGCCTTTTAGCATCATTTTTTCTCGCGGACGGTCGTCCTCGGACCATTGGTGGATCGGTATTTTTTCCATAGCAGGTTAGATTAAAATTCAGGCCATGAAGATAAGAAAAAAAACAAACGAAAAAAGCCCGGTTACGAAGTAACCAGGCTCGATATTCTTATTAGAATCAATCTTTATGAAATGCTATTGGCGTACTTTGTAATTTTTGACTTTAAATTACCGGCTTTATTCTTGTGAATCATTTTTCTTTTAGCCAGCTTGTCGATCATCGCGTACAATGTGGGCAAGCTCTCAACGGCCTCGGTTTTTTCAGTTAACAACCTGAACCTTCTAATCGCGTTACGCATGGTTTTCGTATAGTAGCGATTGTGTACTCTTCTTACTTCAGTTTGCCTGATCCTTTTAAGCGCTGATAGGTGATTAGCCATAGTGTATTACCTTTTATTATTAATAAATTGGGGCTGCAAAAGTACAACAATATTTAATATAAAAAAATATTCAACTATTTTTTACGCTGAATATTGTAAATTATTCACGTTATTATTTCAGCTTTCCGGCCAGGGTAGGTTCTTCAAGGCTCAGGATATTGTTAATTTCTACCTCGTAGTATGTGTTGGGTTTTAAGCCAAAATCCTGAATGATCACGGGCACATAATGCTCCCCAAACCCGGAGGCTGTACCATCGGGCAGAATCTTTTCAACCAGCACACGTTGGGTTTTCCCGACAAATGATTCCCTGAACGACATTTTCATGTCTTCGGCCAGCCGGCGAACCATTTCACTACGGTCGGTCTTTGTTTTTCCGGGAATTTGCTCCGGCATACGTTCGGCCCTGGTTCCTTTTCTAATAGAATATTTAAACGTATGGATATGCCCGAAACCAATCTCCCTGATGGTGTCCATTGTTTCCTGAAAATGGGCTTCTGTTTCTCCCGGGAATCCCACAATAACATCGGTGGTGAGGTTAAAACCGGGATGCAAAGCTTTCAGTTGGTGTACCATCTTTTTAAAAGAGGAGGCGGTGTACATGCGGCGCATTTTCAGTAGGATTTCTTCCGATCCGCTTTGCAGGCAGATATGTAGGTGAGGAGTAAGCTTTGGATGGTCGAAAAGCCTGAAGAAGCTCTCGGTATATCCATCCGGCTCTATGCTCGAGATGCGCACCCGAAAATCTCCTGGCAGGTCAAGAATGGCTTCCACAAGTTTCTCAAAATCATATTCTCCATAAGAATATCTTCCCAAATTTACCCCGGTAAGAACTACTTCTTTATATCCAAAGGCAACCACCTGTCGTATGTTTTCGAAAATTTCTTCCGGAGGACGGCTGGTGGCCCGTCCACGAACTTTTGGAATGATACAAAAGGTGCAAAAATTATCGCAACCGTCCTGGATTTTTATCAGACTGCGGGTATGAAAGGTTTCGTCGGCAGGAGCGTAGCTAAACAGGTTGGCTTCGAAGTTGTTTACGTCTACCAACTCGCCATTAAAATGGGCCTCTGCCACCGACAATACCGAAGTTTTATGATCGTTGTCGACAACATAGTTTATGGCGTTATTCTTTTCCAGCTGTTCTTTGTAATTGGTGGCCATACAGCCTGTTACGATGGTAACTCCCTCCTGGTTGTTTCGGTGGGCCACTTGGATCTCACGTCTTGATTTCTGATCGCTTTGGTTAGTAACCGTACAGGTATTGATTACATACAAGTCGGCCTTTTCATTAAAATCGACCACGCGGTAGTTTTGTTTGGAAAATTCTGAGGCCAGGGCATCGGTTTCGTAGAGATTTAAACGGCATCCCAATGTTTTAAAGGCCACTGTTTTTTGTTTATTCATGGAGGCCATCATTTAATTAACCAGCACACCTTCGATGGAAAGTGGTGCTGCGCTGGTAACGGTTATGGTGGCGTATTTACCCACCATCTCGTTTTTATCGCATTGAAAACGGGCAACAATCCGGCCCTCGGTATAAGCCGACAGGTAGCCTTTTTTCCGGTCGTTACCCCTGACCAGTACTTTAAGCGTGCGTCCAACCAATCGCTGATTGTATTCAAGGGTATGCTTCATCATCTCATTGGTGAGCTGGTGATAACGCTCTTTTTTCTCTTCATGCGGGATATCATCGGCCCATCGCGAACTGGCGGCACCTGGCCGGGGGGAGTATTGAGCGATATAGGCCATGTTGTATTTGAATTCCTTCATGATCTTCATGGTATTGTTGAATTCTTCCTCGGTTTCGCCGGTAAAACCGACTATAATATCGGTAAACAAAGTAGCCTGAGGGATCAGCCGTTTGATGGTACTGACTATTTCGCGGTATTTTCCCATGCCGTGGTTGCGGTTCATGCGTACCAACATGTTGTCGTCGCCCGATTGTACCGGGAGATGAATTTGCTTGGCAAGACAATCGTACCTGGCCACTACTTCGATGATGTCATCACTCATGTCGCGGGGATGCGGTGAAGTAAAATACACCCAGAAATCCTCTTTGGACTGTTGGCCAAATTCGCCAATCATTTTAAGTAACCCGGCAAAGGAGATTTCGGTTCCCTTTTTATCCATTCCATAAGAATTTACATTTTGACCCAGGAGGGTGATGGATTTAAAACCTTTGGCTACCAGATGTTTGAGCTCGTTGAGTATTTCTCCCGAAGGTCGCGAAACTTCCCGTCCACGGGTGTAAGGAACCGCACAAAAAGTGCAGAACTTGTTGCACCCGTTTTGAATTGGAATAAAAGCTTCGAAGCCGGAACCATATTTGGGTGCGATGTGCCAGAAATCTTCGATGTGTTCATCAGGTTTCTGAGGTGCTATGCCAACATGGGTTGGTTTAAAAGCAGCGGGGTTGAGGCGAAATGCTGCCGGGTTGAGCGCTACCTGGTCGTGAGTTTTCACCAAATCGCTAAGGCCGGCATCCAATGTTTGCATGCTGGCAGCACTCACGATACCGTATTGGCTGATCATTTCGGGCAATTGCGGCAACTGGCTCATGGGAAACACCAGGTCGAACATTTTAAGGAATTTCTGTTTGTCGGCTGGCAGCACACATCCCGAAACAAAGGTGATCAGGTTTTTGCGATTTTTCCATTTGTTCCATTTAGCCACCATGTTGTAGACTTTGTCGATGCCTTTTTGTCGTACAGAACAGGCGATCACGCCAAGCAAACTGGCTTCTTCCTCTTTATCTGTTGCTTCAAATCCCATTCCTTCGAGCACCTGCTGCACGCGTTCCCCATCGGAAATATTCATCTGACAACCCAATTGAACTATATGATATTTCATGATGCGATCACCGGTTAAAAGTAAACTTCCGCATGAAGCTGGTTATGGGGGAATCCTTTTTTGTCGAGGATATCCATGGCTTCACGGATCATTTTAAAGTTCCCGCAAAAATAGCAGATGGTGGCCTTGTCGAAGGTATGTTTTAACAGATAGTCGGTTACCCGTCCTGCAAAATCACCGGTTTGGTCACCTGATGTACACTGGATATATCGGTTCCGGGCATAGTTATCTTTTTCATAACCTTCTGATCCATAACGGACGCCGTGCAACAGGGTGTAGTCGAGCTCGGGATGGCTTTTCACCATGCTGTGGAAGGGGGCGATACCTGTTCCGGAGGAGATGAACAGAAACTGATGTGTAGGAATGAGGGTTTGGTCGAGGCTGAAAAAGCCCAGTGGACCTTCTACCTGGAGGTAGGCTCCTGGTTTGGTATCTTTGAGTTTTTTCGATACATCGCCATCATCCACTTCTTTTATAAGTACTTCGAGGAAGGTGTCGTTATTGCCGCTGTAAATAGAGTATTCGCGTTGGTTTAAATCGCCATCGGCACCCAGGAGGATGTGTTGGCCGGCTTCAAATTCGAGTCCGTTGCGTTCCATTTGCATGATATAAGTAGAACCGGTGAGGAACTTGATAGCGTGTAGTTTATGTTTACCTTTGGATTGCATGAGTTATATTGTAGTGATATTTAGCGCGTTAATAAATTGTATATCTCTGGTATAGTTGAAAATTTTGAGTGTGCAAAGATAGGAAAATTTGGGTAGGTGGGTGAGGAAGGGTAAGAAAATGAACCAAAACGAATACGGAGATATTTTAAAAATATCAATTTAAAATGCGGGTAGTTAATTATATAATGTGTAGATTTAACCCAACCCCCCGAGGGTTCAAAACCCTCGGGTGGTTAATAAAAGAAGATAATCATGGCAGATACAAAAACGTTGCTTAAAGAAAATGCCTCTTACCACATTTACAATCATGCGGTAGGGAAGGATTTGTTATTTAAATCGGATCGGAATTACCTGTTTTTTATGCATCAAATAAAAAAATATCTGATCGATCACCTTGATTTCTATGCTTATTGCCTGATGCCCAATCATTTTCATCTTTTGGTGCGTGTTAAGGAAAGTCAACAGCTTTTATCTGAACTGGATTTTTCCTATAAAATAAGCCGGCAATTTTCACATTGTTTTAATAGTTATGCTCAGGCATTTAATAAAGAAAACAGTAGGATGGGCAGTTTGTTCGCAAATCGATTTAAACGGATTTTGATAGAAAGTGAAGAGCACTTTAAAACCCTGATCCTCTATATTCAAAACAATCCGGTTAAAGCTGGCCTGGTTAGAAGACCTGAGGATTGGAAATACTCTTCTTATAAAGAAATTTTGTTGAATACGGAAACGATTATTCAGCGGGATGAGGTGATTAGCAGTTTTGATAATTTGGATAATTTTATTTTTTGCCATAAGCCTTAAGAGGGTTTTGAACCTTCGTAAGGCTATGGAAGACTAAGCTCTACGAGGGTTTTAAACCCTCGTAGAGCTTACAATCCGAATTTGTTTTTACCCGTTTAAAATAATCAATCCAAAATCCCGTTTTGTAGCACGATGCGGCTGAAATCTTTTTATCTGGTCATTTTTTTTGTGATTCTTTTCCA
>PCUL01000375.1:14250-34529 GCA_002771745.1 Bacteroidetes bacterium CG18_big_fil_WC_8_21_14_2_50_41_14
TAACAAAAACAAACCTGAATCACCCGTTCCTGAGTATTATATTTCAAAGGTAAACATTCAGAAATATGCCGATCAGCGATCGTCCGATGCTAATGAACGCAGGTTGTTTAGTGACTACATTGGATACGGCGAATCACTTCCAGCTAAATATTATAATTGGAGAAATACCGGGATCGATTCGCTGTTAGCCCGCTTCTACCTGGAATTTGATACCATACACTTATCTGATGGTTATAAAAAAGAACCCAACTTTTTTCTGAGCAATTTTCAGGATACCTTGTCCATTTTTACCTATTATTTCCCTTCCTTTCAGGCCAATAAAAAACAAATGCAAACGGCTTTTCAATCTAAATCTGATTCGTTAAGATGGGAAATTGTCAGGTTTGCTGAAAAGTTTATGGGTGTAAACTATCGGTATTCAGGCGATAAGCCGGAGACTGGTTTCGATTGCTCCGGGTTTACCAGGTATGTGTATGAGCACATAGGTGTTGAGCTTCCGCACAATGCGCAAAAACAAAGCGAGTTTGATGGAAGGATTATTACCCTGGCAGAGGCCAAAGCCGGTGATCTGGTTTTTTTTGGATCTTCAAACAAAGGAGGTGTCAGGATACGTCATGCCGGGATTATTTATTCGGTAGATCGGGGTGAAATAAAAGTGATCCATTGTGCAAGAGGAGGTGTGCAGGTCGACTGCAAACTAACCGACTGGGAGCTTTACTGGAAAGACAAAGTGTTGTTCGTAAAAACATTGTCGCCGCTGGACTGAACTGAAAAATCACAACACATCAATTGTTAAATCTATTTTATGACCATAGTATCAAATACCCGGTGGTCATAGGTGATGGCTCTGATTAAAAAAGTGCCCGTGGCGGGAAGAAAATAAGTGGGTTTGAAGGGTAAACGGATAAGTATCCTGCCTGCAAGATCCCAAATTTCAATCTGTTCAATTTGAACACCTGCAGGATTGATGATCACCTGATCGCCGGAGATTCGGATATTTATTTCATCGACGCTTGTTTCATCCACGCCAACAACCACATCCACAATCAGACTGTCCTCAACCCTGCCACAGACATTGCTTACTTCCACCAGGTATTTTCCTGTTGTTGAAACGGTGATTACCTGCGTGGTTTCGCCCGTCGACCACATGTAGGAGCAACCCGGATTACCTGCGTCCAGCACCAGTAATTGCCCGGCTAATATGGTGGTATCATTCCCAAGTTCCACCTGGGGCCATTTATTCACGGTTACATTCTGAAAGACAAGTTCACTTAAACCACAGTTGTTTACAGCACTTACTTCAACAACATGTAACCCGGGCTCCGTCCAATAATAAACCATGATGGTTGAGTCAGTATCCTGTACCATACCGTCAACTTTCCATTGACACCACGATCCATCCATTATCACGGTGGAATAGGTGGATTCGGTCAGGTTGCATGCTGTTGTGTCGCCTTCAATGGGGGCGGGGGCATCGGGAAGTCCCAACACTTGTACAGTTAAGAAAGATGTCGCGTTACCCGCAGTGTCGCAGGTAAGTTCGATGCTAATAATGAAAATTCCACTTTCGTACCAATACACTTCCAGGGTATCGGCAGAGGTGTTTTGCAGGATGCCATCAATAAACCATTGGGTTTCACATCCAATTGGAATATCTGCCGAATAAACCATGGTCTCTCCCTGACATGCTTGTGTCGGGCCGCTCACGATACCCGGAACATCGGGTGGTGGTGGGATGGTATCTGTCAGGTAGATTGCCTCAACTGCCGGAGAGGCCATTAAAAAGTTGGATAGCATCATGAGCGTAACCACAATGTAAATTGAACGCCTGATATTATTTCTGCGATGATCGGTCATGCTACCTGCAATGGATAAATAGTTTGTAAAGGTATGATTATTAACTTTGCCAGGATTCTAGATTAAAACTAAAATAACCTAACAAAGTGATCAAATCCAATGTATATTTGCGCCATGAAAATCAGGTTGAAAATAGTTGGATTTCTACTTCTCGCGATCCTGTGGTATCAAGGGTTGGTTGTTAATTCACAGGATACCCTGTTTCATTCTTCATTACAAAATACTCAAAGCGAATCGGTTTTTTCGTTTTTTTCGGGCAACACATTCGATCTTTTCTGTGTGCCTGTAGTAAGTGTGAACATGGTTACGTCCATTGTCAACCTGCCCATACCCACCTTTAAAAATCAATCAAACGATTTTTCTGTTAACACCCTCATCTTTGACCTTAAGATGGTGGATGTTGTCAGGCATTATCTGGTTTGTTCAATTCAAATCCTGCCCGGGTTAACCATCCGCGAGCAAATTTATCCCTTCCATTATTTTTGGTAAACTACTTTGCTTTTATTGAGTTTTATTGATGTGATCAATAAAATATTTTTCTCGTGCCGTAAACTGATTCTATCATGCTGTTTTACGGTTTTATCATCATTATACATTAAATAATAAGCAAAATGGATTTAGCATCATCATTTATAGGACTTGGCTTTGTGTTGGCAATTATCATCCCGATAGTATGGTCGGCCATGGCAGCAAAAAGCAAAAAGAAGAAATCATTAAACAACTTTCTTGAACTGGCTGAACAGCATCAGCTAAAAATCACGTTAAGTGATGTTTGGAACGATACCAATTTCATCGGACTTGATGGCGAAGCTAAAAAGCTTTTTTATCTAAATAAACAAGAAAGCGATGAACAAAGCGTGCTGATTAACCTGTCGGACATTGAAAGCTGTAAGGTAATCAACATAGGCAGGACCGTGAAAACCGACAATGGCAGCAGTAAAGTGATCGATCGGCTTGAATTGAGATTCACTTATTCAAACCCGAAGATTCCGGAAAAAACGATCGAATTCTATCATGTAGACAGGAACGCGGCTTTTGGCGGTGAGCTTCTTTTGATTGAAAAGTGGGAACACCTAATTAAAACAGCCATAAAAACGAAATGGTTGGCTGCGAGTTAAGTAGTTCGTAATTAATTAAAAATCCCCGTAGTTTATTTAAAACCCAGCTTCTCTGATTCTGGTTATGAAGTGGAATTTCTTTTTGGAGTAATGGAGTGTTTGGGTGAGTTAGTTCATCCCAACACTCTATTATTCCATTGTTCCATTACCCATATCCCAAGTTAATCTTAAATCGTCATACTTTGATTGGTTCAACTGTGCTTGTTTCTTAATCCTGTAGGTTAAATTTTCTTAAAACTCCAGTTCCAACTGCGGTGGCTCATCTTCCGGACGTCTCTTTCGTGGGAGGGGAGGCTTTGGAGCGGCTGTTGGTGGTGTATCGCGTTCTTCCTTAAATTTGTCATTGTCCATATTTGGAATATCTTCATCCCTTGTATCTGTGGGTTCTGTCGGGTCAATTTCCAACTCATCAACCAGGTCTTCCTCCGTCCCGAAAACCCCATTCTCGTCTTCTTCAGTTTCAGGAGGTGTATACGGAATTGGGTCGATGAGTTTGATGGATTTAAGGGTATAGTTGGAGAGTCGTTTTCCTTTGGCCTTAAAGCTTTTAACAGCGATAAAATCAGCCAAAGGAACCACTTCATATTCAAAATGGTCGGTATTGTCTTTTTTTACCTCAAACGAAAGGCGGGGTAAATAATCCAACGAAATTTTAGTCAACTTGGAGCCCTTGCCTTCACTGATAAATAAAAATGGTTTATTAACGCTGCTGTTATCAGGTACCTGAAAACGTTTTACAAAATATTTGCCTTGTTCCCCATCGTAATAAATGGCACTAATGACCGTGTCAGGGTCAAATTTTGTGATCGATATCATTTCATCATCGAAATGGGTTGACTGATCGTAACCCGTGAGTTTAAACTCTCCCGTTGACAGGATAGTGAGGATTTTTTCGTCTCCTGTAAAGGCACCGATAAAAACCCCGCGTTCATCACTATTCAGCCTCCTCACCGAATCATCGTACCAAATGTTGAGTGCTCCCAGTGTTGAAACACCTCCTTCGCGTTGGGTAATGGATTTGATGGCGTTTTTTGTGAGCAGGTTTCCTCGTGAACTTCGTCCTTTGATGGCTAAACTACTGAATTCAAAATCAAAATGCAGTTTTTTTAGCTTGGGTCGGGGCCTGAGCGAAACTTTAACTATTTCAGCCTCCCCATTGGGATTGGCGGTTAAGTAAACTACCTTGGATTCTTCGCTGCCACTGGTGAGGTCATATTCTTTGTCACGGGTAATCCCCACTACGGCAAAACGTTTCACGTAGTAATTGCCCAGTTTTCCATCGCGGTATACCATGTTGTAGATGGTGCGGTCGTTATTTCTTTTGAATACATCTACATGGATGATGTCTTGTCCGACGAACACTTTTGGCGCTACTTTGCACACGATACAGGTGCCATTTTCACGCAGTATGATCATGTCATCAATGTCGGAACAGTCGGTAACGAACTCATCTTTTTTCAAAGAAGTGCCCACAAATCCATTTACACGATCTACATACAGTTTCTCGTTGGCTACTGCTACATTGCTGGCGTTGATGGTATCGAAGTTGCGGATTTCGGTTCTGCGTTCACGACCTTTGCCATATTTCTTTTTAATCTGGCGGAAATAATTGATGGCAAATTCAATCAGGTGATCGAGGTGGTTTCTTACTTCCTCCATCTCAGCTTCGATGGTCGAAATTGTTTCGTCAGCTTTAAACGAATTGTATTTGGAGATGCGTTTGATTTTTATTTCGGTCAGGCGAAGTAAATCGTCCTCCTCTACCGGGCGTTTTAATAGTGATTTATAGGGGTTAAGTTCTTCGTCGATGGTGGTAAGCACGCTTTCCCAGGTTTCGCAATCTTCGATGGAGAGATAGATGCGGTTCTCGATGAATATTTTTTCCAGTGAAGAATTGTGCCATTGATCTTCCAGTTCGTCCATCCTGATTTCGAGTTCTGTTTTCAACAATTTAACCGTGAGGTTGGTATCGTTGATCAGGATTTCATTTACGCTGATAAACATGGGTTTATCATTCTTAATCACACAGTTATTAGGTGAGATGGAGACCTCACAGTTGGTGAAGGCGTACAGTGCATCGATGGTTTGGTCGGGCGAAACATTGTTGGCCAGATGAATCACAATTTCTACATCCTCGGCGGTGTTGTCGTCAATTTTCCGGATCTTGATCTTTCCTTTATCGTTGGCGGCGACAATTGATTCGATTAAAGTGGCGGTGGTAGTGGAGAAAGGAATTTCCTTTATGACCAGTGTTTTTTTGTCGATTTGGGCTATTTTAGCCCTGATGCGGACTTTTCCTCCCCTCAATCCTTCGTTGTATTTTGAAACGTCAGCCATGCCACCTGTCAGGAAATCGGGCAGTATCTCGAATTCTTTACCCTGGAGAAAGGCGATTGAAGCATCAATCAGTTCGTTAAAGTTGTGAGGTAATATTTTCGATGCCAATCCCACCGCGATGCCTTCAACACCCTGAGCCAGCAAGAGTGGGAATTTCACCGGAAGGACAACAGGTTCTTTGTTTCGGCCATCGTACGAAGGTTTCCATTGGGTGGTCTTGGGATTGAACACAACTTCTTTGGCAAATTTCGAAAGTCTGGCTTCGATATAACGGGGAGCGGCAGCCTGGTCACCAGTCAGGGTGTTTCCCCAGTTTCCCTGCATGTCGATCAGCAGTTCCTTTTGCCCCAGTTGTACCAATGCATCACCGATGGAAGCATCGCCATGTGGGTGGAACTGCATGGTGTGCCCAATGATATTGGCTACCTTGTTGTATCGGCCATCATCCAAGCGGCTCATGGCATGTAGTATACGTCGTTGCACCGGTTTTAACCCGTCATCGATCTCTGGCACGGCACGTTCGAGGATTACATAGGAAGCATAATCCAAAAACCAATTTTCGTACATGCCCGTTAAGTGGGTAGTGCGGTGTCCTTCTTCGTTACTTAGCTGGTTGGCTTTTTCCTCTTCGTTAATTTCTTCTAGCTCACTCATCGACTCTCGTCATTTTACTTTTCTACTTTTGTGTCTTCAGCTTTTGCTGGCATGGCCTTATTAATTACTCCGGAGTGATTTTTCTGTTCTATTTTCTCAATCGCAACAACAATCCTTCGGCCAATAAAGCTAAAAGTGCGAAGATAATAAATAGCTTCCAAATGGGGCTTTCTTTCTGCAAGGCGTTGATAACTTCTGTGTAGCCGGTATCGTTTAATTCAACAATCCTGTAATCTGGTATTTTTGCCACCTGACAAAGACTATCGATTTGTTGAGGGGTGTAACATCTTAAATCCGATTCGTTGCGGCTGTAATTAAAGGCCATGGCCGACAAAATGCTGTCGTTTAGCATCAGGTTATAGTAACCAGAGGTTTGAATATTCCCATAAAGTGAAAGCTGCAATTGACCCTTTTGAACCAATTGTTCCGGAATGAACATTTCATCACTTTCTGATTTTGAAATAGTAACTGGTCGTTCGCCCACGATGTTGTTAGTGAGTTGAAGGTTCAGGTGTTCATCATTACCTACCGTATAGAAAAGCCTGGCGGGAGATCCTGACTGTGAGGCAATGCCGGCCATGATGGGGACAAACAGCAAGTTGGCCGATAGGTTTCCATCTGTGTTGTTCAGTCCTGATGACAACAGATACAACCGGCCTTTGCCTATGCGTTTGCGCGCGAGTAAATCATCGCCATTGAGCAGGGTCACCAGCGATTCTACGCCTGCTTGCACAGGAAAAACATACCGTGTATGTTGAAGTATGACAGGCAGGTCGGCATTCTTTGGGATGGAGCCAATGCTGTTTTTAAACAACTCACTGGTTTGTTTGATGGCCGACACCCTTGTTTTGGCTGTATCTAAATTAGCAATGCGTCCTGATTGTGTTTCCCTGAGGAGATCACTTTCGGCGAGGTTATTGCCCGAAATCAACAGCACATGGCCACCATGATCCATAAATTGAATCAGCTGCGTGCTTAATCCGGTGGTAATCTCTTTTAAACTATTAAGAATGATCAGGTTGTATTGGTTAAACCTGTTGTAGTTGATGTGTTGAGCCGATTCCTGCCGCAAGGCAAACAAACTATCGCTTCCAAACAATTGACGGAGACTGGGTGAATTTCCATCGTTGCTGATGGCCAGGATATTGATATGAGGCACTACATTGATGGTAAAGAAAAGTTGATCATCAAAAGTGATGGGATAATCTTCGATTTTTACTTCACCGTATTTCCAGCCGGCACTTTCCGGGGTATAGCTCATGCTCATGTCGATGGAGGTATTGGCAGGTAAATCGACACCGGCTACTGCTTTTTGTTGGCCGTTGACGATGAGGATCACCGGGATTTTTTCGTAATCACTTGTGGAATTATTTTGTAAGCGGATCCAACAAGTGCTTTTACGTCCCGGGATGAGCAAGGGTTCGGCGAACCACATGCTGTCGACCACCAGGTTGTTTGTGCGGGTATTCAGAAGAGGGAAAAACAAATAGCTGATGTTGCTATCGGCAGGGAGAAGCTGGATATCGGCTGTGCTTTTTTGAAAATCAGAAAAAATCAGCCATTGACGGTAACCAGGTTCCTTGGTTTTATATTTAGTACCAGACAGCAGCATTTCTGAAAGGGACTTAACCACCGGCGAAATTTGTATTTCCGCAATTTTCTGTGCGGCTTCGTCCCTGCTAAGGCTTTTACTGAACGAGTTACCTGAAACATTTTCCCTTACCGTAAACCGTTCATCCTGGGCAGAACCAGTTACCAGGGCAAGCGCATCGTGAATGGCGTTATTAAACAGCCGGCCCCGGTTTCCTTCCGACATCATGCTGAATGAATTGTCGATGTACAAAGATTTTTCTCCTGAAACAGGTGGTTTTTGTTTATCTGCTGATTCAAAAACCGGCTTAGCAAGTAGCATTACAATGAAAAAAATAGCCAGCATCCTCAATACCAGTACTATGATATGTAGTATGTTACGTTGTTTTTTTGTTTCCGTGGTAACTTGTTTGAGCAGTTTTACCTGACTGAAATATACCTTTTTATGTCGCCTGAAATTAAACAGGTGAATAGCCAGTGGTATGAGCAAGGCAAGGAGTCCGGTTAAAAATTCAGGATGCTGAAAATACATGCATACGCGTGTTAAGGGGTGCAAAAATACAGATTTGAAATGATTTAATCAGGTTTCGGGATGATCCTTTTCAAACTCTTGCATGATTGTGCTAACAAGTGGGGAACCCGCGTCATTAAAAATCAGGAGGTGATGCTATTTTTTTGATTACTGTTCAGAGTGGTTAAAAGTGCTGCAATACCTTCAATTGGTAGGATGTGGTCAGGTTTTGCCAGGTCGATGGCCGATTGTGGCATCATATCAGCCTCAGCTTGTCCGGGTGTTTGCACAATGGTTAAACCACCTGCTTTTTTAATGGCCAGCAATCCTTCAGATCCATCATTGTTAGCGCCTGTGAGGACAATTCCAATTAATTGATTTCCATACGCGTAAACGGCTGATTCAAATAGCACATCGATGGATGGACGGGCGTATCGTATCTTTTCTTCGGTGCTAAGTCCGATAGTAAAATCTTCTTCGACAAGCATGTGATAATTGGGAGGGGCGATATAGACTGTTCCCGGCAGGATTGCTTCTTTTTCATCGGCCTCTTTTACCGTCAATTTTGAAA
The DNA here is from genome assembly GCA_002771745.1 of Bacteroidetes bacterium CG18_big_fil_WC_8_21_14_2_50_41_14. Classification (GTDB taxonomy): domain Bacteria; phylum Bacteroidota; class Bacteroidia; order Bacteroidales; family F082; genus UBA6244. The sequence goes on from PCUL01000375.1 coordinate 22,889, forward strand.
TACCATTCAGGTATTTGGCCATAAAATTATCAGAATTAGGGCTGATGTGTTGCACAATGAGTATGGGAAACTCAAAACCATCGGGGAGAGCCGTAATAAGCCGTTTGAGGGCGTAAAACCCTCCGGTTGAGGCTCCGATTACGATGGCTTTGTAGTTCATTTTTTTAGATATTCAGCAGAAATACTGGTACAAGTGAATTATATAATGCGCTTTTTATAGAGTTTTTCATAGGCGTTTAGCACATCGTATAATCCCGCGTTTTGCGAAAACTGAAGAGTTTCTTTGGAACCCAGGCATAAAAACCCTCCGTTAATCAGGCTTTCGGTAAATAGGGTAAATACCTTGTTTTGAAGTTCGCGGTTAAAATAAATCAACACATTGCGGCAAATGATAATATTAACTTCAGCAAACACGCTGTCGGTTACCAGGTTGTGTTCGGCAAAAACAATATTTTTTTTAAGTGACTGATCGAAAATCACCGAATTGTAGTCGGCCATATAGTAATCAGAAAAAGACTGTTTTCCTCCTGCCTGTTGATAGTTAGCGGTAAACTCCTTGATGCGGTTAATGGGGTAAATTCCTTTCTTTGCAATATCCAGTACACTGCGATTAAAATCAGTAGCATAAATTTGAACGCGGTCGTACAGGCCTTCTTCTTTTAAAACAATGGCAAACGAGTATACTTCTTCTCCGGTAGAGCATCCTGCATGCCAAACCTTGATGAATGGATAGGTTTTTAAAAGCGGGATTATTTCCGTCCGTAGGGCGAGATAAAACTTGGGATCGCGAAACATTTCTGTCACATTGATCGATAAATCTTTAAGTATTTCCTGAAAAAATGAGGGGTCATAAAGCACTTCGTGTTGCATCTGCGATAAACTTTTCAAGTGAGACCCGGCAAGTCGGTGCAGAAGCCTTCTTTTTACGTGTGCCCGGCTGTAATTCCTAAAATCATACCCGTATTTTTGAAATATGGCATCCAGTATTAAATCAATTTCGATATTGATCGTTTGGTTAGTATCGTCAGAGAGGTTATTCATTTAGTCCGTTCGGTAATTAGTAAAGATGAAATGACATCTTAATTTGTTAACACCTTATATAATTCTGAGCTTAAAAGAGATCATGATGATGATTTTTCGATTAATACAACCATACACGTAACAACGAAATCAATTTGTCTTTTTCAACAGGTTTTGAAAGATATTCGTTTGCTCCCGCGGCCAAACATTTATCCCTGTCTTCTTTCATGGCTTTTGCAGTCAGGGCAATAATGGGCAGTTTTTTATACTCTTTTTCTTTCCTGATGGCCTTCATGGCTTCATAACCATCCATCTCCGGCATCATGATGTCCATCAGAATCAGATCTACATTGGGTGTAGACTTCAATTTTTCAATTCCTTCACGTCCATTTTTACCAATAACCACCTTGGCCTGGTAGCTTTCGAGTAGGCTGGTAATGGCAAAAACATTGCGCATGTCATCGTCAACAACTAAAATGGTTTTGCCTTCCAACACATTGTCCTTACCGTGGAAAGGCTCAATCATGTCCTTTTTTTTCTGTGGCAATTTCGATTCAACCTGATGCAGAAATAGCGTTGTCTCGGCCAACAGGCGCTCGAACGAATGGGCACCTTTTAGTATGATGGTTTGAGAATGACTCAGGAGCAAATCGTTTTCATCTTTCGTCAACTCGCGCCCGGTATAAATTACAACAGGCAGATTGGGTGCTATTTGTTGTTCGGTGATGATGTCCAGGAGGTCAAACCCAGTCATGTCCGCGAGACCCAGATCAAGGATCATACAGTCGAAGCTTTCCTTTTTCAGGTGCTCAATGGCATCTTTTCCGGTAGGAACATCAATGATGTCGATGTTGTCGCCTTTCATCAGGTTGATGATGCTGACACGCATGATTTCTTCATCTTCAACAATCAAAAGTCTTTTCACAGGTTTTGAGATCAATACCTCAATTTTATTGAAAACTGCATCAATGGCCTCTTTTGCCACCGGTTTTGTGAGAAAACCGATGGCTCCCATTTTTAAAGCGTTGATGTTGCGATCGGATGCAGAAATAAAATGCACGGGTATATGCCGTGTCTTGGGATTGATTTTCAGTTTTTTCATCACCTGGTAACCATCCATTCCCGGCAAACCGATATCGAGAATGATGGCGCTGGGGCGATGATAATCGGCTAAATAGAGGCCTGTTTCGCCATCCAGTGCGATGAGTGCTTTAAACTTGTGATCGTGGGCAAGGGTTAACAGGACGGAAGCAAAATTCTCATCATCCTCGATGATAAGAATCACCCTGTCTTTTTCAAAGAGTGTATTCCTGTCATCGTTTACTTGTTGAATTTGTGGTGTAATGTCGGGTTGGTCACTTTCAGGTTCCTCAAGGGTATTGTTCTCCATTTCTGAAGAATTTTCCTCATTCACATTGATTTCCACATCAGGATTATGTTCGCTTAAAACCAACTCGAATGGCAGATACAAGGTAAATGTTGAGCCCTCACCGTCTTTGCTTGATAACTGCATTTCGCCTCCCAATAGTTTTGCGAAATTTTTTGAAATACTTAAACCCAATCCGGTGCCTCCATAGCGTCGGCTGGTAGTTCCATCAGCTTGTTTAAAAGCCTCGAAAATCAATTCTTGCTTTTCAGAAGGAATGCCGATACCCGTGTCTTGAACCGAGATGGCAATGGAGTTATCAGGCTTGAGTAAAGTATTACTGAATTTAACCGAATCGGCAGGTTTGCTGATGATGAGTCTGATTTCACCTTTCTCGGTAAATTTGATGGCATTGGAGAATAAGTTTTTAACGATCTGTTGTATCCGTTGTACATCTGAGGTAATGTATTCAGGGAGGTTTTCATCCAGTTGAAGCCCCAATCTCAGGCCTTTTGTATTCATGAGTTCTTCAAACGAGTCTGCGACAAATACTTTTAAATCATTTAGATAACACCTTTCCAGGTTCACCTCTATTTTCCCTGATTCCACCTTCGACAGGTCGAGAATGTCGTTGATTAAATTAAGCAAGTCGTTTCCGGATGAATGAATAGTTTGTGAAAATTGCAGCTCTTTATCGTCCAAATGTTTTTTGCGGTTTTCGGCCATGAGTTGCGACAAAACAATGATGCTGTTGAGTGGTGTGCGCAATTCATGAGACATATTGGCCAGGAATTCAGATTTATAGGTGCTGGCCAACTCCAGGTCATGGGCTTTTAACTCAATGTCCTTTCGGGCATTCTCGAGTTCTTTATTCTTAATTTTAATGGCATCACGCTGAATTTCAAGTGCTCTTGTTCTTTCTTCAAGTTCTTCATTGGTTACGCGTAGCTCTTCCTGTTGTTCTTGCAGGTGCTCTTCCGAAACCTTAAGCGCATTGGTCTGCTCTTGAAGTTCTTCGTTGGCTTGCCTGAGTTCTTCTTGCTGGACCTCGAGTTCATGTGCTTGTTCCTGGGTGCGTGTCAGCAGTTCCAGTACGCGCAGGTGCGATCGCAGGGTGACAATAGCTAAGGTGGTGTCGTTGATGGCCGTATCGATAAATCGCAGCTGGTCGTCCGATGGTTTGTTGATCATACCGAGTTGCATTACACCAACGGTTTCATCGTTTCTGGTAAATGGAACGATCACCAGGTATCGGGGTATGGTTTCGCCAACGCCAAAATTAAACACGGGTGTGCTTTCGTAGTGTTGATCAGATATCACCAGTCGTTTTTTTTCTAAAAATACCTGGCCCACAATGCCTTCGCCCGGATTAAATGTCAGGACTTTTATTTTGTCTACGTCTTTGATGGCATAGCTGGAAGAAAGTTTTAACTGGTTTCGCTCGAGCAGATAACACAAGCCGATTTGGGCATCAAGGTATTCACAGAAAAAACTGATCATGGACTGTGTCAGGCTCTCCATCGACTGGTGACCCTTTAGCTGGCTATCTAAATTGTTAATCCCTGTTTTAAGCCAGTTTTCCCTTTGCATTTCAATGGCATTCTCCCTTAAGGTTTCGGTCATTTTAAACAAAGCCTTGCCCAGGGTATCATTTTCACTTCTTGGTGTAATGATGGCTGAATAGTCTCCCTTTGCTATCTGGTGGGCCTGATCAACTACCGAACGCAGACTTTCAATCATTTGGTTGATGGAATGTCCAAGCACATCCTCGGGACTTCGGGTTTCTACTTTTTCGCTGTAGTCTCCTTTAGCCATCAATCTGGCTACATTGGCATACGAATTAAGCGAAGTCACCAACCTGTTGAAGGTATTGCGCATCTCGCCCACCTCATTTTTTGGGGCTTTAATACTTTTACTGTCCAACTTACCGATGGCAACCTCTTTTCCCCAGGATGAAAGTTGTTTGATGGGATTAACGAACCACCTGGTAACCAGCAATGCGATGAGTAAAACAACCAGAATGGTAATGATAAGCGAAATCTTGGCAATATCCGATAGTTTGCGGGCGTTGGCGAAGGACTCAGTGTGTTCTATTTCTTCAACGAGTGCCCAATTTACACCATAAGGTTCCAGCATATCGATGTTGCGATAGATGCCAATTACATATTTTCCATGATTGTCGGAATTATAATTTGAAACCTTTTCTTCATCTAATTCTTTGTTTTTCAAGTAATTGATATCATCTCTATGAAGCAGGTAGTCTTTCCATGATCTGGTTTTGTCATTTTCCACTTTTTTATTGAGTATCTCCGATTCGTCTCCAAACCGCGTGGTGGAACGCAGATATAAATCTTTACCAATCAGATAGGCCTGACCCGTTTCGCCATACCCGGACTCCTGTTGTATCATGCGGTTGATACCATCCATGGTGATTTGCAGGGCAATGATGCCTATATTTTCTCCCTGAGCTGTTTTTACAGGCATGGTGAAGAAACCGGAGATGGTTTGATAACTCGGTTTAAACACTTCGATGTCGCTGAACAAAATATCACCTGTTTCAAACGATTTCCGCGCAGTTTGGCTCAATAAGCTGTTACCCAACCCGTCCTCATAGAGGTTCTTCCCTAAAATACTTTCGCTTCTTACTGAAAACAGTACGTTGCCTGATTGATCAATGAAAAGAAAATTATAAATATCGTTTTCTTGTAATGGTTTTTCAAATTCATTACGCAGTTCTGATGCGATTTCAAGGTATTGGGATGTTTTGACAAACTCTGCTGCCGGCAGCCCGCTTTTGGTGTACTTATTTTCGAGTTCTTGAAAAACCTGTAGATTTGAGGGCGATGAGCTGGTAATTTCGAGCAAATCGACAGTACTAATGAAATAGGTGTTGATGTATTTTAACCTGAGTTGTGACGTAGAACTTAATGATTTGTCGCCAACAATGGTAAGACCTTGGTAAGCAACCAGATAATTGATGTAACTCAACATGACCAATGGAACCAATGAAATGGCCAGAAACCAAAGCAGCAGCGATTTCCCAACGCCAATATATCGCCAAGAGCTGATTGAATTTCTGAGCTTTTCCCAGGATGAAGCTTCGTTATAGTTTACAAAGTCGTTTTTTTTCATGGGCTATGGTTGGATAGGCATGACTGCATTATTATTTAGGTTATTTTGCGTACTTTATAACGGTAGAATACAGCTCGTTAGGGCTAATGGGTTTTGAAATATAAGAATCCATTCCCGAAGCCAGGCATTTTTCCTTATCACCGACCATGGCAAAGGCAGTCATAGCCACGATGGGCGCATGTCCGCCATTGATATGCTCATATTCCCTGATCTTTTCAGTTGAAGTGTAGCCATCCATCTCAGGCATTTGTACGTCCATGAGTATGATGTTAAAGCTTTTTGCATCTTCAATATAAGCATTTAATGCTTCCCGCCCATTTTCTACAAGCGTTACTTTCCATCCCTTTTTCGCGAGCAGTTGCATTACAATTTTCCTATTAATAATCTGATCTTCGGCTACTAAGATGTGAAGTGGACCAGACTCTGATTTCGCTGTTTCTTTATTTGTCTTGTGTTCGGATTTTTCTTTGCCTGGTTTAATTGTTCCAAACTGCTTCTCGAACAAGGCCATGATTTTTGTTTGTAAAACAGGCTTGGTGATAAAGTCATATTTTTCTGTTTTCCTAAGTTTATCTACCTGAATGGATGCTTTAACCTTTGAGAGAAATACCAGATTGAGGTTCTTTTCAGGGAAAGTGGTGGTGAGCCTTTCGGCAATTTGGTCCCCGGTAAGTTTTCCCAGATCGAAATCAACAAAAATAACAGTGTAGTTGTTTTTTTCAATCAGAGGAATGGCTTCCTCGATAGAACTAACAAAGGTATTGGGAACACTGCATCCATCAAAAATTTTACATAGTACTTTTCCGGCGTTGATGTGGTCGTCGATAATGAGAATGTTCTGCTGATCAAGGGGTGGGTTTAATGGGGTGCTTTTACAATCTCTTTCATTAGTACCCATAATTAAATTGAGTGAAAATTTGAAAGTACTGCCTTTGCCTTTCTCGCTTTCAGCGGTAATCCTTCCTCCCATCAGCGAAACCAGCTTTTGGGAGATGTTAAGTCCCAGGCCTGTCCCTCCATGTGTTCTTGTTGTTGAAGCCTCTGCCTGACTGTATGTTTTAAACAAAAGGCCCATCGCCTCTTCACTAATTCCAATTCCGGTATCTTTTACTTTAAATTCGAGGCGCAATTGCTCCTCAACATTGTCGATGAGGTTGATTTCTAAACTCACGGTACCTTCCTTGGTGAATTTTACGGCATTGTTTAACAGATTGAGTAATATTTGCCTTAACCTGAGTGGATCGCCAATGATGACATCAGGTATGTCGTTGTCGATGTCACAAATAAGCTCGTTGTTTTCTTCGAGTGCTTTTATGCTGATGGTGTTGAAGATTTTTTCAACCAAATCACGCAGGCTGAATTCAATTTCCTCTAGTTCGAGTTTGTCGGCTTCAACTTTTGAAATATCAAGAATGTCATTGATGATGTCGAGCAAGGTTTCTCCTGAGTTCTTGATGTCGTCAAGTCGTTCTTTTTGCAAAACACTCAGGTCGTCATCCATCAGCCCCAGATCGGCCATGCCAATAATACCGTTGAGGGGAGTGCGTATTTCATGGCTCATGGAGGCGAGGAACATACTTTTCGTGACCGTGGCTTGCTCGGCTTGGGATTTGGCAGATTTTAGCTCTTCCACAGTTCTTTCAAGTTTTCGGGTGGTTTCTTCCAGCGCTTGTCGGTGCCTGAAAAACTCAACAAAAGCTTTAATTTTGTTTTTTAAGATTTCAAGATCCAAAGGTTTATAAAGATAATCTACAGCTCCCGACTGGTATCCCTGGAAAATATGTTTGCGCTGCTTGTTAATGGCAGTAACAAAAATAATGGGGACATGTTTGGTGCGATCGTTGGCCCGCATAATTTCAGCCGTTTCAAAACCGTCCATCCCAGGCATCTGTACGTCCATGAGTACCAGCGCGAAGTTGTGCTCAAGTAGCAGCCCGAGCGCTTCATTACCGGAGCCAGCCGTATAAATGACTAATTCGGGACTTTCAAGAATACCCTCGAGGGTGATCAGGTTCTCCGGTCGGTCGTCAACCAATAGAATCTTAAATTGACTTTGATCCATAAATAAGAATTAATAAAAATGAGCTATCAAATTATAGACTAGCAAAAATAGTTTTTTTTAAAGACAATTGAAATCTATTGACTGTCAAAAAATGTCCGATGGTATTTGACCTTGTTTTTTTTGATTATTAACATGCTTAAATCAATTTGCTCATATGGTTGCATATATAAAATTGTCAGGTTAGGTTCTATTGCAAATTTGCCTGTAATCACAAAATGTGCAAAGGTCAATGTTTTCGGTTTGGATAAAAGCCTGGTGTTGGTCGAGCATGTTTTCAATCAGCAGGATCAGGCTCGTTTTAAAATCGCCCAAAGAGTCGATGATAGTAGAGTTGTCAGTAAATTTGGGGAATATAAATCCCTGTGAGTGATTTCGCAGGCTGATATTTCCTACGGTAAGATGCTGATTTTCGCGATGATTCTCGTGGTACATCAATGCATACAGCATCAATTGAAATGCCTTAGGGTAGTCGGGACTTGAAGTCAGTTGCTCAATCTCCTTAATATTCAGGTCTTTTTCTAAAACACTACCGGTTTTATAGTCGATAATTCTGATCTCGCCTTCCTTTTGTTTAATGTCGACCCGGTCCATCTTTCCCTTCAGGTGAACGTTGCCATATTGGGTGCTGATAGAAGTTGATATGGTATCTTCAATTCCGAGCAGGATTCGGGGATCGGCTTCCAGTGAATCGCAATCGTCCAAAATGGTTTGCCTGATCATTTTTTTTGTTACCTGCATCATCAACAGGTTTTTACCCCTGATTGGCGATTTACCTTTATAAAGTTTCCGGTATTCCTCCTCGATAAGTCGGTTGATTTCGTTCAGGCGTTGACGCAACAAGGAAGGTTCTATCAATTTGTTTACAAATGGCATGTAAATTTGTTCAAGTACACCATGAACAATGGTCCCAAAGGTGTTGCTTTCCATTGATTGCTCCATTGTTTCGGGAGGATCAATTTCGAGTATATATCTGAAATAGAAGCGAAGCGGGCATTGAATATAGGCATTAATTGCAGAAGGCGACAATCCTTTTTCGGCCACAAAAAAAAGTTTCGCCATGGGGATTTCTGTTTTCTCCACCACGATTTTATGGTTGTGGTTTTGGGTAAATACAGGAAGGGTTAACTGTTTTGAGCTAAACTGGATAGATGGGTTTAATGGAACCAATTCGGTTTCTAACTGGAGCAAAAAGCGGCTTATATCATTTGAACCCAGTCCTACAGTGCTGGAATTGTATAGAAAAGTCGCATGTTTTGAACGTTGTAGCAGCCTGTAAAAATGATAGGCGGTCACATCCTGGCTGTCTTTTGGCAGTGGCAGGCTAAACTGGTGACGAACATCGAATGGGATAAATGACTCCATTTGATTGTTGGCCGGAAGCGAACCTTCGTTGGCCGACAAAACCAAAATATTTTCAAAATCAAGGTTCCTGGTTTCGAGGAGCCCCATCACCTGAATTCCTTCCAGAGGCTGTCCGATCAGGTGCACCTGGGTTTTTTTTATGAATTGCAACAACACTTTGAGGGCGGCTTTAAAGGTAAATCGTTCCTTCGATTGCTCTATTTTGCGTTTGAGTGTCGTGGTGACCTGGATAGCCTGCAACAATTGGTTCTGTTCCAATGAAGTGGTGGTTTTGTTTCCAATCACGATCGATTGATAATTTATCAGCAGCTGGTGATACCGGTTAATTAACTCAGGTCCATCACATCTGGTAATTAAACGGATTAATTGTTCAACTGTTTTAGCTGGTTGATTGATTATTATTTTGGATAATTCATCTCTGGTGATAGAATTCAGATTTCCTGATGTTAATTCATGTACCAGGAATTTGGTAAACCCGGGATGTTCATTGTTCAATACGGATTGAAGTATCGGGTTTTGAAGAAAATCCAATAAATGCAACGACAAGATCGCTTCTTTAGATTGTTCCAACTGGTTGAGTATTTTGACCCATTGATGAAGTACCAATTCAAACTGACTGTTTTTCAGTGGATAACCCATGGTGATGTTGTACTTCTTTTCCTGATGGTCCAGATCAAATACGGGGGGCAATGCATTTAGAAGTGGAATCAGTAAATTTTCGTCTGCCAGTACAATGGCGATTTCTTTCAGGGGATCCTCATCTTGAGGAGCTCCATTTTGAAGCTTTCTTTCGGTTTCTATTTTCTCAATTCGCGTTTTAATCCATTCAGCTGCGTACTTTGTCTGAGCAATCTCTCCCTGAATCCCAATGATTTCCAATTCTTTTTTGTCCGTTGTGAGCAAGTTGTCGATTGGTTCAGGAGGAGTCAGGTTTAACTGATTGATCGCGTGATGGATAAACCTTCCCGGTTCAGGATTTTCGGGTTGTTTTGATGACCCTGTATAATAATAGGTGTCCACATCCCACACAAAGGTGACGTCAAAAGTTTGATTCAGCTTTTTGAAGATGTAGGTTTCAGCAGGTGAAAGCGCATTCATTCCGGCCACCACGAAATGCCTCCAGTGCCATTCATGTTGCAGGTCATCGAAATTCTCGGCGAGATATCGGTAAATAAGTCCCGGATAGCCTTGCTTTTCGTTTAAAAGAACCAATCGCAACTGCTGATAATAATCCCATAAGGAGCGGTAAAAGTTGAGGTAATTGACTTGCATTTCAGTCAGGGGACTTCCGTCCAGGTTCCATTCCTGAATGGCTTTGTTGGCCGATAAGTGATGGAAAAGTTTCTCAGCATCAGCCATGTTTAAATCCACGTCATTAAAATCGGAAATGATGATTGAGGACCATGAAAGAAAATCTTCCAGAGGGCGATGGTTTTTTTTGGCAATATTTTTATGTATAAAATAGAGCTCGAGTGCAATGTTGAACGGGTCAGCACTTGAAAATCCGGAAGCCCGTTGGAAAAACGAATCCAACGAAAAAAATTCAGGCAGCCAAAAGGCCTGTTTGAGCTCACGTTTTAGGATGTCCTTTAGGAAGAGAGCCGAACGTTTGTTGGGGACAATTACTGCTGTATTGGCCGATTCTTCTTTAAGACTGATTATTTTCTGTGCTACTGTTTCCAGGAATTTTTTCATTGGGGATCTTGTTTTAGGAATTCTTCAGCGTCAGCGATTTTTTCGGGTGTTCCCATATCAAACCAATGAGCCGAATTATTTTCAAACCCTACTATCTTATGTTTTAAGGCCATCGCCAACCAGGCATCAATAATCGAAAACTTACCTGAAAAGGGGATTTGTTGAACAAAGTTGGGCTCGGCAAACCAAACCCCGTTGTATGCAAGTGTTTGATACTGCCTCTGCTCGCCTTCAACCCAACGATACGTTTTTGTATTTAGGTTGGCCCAGCCCGTTAGCCGTTTTTCATCGTTAAACAACAATGCCCTGCCGGAATTCCGTCTACTGACAAACAGTGTGGCCTCTGCCAGATGTCGCGTGTGAAACTGCCACAAATCGTGTAAATTAACATCAGTTAGTATGTCGGCGTTATGGATGAGGATGGGGTTTTTGCCGGTGAAAAATTCACGGGCTGCCACCAGCGCACCTCCCGTGTCAAGCAGTTGATTGGATTCATCGCTAAAACTGATGTCCAAACCAAAACCCTTATGTAAATCCAGGTACTGTTTTATCTGCTGCGCGTGGTGATGCACATTGATGATGATTTGCTCTATTCCTGCTTTTTTAAGTCGCTCAATGAGTCGGTGGAGCATGGCCATACCTGCAATTTCTACCAGCGCTTTTGGTTTGTCCAGTGTGAGGTGCCCAAGCCGGGTACCCGTTCCGGCAGCCAATATCATCGCTTTTTTAATCATGTCTTTGTCTGTTAATTTCGAGGTGATTCAGCAAGACAATTACTTGAGGATACTTTTTTTGTAGGTGCTGCTGCATTTGTATGGCACCATACACCGACCTGTGCCGGCCGCCGGTACATCCAAAGTTAACCTGTAAGTGGTTGAATCCGCGTTTCAGGTAGTTTTCTACTGAGAGATCGATCAACGAAAAAGCGTGGTTAAGAAATACTTCGGTAATGGGTTGTGCCCGCATGTATTCAGAAATGGCCTGGTCTTCGCCGGTTAAATCCC
>PCUL01000424.1:0-3518 GCA_002771745.1 Bacteroidetes bacterium CG18_big_fil_WC_8_21_14_2_50_41_14
TAAAAGTGGTTCGGGTTTTCAAATTAAAAAACTACTTATTGGTACTCAGTTTACCATCGTCATAGCACTCATTGCCTGTGCTATCATTATGTTTCGACAGATTAATTTATTAGAAACCAAAAACCTTGGTTTTGATAAAGAAGCCGTAATTACTGCTGTTTTCGATTTTGGCGACGAAACAAAATACAATACCCTAAAAAATGAGCTTTTAAGCAAAAGTTATGTTTCCAGTGTTTCGGTCGCCAGCAGAATACCTTCAGGTTCCCTTAGTAATGAGGGAGGTGTATTGCCTGAAGGACAAACAGAATCGCGCGCCATCCCCTATGTACATGTTACCTTCGATTATTTTAAAACCCTGGGCATTGTACCAAAGCAAGGCCGGCTATTCTCCGAGGAGTTTAAAACGGATGTTGCCGAATCGATCATCCTAAATGAAGCGGCTGTAAAATATCTCGAAATACAAGGAAATCCCATTGGCCAATCACTAAGATGTAACTGGCCGAAGTCAACCAGAAAAATAGTAGGCGTTATTGATGATATTCATTTTGAATCACTTTACAATAAAATTAAGCCTGCTGTTTTTGTAATTAACTACCCCGATGTTTACCATATGATTGTTAAGGTAATTCCATCTGACAAAATAGGATCGATGAAGGCAATTACAGATATAAGCCAAAGTTTTTATCCAAATGAAGTCATTGAATTTAGTTTTCTGGACACCATACTTGAGCAACGATATCAAAAGGATTACAAAACTTTTCAACTCATGGGTTTCTTTGCTGCCCTTGCCATTCTGCTGGCTTGTATGGGCCTCTTGGGGGTTTCTACTTTTATTATTACAAGTAAAACTAAGGAAATTGGTATAAGAAAAGTAAATGGGGCTAAGGTCTTCGAAATCATACAAATGCTCAATATTGGATTTGTAAAATGGATTGCCGTTGCTTTTATCATTGCCACTCCTTTAGCTTATTACGCTATGAGCAGATGGTTGGAGAGTTTTGCCTATCAAACAACACTCAGTTGGTGGGTTTTTGCCATTTCAGGATTGCTTACCTTGATTATTGTACTAAGCACAGTTAGTTGGGTTACATACAGGGCAGCCCGCAGAAATCCTGTGGAATCGTTGAGATATGAGTAAATTAAAATAATCCAAAATAATCCATGAGGCTATACATCAATTTAAAAATCGCAATAAAAAGCATCCTGAATAACCAAGTACAATCCTTGGTAAGTATGCTGGGACTGGGTATTGGTTTGGGGTCGATTATCCTGATATTAATGTTATATATGCATGAAAACTCCTTTGATAGATATATCCCTGAAAACGATCAGGTTTATAGGATAATACATGGCACCAATAGTACTACGCCATTCATTCTTGGAGAAACTGCTAAAAATGACATCCCATCAATCGACGACTTTTTTCGTTATCATCAAAGTAGTGAGTTTGAAATTCGCCTCAATGGAACCGATATTATTGAAGAGGAACGGTTTGCATGTGCCGATGCTTCTATTTTTAGCCTTTTAGGCATTGACTTTGTCATCGGAAAAACCGCCGAATCAAGAAACGAAGTGGCCATTTCAGAAACCATGGCGAGGAAATACTTTCCAAATGGGGACGCCATGAATAAGATGTTGGAAACACGTTTAAACAACGAATTTATCAACCTGACTGTTTGTGGAATTTTCAAGGATTTTCCATCCAATTCATCCTTGAGGCCAAACTTCGTTTCTCATACCGATTTGATTGATGAATTCCTGGGTACGCAAAAAAAGCGTCTAGGCGAATATGGGCCTGAAGTTGGAACATTCAAAACAAGCTGGGAAAGAGATGTTTGTATTACCTACTTAAAAATAAATGCAAAATCAAATGCCAGAGATGTAACAGAACAACTTCAAAAATACAGCACTCAATTTGAAGCCGAATCGAAAAAAGAACAAGCTTTTAGCTTGCAGGCAGCAACTGATGTGTATTTACAATCTGAAGAAATAAGTGATATTTATTCACGACGGGGAAATGCCAACGAGTTGAAATATTATATAGCCATTGCCCTTTTCATTCTAATTATTTCCGTTTTCAACTACATTTTTCTCACCAAAGTAACAATGGAGGGACGTTTAAAGGAGTTTGGTGTAAAAAAGGCGTTGGGTGCTTACACATCATCCATTCGCAATCAGATGCTTTTTGAGGCCAATATTATCTCATTTTTGAGCTTAATACCGGCGATATTCGTTATTATGCTGGGAACGCAATTTATTAACAGCACATTAGGCCGCAATCTCGACAGTCAAATCCTCTCGGTTTGGTACACCATTCCGCTACTAGCGCTCATACCATTGCTAACCGGATCATTTTCGGGTTTTATTGTCGGAATAAAAATTTCCAGAATTTCACCTGTACTCCTTCTAAGTAAACGAAACTCAAGCCTCCCAAAGACAAAACAATGGAGTAACTCATTTCTTAGTTTCCATTTTGCCATTTTTATCATCCTGGTAGTTGGCGTACTTGTCTTGAAAAAACAAATCAATTATTCCTTAACCAACTTTACAGCCATCAATCCTGAGAACGTGATGATTTGTGAATTGAACACCCCTGAACTTGCTCAAAAATTTAATGTCATAGATAACCATGTTAAACAGTTGCCCGGTGTAATCAGTACAGCAGGATCATCATTTATTCCTCCATACAACTGGACTTTACCCATTCGCTTAAGAAATCCTGAGAATAACGAGGAAATCGTGTTTGATGGTTTAATTATGGGAAAAGGCATGGCTGAGCTATTAAATATTGAGCTGATAGAAGGTGATTTTTTTGGAGAATACAATGAAAATCAGCGTAGGTTTATCTTTAACGAATCAGCAGCTATAATGTATCATTTGAAAGCAGGAGAAATTTTCAATGGTTTCCATATTCAGGGTATTGTGAAAGATTTTACTGCACATACCATGCATAGCCTCATTAATCCAATGGTTATCATTCAGCAGCACCCGGAAAAAATGAGTCTTTTTGCCATTAAAACAACGGGCGAAACGGATGAAGAGATAAAAGCAAGTATTACCCAGTTATTCAAAGAAATATCACCTGATAAGGTAGTGTCCATTTTTACACTTCAAGAGCAAATCAACCATTTTTATGTCAGGGAACAAAATCAAGCTAAATTAATCAGTGCCTTCTCCTTGTTGGCCATTGTTTTAACCATCATGGGATTGTTCGGAATGGTATTGAACACCATATCCAAAAAAACCAAGGAAATAGGCATCCGCAAAGTAAACGGAGCGAAAATATCCGAAATTCTCATCATGCTAAATAAAGACTTTCTCAAGTGGGTAGCCTTAGCTTATGTCATTGCATGTCCGATTGCCTGGTATATCATGGATAAATGGCTCGAAAACTTCGCCTACAAAACTACATTAAGCTGGTGGATTTTTGTGTTAGCAGGTGCTTTGGCTTTAGGAATTGCCGTATTAACTGTAAGCTGGCAAAGTTGGAGAGCGGCTGCAAGGAATCCTGTGGAGGC
>PCUL01000424.1:3546-8014 GCA_002771745.1 Bacteroidetes bacterium CG18_big_fil_WC_8_21_14_2_50_41_14
TATAAAACATGATCTGAAATTCAGTAGCAAAAAAAAGGGATTCGGCTTTACAACCAAATCCCCTTGATTTCCTGCTCCCCCTGCCTCCGATAACAATCGGAGTGAACCTGAGACCCTCTTATTTCTTCCTGCTAAAAAAAAATCCGGCTAATAACCGGATTCCTTATTTTAATGCTCCCCCTGCCTCCGATTGCCATCGGAGTGAACCTGGGACCCGTTATTTCTTCCTGCTAAAAAAAAATCCGGCCTATAACCGGATTCCTTATTTTGATGCTCCCCCTTCAGGACTTGAACCTGAGACCCTCTGATTAACAGTCAGATGCTCTAACCAACTGAGCTAAGGAGGAGTATTTCCCCGTAAGGAGGCGCAAAGATAAATAATAATTTAAAAGTGCAATGGCTTTTTATTTTATTTCACCGAAATATTTCGAAATGACGCCAATTTCCAGACCTCTATCTTTTTAAAAAATCGAGGGCTTCTCTATCCAGTCAAATACCTACCCGGTTTTTTCAACAGATTGTGAAAAACTAATTTGTCTACCTCTGCTGTGTTCGTTGATATTCCACTAATTTTACTAGCTAAAACTTTTGCAGAAAATAGTTGAGTACTATGCACATGAATAAATCCGGAATAAGTATTGCTGTTCTCCTTGTCATCACCTGCTTTTACGCATCTTACGCTGAAGTGATGGAGAAAAGGAGTGCCGCTATTTCCATTCCTCATTCGGATATTACAAAACTTAAAAGCCCGATAACTGACCTTCGTCAAGCAGATAACTATTCGTTAAAATTCGATAATCACTTAAATGTCAATCCTCTCATTCAGGTTGATAGTATTCTTCATGACACCATTTGTTTTGGTGACAGCCTTGTGTTAACAGCTGCAGACAACATGCAGAGCTATCTCTGGTCAAATGATTCAACTACCCAAAGTATTCAGGTTCTCCCCATCGAAAACACATTTTACTGGGTTGAAATGATTGACCAAAACGATTCCACTTTCCGTGATACTACCTATGTCGTGGTGAATCCAATTCCACTGATATTGGGTTCCTCGAATGATACATTGACTATTGATGCCGGTACCAACACCATTGTTTGGGTGGATGTTGAAACGGACGCAACCATTCTTTGGAATACAGGGAGCACCGAACCACAGATTGAGGTAAGTCCATCTACCAACACCACTTACTCTGTTGAAATAACCAATGCGTCGGGTTGCAGTACCAGAAAATCCTTTTTAGTAGAGGTAAATTATTTTGTCAATATAGCCTTTACCTATGACACGGTATGTGAAAAAGGGATCACCACCTTGATCAACACCACGCTTACCAATGATAGCATTACTTATATTTTGTGGGACCTTAATTCAGACGGGCAGTTTAACGATGCCGAGGGAGACACCGTGAAGCACGTCTTCGATACCAGCGGCAATCACCTGGTTGGAATGCGGGTTTATTTCATGGCCAGCCCTATGAATGCTACATACAATGCAGTTCCTGTTGGATCATTGCCCAGGGTTGATTTTGAATATGAAAACACCTGTCAAAACACAACTACTTTTTTTACCAGCCTCACTGTAGTAACCACCGGGATCGAAAACCAATGGTTTTGGCAATTTGGTGATGGGAAAACGGATGTAATCCAAAACACGGCCAACTTTTATGTAAATCAGGGTTCTTATGATGTACAATTGAAGGTGTGGACCAACATCGGATGTTTCGACTCGATCATAAAGCCAGTAACCATTTACGGTTTGCCCGAATTTGCCTTCCGCATAGGAGATAGCCTCATCGGCAATGATGATACCACCTATTTTGCAAAAGGCTCAACGTTGATTGTGTCGGTTGATGTGACTGCCAATTATGATAGTGTGGTTTGGTACGATGGATCAACTGAATTGGCGATTTCGATCACCACTGCCGGTATCTACGATGCCACCGTTTACAACAAGGGATGCAGCAATACCCTCAGGTTTGTAGCTTTAAACAAAGGCAGTTCGGGAGGAGGAACCGAAATCATGAACCTGTTCACCCCTAACGGTGATGGCTTTAACGATGTTTGGCTGGTGAATAATCCGAGCATTACTTTCCCTATAAAAGTAACCATTTATAGCCGGGGCGGACAAAGTGTTTACGCCTCCGAAAGCTATCAAAACGACTGGGATGGGCAGTCGAAAGGGAATCCCCTGCCTCAGGCCACCTATTATTATGTAATTCAAGATGCGCAGGGTAATACGTTTAAAGGACCCATAACCATTATCAGATAATATGAAAATCATCAAACTACATAGTATTCTGATATGCATCTTCGTGGGACTGACGGTTTCGGCACAGCAATTCCCGCACCGGACACAGTACCTGATTAATCCTTATTCGCTCACGCCTGCCTTGGCAGGATTTACGGGGTATAACGAGCTGTTCATGGCCTATCGTAACGACTGGACCCGGATCAACGGAAGCCCCAGAACCTTTAGCGCCAATGGTTTTGGTAATATCTACCAACAAAAAATGTGGGTAGGGGGCGAGGCCGTGATGGATAAAACGGATATCCTCTCTACCTTTAAACTCAATGCCAGTTATACCTACAAACTGATGGTTGAGGACGATCAATATTTGTATTTTGGGTTTTGGGGAACCTATTACCAAACAACGGTTAACGTGGGCAAAGGGATTGGAATCGACCCCAACGACCCCATTCTGACCGATCCTTCTAAAATGAACAGTTCCGCCGTGAACGCGGGTTTTGGGATTCACTATAACCGCGATCGTTTCAATCTGGGTTTTTCCATTCCTTCGTTATTTCAGTCAAAAGACGATTATCAGAGTACGGCCTACAAGTTTAAAGTTCAACGCGAAGTCATGGTATACTCATCGTACCTCTTTGATATGGGTGAACTGTGGCAGTTGCAGGCTTATGGTGTATTTCGCAAAACCACCAACGAACCTTCCATTCTGGAACTGTCGACACTTTTTATTTACCAGCAGCAATTCTGGGGAGGGTTAATGTACCGGAACAGTGGTGCCCTGGCCATCAACATCGGCGCCCACATTACCAGGGGATTTGTGTTCAACTATTCATACGAAATCGGGATGAGTGGCATCAACCAGGGATCGGGAGGCTCACATGAATTTGGCATTGGTTACCGTTTTAACTTTAACGATACCAAATACTTCGAAAAGAAGGATTCAAATACTTCCAAATCGTCGAAAAGGAAAAAATCGTCAAAATCAAGGAGCAGAAAATATCGCCAGGTAGCCTATCCTCAGCTGGAAGATTATAACTACAAGAGGTAACTAAGATGAAAAGATATATCAATATCGTCGTTGTAACAATGCTTTTGGTTTGGATGCCCTTCTTTGGGATTCTGGCCCAGCAGTCGAGTCCTGTCGGGGTAAGTTTAATCATTGTAAATTTTGATCAGGCACCTGATCCTGCATTGGTTTCCGTTTCGCTGGCTCCCTTAAAATACAACAAAGATTTTGCGCTCAGCATGGAAATTGATGATGGTGGCCTTACTATTTTTACTCATGGTTTTCCTGTATTTGAAGGTGGCCTGGTCAATGGGACCACCTACCCAGGTCTCACATATTCCGACGGATGTAATAACCTGCATCATTTCAAGATGAGCTCGGTACTTTTTTCTTTTAATGGGGATGGCGAAAATGGCCCTGATGTTCATGTTGACAATGCATATGAAATGGTTTCATGGGACCAGTTGAACACGTTGGTTCAAAACGACTGGGGGGTTATCAATCATGGACTAAATAGCAATGCAAATACAGATCCTGTTTTCATGGATTATTCCATTTCACGTAACCAAAGCTATATCCGCAGGCAATTATATGAAACTACCCCAGGGGGCGTGATTACCCATCTACACACAAATCCAAACGGATCGGAACCCTGGACAACGGCGGCAAGTAATTTGGGATATTTAAGCACCTATAATCAAAACCAGCCCTCCCCTTTGGGCGATCATGGTGGAAACGTAAATAATACTGCAACAGACTGGACTGCTTTTCAAAATATTTATCGCCTGGATGCCGGGCCAACCAACATGCAGCAATTTGTTTCGGGCCTGGCGGATTCAAGTATCAATGGGGCCAATTACTGGGGTGCTGTGTTTACCCATTCACTCATTACCCAATATCCTTTCAACACTTTTCTTTCTGATTTTAACTTCATCAATAGCACTTATGGGTCAGGAGGACTTGATAATATCCTGATGACTTCGGATGAAGAAATCAGGGATTACCTCCTGATAAGGGATGCTGTTGATGTAAATTTCGCGATACTTGGCACATCGTTGTATATCACTTTTACCGGTGAGGTTCCAGATGACCTCAAGTTCTATTCCATGTCGCTCAATATTGGCAGCAATACCGACATTGTTGATTATGTGGTATATGGAACGGAAGACTATACTTTCAATGGCGTTGGATCCAACCAGGGGTTAATCAATGTA
>PCUL01000244.1 GCA_002771745.1 Bacteroidetes bacterium CG18_big_fil_WC_8_21_14_2_50_41_14
CTTGATGCGGGTTTTTGAGGTGATGAGGGCTTCGAGCATTTGGGGTTTAGTGTTTAGTGTTTAGTGTTTAATGTTTAATGTTTAGTGTTTAGTGTTTCTTGCCTACCGATAGGTAGGAGTGTTTCTTGCCTACCGATAGGTAGGAGTGTTTACTAGTGAGTAGCAAATGTACTCATGATTTCGTAATGTGCAAGGATTTTGTAAAATATTTTTGTTAAGTTTATGTTAAGGTGTAAATCATCCCTGTCTGCTGTTGGGGGTTGTTAAGTACAACAACATCCTCTTCCGCTAGCGCTATGGTGTGCAGATACTCTGCGTTGCATACTCCGCTGCTTGCATCGAATAAAGAAATTTCGTTTGTTGAAACCTCGTTAGATTGCTGCAAGGGTTTCATTCGGTGAAGCGTTCGGTTGCTTCGTTGATGAGGAGGTTTTTGATTTTATCTGCTAATCATTCCCCGATCCCGAAAACATTTGGGGTTCGGGGTCGTTATCGATTACTCATTCTTCATTTTTTTGAATCAGCCACTTATATGTTGGAATCAGATGAATTGTTAGCTCGTTCATCGAAATTTGATGTCCTTTACGAAGCACGAAATCAATTTCACGATCGTTGCGTGTGCGATAATAAAACAAATCTAATTCCGGCTTGTAAGCCCGGCGCAGTAGTTCCACAAATACAAGGTTTTCGAGTAAACGGCCATAATTGGGCGACAATTCAAACGAACGTGCCTTGACAAATCCGTTATCGATAATGTACATTTTCTGCGCTGCCTTTTGGTGTTTTTTTATTTTGTTATGGTAACGTGTAATGTGCTGAAACAAATAAGGTTCTTCCAGGTATCCGATAAATTTTTGAACCGTGGCAACACTATTATAATCTAATGCTTCTTTAATTTGATTGAAGGAAAACAGATTGCTATAATTGGATAACAAGAAGTTGGACAAATCATAAAGCTGTTGGGTTTGCCGCACACGAAACCGTTTTAAGATATCCTTAAGCAGGATAGAGTCGAATAGCGATGACAGATAATTTTTTAATATTCCCGGATTTAAAACCGTTTCGGGAAATCCGCCATTGAATAAATAGGTTTGAAGTGATCCAAGCATTTTGCCGGTTTCGGTAGGGGTAGCATTTTTCGCCTCAGGCAACAGTTGATTATTGTATCGAATGGTTTCGGAAAAGCTAAACGGCAAAACTGTAATCTGAACATATCGCCCGGTAAAGCAAATCATCGTCGAAATTAAGATAGGCAAAATTCTGACCTTCGAGCAATTGTAAAGCCAGAACCGACTTTCCTGCTCTGCGGGGTCCGGTTATGAGTTTGATGAGTGTTGTTTTTAAAAAATCAGCTTTGGCAACATCGTCAATACGGGGAATGTAAGCTTGTTTTAGCAAAACATTCCGCTCTTCTTTTTGCTGATTTAATATATTTCTAATCATTTTTGCGTGTTATACTGAACAAAAATAGCTTTTTTTTATTCAGTACAGAATATTTAATGAATAACTGTTTTAAAAGTGAAATTAACGTAATTAGCGGTTGAAAGAGGCAATCCCGAATCGCTGTGCTCTCGGGACTGGTCCCGAGTCGTCCCGAACATTCGGGACTCTCGGGACCTTCGGGATTCGGAGATTATTGATTACTATTTACCCAACGAGGCCAACGAAATCACATTTATTCCGTCTGGTCTGGGATAGCTCATTCCTGTTCCGGTAATAATGTTTAATGATTTCGGTAAGTCCATTTTGGCAGTATCAATATTTGCTGCAAATTTTTTAAGATTTTTGGCGGCTTCATCGATATATCCTACACCGAGTTTTATTTCAAAAGCGGCATAATTGCCATTACGTTTCTGTACAATTGCGTCAACTTCCAGACCATATGAATCATTATAATGAAATACGTTTGCATCATTTGCTTTGGCATACACATTTAACTCGTGCGTTGCCAGTGACTCAAACAAGAACCCTGAATACTTTATATCTTTTACTAACGATTCTTTATCTAATCCCAATGCTGCTGCTGCCAAAGAAGTGTCACACAAATGTTTTTTGGGTGATTTACGCAACAATGCCGATGAGCGAATATGCGGATTGAAAGCAGGTTGTTCGTACAAAATCATTAAGCGTGACAGCGCGTCAAGATATTCTGTGATTGTATTTCTCGACAAATCATTTCTGTCAGAGGTTTTTACATCTTGCTCCAATGTTTTATTATCTACCAGCGTTGCTGTGTTTCTTGCAATTGAGCGTAATAAACTGCGCACTTTTAAGGGGTCGCGTTTAACCCCCGAAACCCTGCTCATATCCACTTCACAAAGTAAATCAACATATCCGCTGTTCATTTTGAGGGCGTTTTTTACATTTTCATTCAATAAAGCTGGCCACCCGCCTATCAGCATTTTATCTATAATGAAATCAAGCGAAATCCCTTCCTCGTAAAAGCTGGGGATTTGTTGCCATTATGACAGGAACCTGCTTGTCCCTATCCATTTCTAAAACGCTTTTTGCAAATTGATTAGCTGTTGCAGTTTTTCCACAAGATTTTGGTCCTTTTATAAGCACTGCACCCGAAGCAGATAATTTCCCCAATAGATCTTCTTCAATTATTCTTTTTATGTAACTCATAATTAGTTAAATAATTTCCACGCAAAGATATAAAGAATTTGAGATTGTGCAATATTCATGGATTGTGTTGTGCAAAATTCAGAGATTGTGTTGTGCATTGTTCAATCCCGAATCGCTGTGCTCTCGGGACTGATCCCGAATCGTCCCGAGACATTCGGGACCTTCGGGATTCAAATATTAGAAGATTGAAGTTTAGTGATACAATTTTGAATTTTGTTTCGTAGAAATGTTACTTTTCAAGCGTCAGGGATTTTACTGGGAGGCCGTCAATTTTTTCAAAATCTTTGGTTCCATTCGCTACGTGATTCGTTGACAAGACCGGCTAATCCCAATGCTTCTTCATGCGAGAAAACACCTTTAAGCTTGGTAAGGTCTTTACCGGTGCTTTTCTTTCGCCTGATCAGCCTGATCATGAAGGCTCTTTCCATTCCCTTGAGAATGGCCAGGGCACTTTTGTTTTTTATTTCAACTTGAATGACTTCCATTATTTCAACTTTGTTACAAAAATAAGCACTTTTTTGATTATCTGTCAGCCATATTTTTCACTTTTATAACTTGAACACTTTCCCCGAACTTTCTTTCACCATATTCCTCATATCCCTGTGAAATTTGCTCCTGATGAAATATTACTCCTGATGAAATATTCCTTTGGAATTTCACAGGATAAATTCGTAATTTCACCCCGGTAAGCTTCGCTACGGGGCAGGCACGATAAATTCGCATCTCACAGGGCAAGCCACAATTAAATTAGCCTGTTTTTTAATAAACTCCGCATCAAAATCCTTATGCTTAGTGGTAAGAACAACAATATCCTCTTCCGCTAGCGCTATGGTGTGCAGATCCTCTGAGTTGAATACTCCGCTGCTTGTATCGAATAAAGAAATTTCGTTTGTTGAAACCTCGTCAGATTGCTGCAAGGGTTTCATTCGGTGGAGCGTTCGGTTGCTTCGTTGATGAGGAGGTTTTTGATTTCATCAGTTAATCATTTCCCGATCCCGAAAACATTTGGGATTCAGGGTCGTTACCGATTACTCTTCAATTCATTCCAGACGGTTCGTTTTGTATTGGATGTTCTATGTCTATCATAAGTAATGATATTTACATGAAACAATTTCAATTGAAGTATCTGTAATTTTATATAGCAATCTATGTTCATGATCTATCCTCCTGGACCAACATCCTTTAAACTGATGTTTTAATGGTTCAGGTTTACCAATCCCATCAAAAGGATTCCTTCTCGCATCTTCTATCAGTTCTGTAATTCTCCTGTATGTTTTCTTTGAAATTTGACTCCACTCATTGAAATCATCAAAAGAATTGCCTACAAACACGACATCCCTCATTCTGTTTACAGCCTTTTAGAGGTGTACTCTTCAAACTCCTGCCCTTTGAAACTTTTCGTAGGTTCAGCCGCCATGTTTTCAAGAATGTGATCCTCATTTGCCTTATACCGGGCAAGATATTCGGTTTCATCCAATTCTTCGCTTATTCGAATGACGATATCCTTTTCTGCAAAGAGCTTTTTTATGGCTTCAATAAAGGTGATGTCAATTTCATTTGCTTTCATTTTATATTGCGCTTCCATGGTAAAAATATAGTTTATACAAAATTAGGAAATTTGGTTGAGAAATGATTGTCGTTGCACATTTTTTTGAAACTATCCGTCTTTGGGGAAATGGAATCCCGCACGAATGGGACAGGCAAGGCATTTTTTGTGACATCTTTTGTGACAGTGGTAGAAATTTTTTGAGATCTATAACTTGAACACTTTCCCCGAACCTTCTTCCACCATATTTCTCATATCCCTGTGAAATAGAAAAGATTTCACAGGGCAGGCCACTATCAATTTTGAGTGTTGCTTAATAAATTCAATATCAAAATCCTTGTGTGTCCACGGATTACACGAATTTGCACGGATTACTTCTAAATAGTATTACTTATGATAATTGTTTT
>PCUL01000402.1 GCA_002771745.1 Bacteroidetes bacterium CG18_big_fil_WC_8_21_14_2_50_41_14
CTTGAATTTCATTCATCCCGGGATGTCCAGCTATCTGGTGTGTAATTTGCCCTGTGAGGTTATAAACAAAGATTTCAGTCTGTTGTCCTTCGGGGATAATCACCCTGATTTCCTTATGATAGGTATAAATTTTAAAAAATTCCTTTTCCAAGTCATCTATTCCGGTAACCGTAGTGAAATACACGGTAAACCGATCTGTAACAGACTGATTATAAATAAATGAGTAATCCTCAGCGGTTAAATTGGTTTGTCTACCGGTAAAATGATCTACCAAATAAACAGCATCAAAACCCTGATTTTCCGTGAGAGAAATCGTCATTTCAAGGTCTTGTGCTCCACGGACATCGATGGGCACTTGATAAGTTGACAGGGGTAACCCGTTGACTGCCATCAACTCATTTGCAGTGGAAAATATTTGGGGAGCATCCGTATTAAAACTAAATAGTTTGTGGGCATCGAAATCTGAGTCAAAACCTTCAGTGAAATCTTTGTCTAACTCGATGATGGTTTCATCACTAAAGCTGTTAGCAGAAACTTCTAACCTGATTAAGTTGTCCGGTGTAACTACTTTTTCTTTTAAAAATGGAGCGGTATTATGCACCTGAACATCATTGTCCATTTTTAAGGTGCCTGTTGAACTACCCTCATTTACATTGACGAAAAAACCCTGACCTGAAGCGATATATTGAGAGCCCTCATTGGTTCCAGTTGAACCATTCCATGTGGCCCAATTCGGTGAGTTATAAGTGTAAATTGTTCCCCCAATATTTGTCTTTGTCCAGCCGGATGCCGCATTCCAGTCGATGGCAGAGGTGAAAGGATTGCCAACGAAATTCCAACCACCGTTTGATCCTGAAACTGATCGGACCATGTTATTGTCGGATCCCACTTCGCCAACCCTTATGTCACCAACAATGTCGAATGTTTGAGGATTGGAGCCACCTACCCAGGCAAAGAACCCCTTCATATCGCCAAGAGGTTCATTTAGATCTGTTATGTAGGTGTAGGCATTGGTAGCCTCATCATGATCTTTTAACCAAACATCGGGACTTCCATTTAAATACAATGAATTTACTGTGGCACCACCGAGGGGTGATGAAATAC
>PCUL01000074.1 GCA_002771745.1 Bacteroidetes bacterium CG18_big_fil_WC_8_21_14_2_50_41_14
CTTAAACTCTAATCAAAATGACGATCCCAATACAATCCATCACTACACATTCAAAGCAAACCTGACAAACAACTCCATCAATTCTTACCCCCCAATGTGAAACCAATACAATTAATTCCTAGATTTACCCCACCAAACACCCGAAGTTCCATTTACAATGAAAAATGAAACCGATCTAACTCATTATAAACGATTGAAAATGGGTAGGATATTATAGATAAAGAGGGTATGAAAAGTATTGGATAAATTGCTGCTGGAGGTGGGTTTAGATGCTCGTTGGCCATAATTGCCCGCATCAGAAAACTGATTAATTTCTGAAGCTAACGACAACGTGGGGGCAGAAAACCCAATGAAAAAAAGTAATGTTGAGAAAATTATAAAAGGCTGAATATTAACAACATAAATTGATGCTAATCTCAATTTATGACAAACATTTGAATTATGAATAAGTTTATATTGTTAATAGTATTTTATATGGCATTATCATTTCAGATTAATGCGCAACACAATACTTCTGATATATTCAAAGTGAATGAAATTACCTGGTATGGTTTAGATTTCTCAAATGTGAGACTGATCGGAGCTATTGGTTTTAAAAATCCTGAAAAAATAAAGAGCTATTATTTTGATGCTTGGAATAGTTTGATTATTTACGAAACCAACAAATACAAATTGGATAAATTCTTTCACAAAGAATCAGTAGAACATTACCTTAATATTGTTACGGACAGGAATACACTACCCAATCTCGATGAGTTGATCATTGAAACTGAGTATTCTTTTGGTGCTGAAGAAGTAATGCAAATAATATCGGAATATGACTCTGGAGATAAAGAAGGAATCGGTCTTGTATTCATCCTGGAAAGCCTCAATAAATATAGAGAAAATGCCTTTGTTTGGGTAACTTTTTTTGATATTCAAACAAAACAAGTACTTTTAACTGAAAAGTTAGTTGGTAAAGCAGGGGGTTATGGATTTCGTAACTTTTGGGCAGGAGCTTACTACAAGGTAATGAAGTCTGCCTATAAATCAATTTATATGGAATATAAAATATCCAATGAATAAATGCTGTAGCCTTATAGCTACTATTTTCCGACTGAATGAATATCA
>PCUL01000241.1 GCA_002771745.1 Bacteroidetes bacterium CG18_big_fil_WC_8_21_14_2_50_41_14
ACATTATCGGCCAGTTGAATGCACCCATTGAGCAAATGATAGGTTTTGTCCGTTCGGCGCAAGATGCCAAAATCAGTCTCGAACGTTTGGGTGAGATACATCTGAAAGAGGACGAGGAACCCTTGTCAGAGGAGAACATGATGATTGAACGACTACCCGAGGATAAACAGATCAATATTTCAAACCTGTCGTTTCAGTATGAAGGACCACGTTCGCCAATGGTACTTCAGGATTTAAGTTTGACCATCCCTGAAAACAAAATAACGGCCATAGTAGGCACCAGCGGCAGTGGCAAAACCACTTTGATAAAGCTGTTACTTGGTTTTTATAAAGTAACCAAGGGCGAAATAAGGCTTGGCGAATTCAGTTTTGACAACATTTCTGCCAAATTTTGGCGCTCAAGTGTTGGTGCTGTTATGCAGGACGGCTATATATTTTCTGATACCATTGCCAACAATGTCGCCATCAGCGACGAAACCATAGACCGGGAGAAATTGCTTTATGCAGTAAAGATTGCCAACATCGGGGAGTATATCGAGGGTCTGCCCCTGGGTTTTAACACAAAAATTGGCCAGGAGGGATCGGGGATTAGCCAGGGTCAGAAACAAAGGATTCTCATTGCCCGGGCGGTGTATAAAAACCCGCAGTTTATCTTTTTCGATGAAGCCACCAATGCTTTAGATGCCAACAACGAAAAAATTATCATGGAGAATCTCGATGAATTTTATCAGGGCAAAACGGTAATTGTAGTGGCACACCGGTTGAGCACAGTAAAAAACGCAGATCAGATAGTTGTTTTGGAAAAAGGAAAAATAGTAGAAAGGGGAAACCATAAAGAATTAACAGCTTTGAAAGGAGCCTATTATCATTTAGTAAAAAATCAACTTGAATTAGGTAATTAATTACAGCAAATCAGTAATTCGGGAATTAATAAATTAACATTTAGATAAAAAACGACGAAAGTGCCTTTTCATGAATTAAACATACGAATAGTGGAAATTGATGAGATATTGGGAAAAACGCCTAATAGCATCATCCGTTGGGGTGTGTCGGTAATATTTTTCATTGTATTTGCACTCGTTGTCGGCAGTTGGTTTTTCAAGTAC
>PCUL01000445.1 GCA_002771745.1 Bacteroidetes bacterium CG18_big_fil_WC_8_21_14_2_50_41_14
TACGGCCCAAAGCTATTGGTGGAATACCGGCGATACCACCGCACAAATCACCATCGACAGCATCGGTCAATACCTTGTGTTGGCCACTTCATTCGAGAACTGCCAATCGGCCGATTCGGTGTACATCCTCTGGGCAGGGAAGTCGTTTTTCATCCCCAATGCGTTTACGCCCAATGGCGATGGGCTGAACGATGTGTTTGGTGTTATCCCACGGCTCGACTATGTCAACCGGTTTCATATCAGCATCTACAACCGCTGGGGACAAATGATCTTCAACACCTCCGACCTAAATCAGGGCTGGGACGGCACTTTCAAAGGCGAAGCCTGTCAGGCTGGGGTTTATGTATACCGGATTGTGTACCAGAATTTTGGCATGGGCACACAGGAGAGCAAGGTGATGGAGGGAACGGTGATGCTGGTGAGGTAGGGAGGAAGGATTTGTTTCGGTGTTTAAGTGTTTAGTGTTTGGACGTTAAATAAAAGTGCCATAGGCACGACCGACCTTGTAAGCCTGGATTTTAATCCAGGTAACCCAAAGTACCCCTCTGTTTGCGCAGAAATTATCAGCGGCATTGGATGTCCAATATACAAATGATGGAATCAGCACATAAAGAACATCATCAAATCATATGCTACATGGCTGTTTTATAGTTACATAAACAATGTTTCAAAAAAAAACTTGTTTTCCCCCATTTTTTATCAGTAACTTTGGGGCAGCATTTTAACCACGTTTGATTAAATAGCACAGTTAATTAAACGACAAGCTAATCACAAATATCAACTACGCATAAGTAAAAAATAAAAACCCCCTTAATTCATTAACAACAATGATAGCACTCATAAATCGAAAACAAAGAAAGGAGGTCAGTCGGCAAAATTAATAAAATTTTTTGAAGTGGTGCCTTCCTGATTAAGTCCTGCTCATTTATTCAGACCATGTAATAAAGGGCTGCTTCCAACTTTAAATCATTGTTAAACAATTAATTTTATTAATTAACTAAATCTTTGAAATCATGAAAAAATCATTTTTTATTGCTATCAGCCTGATAGCCGTATT
>PCUL01000380.1 GCA_002771745.1 Bacteroidetes bacterium CG18_big_fil_WC_8_21_14_2_50_41_14
TCATTTCATCCCTTCGGGATTTAAATACAATTGATATGAAGCAGGGTGCAACACTAAGCCTGCCGAAGGGTTGGGAAATAAAGAAGTTGGGAGAAGTTTCAGAATACTTTAATGGCTTAACATACTCTCCAAAAGATGTAAGTGATAAAGGCACAATTGTATTACGTTCTTCTAACATACAAAATGACGAATTGGATTTTTCAGATTTAGTTCGTGTGAATGTGAATATAAAGGAAAAATTGTTTTTAAAAGAAGGTGATATTTTAATGTGTAGTCGAAATGGAAGTCAACGACTTGTTGGTAAAACTGCACCAATTTTAAATTTGCAAGAGCCGATGACTTTTGGCACTTTTATGATGATAATTAGAAGTGAAATTTCGCCATACTTGCTATGGTTTTTCAAAACTGATGATTTTAAGAAACAAATTAGTGGCGGAGAAAATACAATGATAAATCAAGTAACGAGATACATGCTTGATGAAATTAAAATCCCCCTTCCACCTCTCCCCGAGCAACAACGCATTGTAGCCATCTTAGATGAAGCCTTTGCCGCTATAGCCAAGGCCTTAGCCAATGCCGAACAAAACCTCAAAAACGCTAAGGAGCTTTTTGAAAGCTATTTGCAGGGGGTTTTTGAGAAAAAAGGTGAGGGCTGGGAAGAGAAGATGTTGGGCGAGGTTTGCAATGTTATTGGAGGTGGAACTCCTTCAAAATCAAATAATAAATTCTATAATGGTGATATTTATTGGGCTACCGTAAGAGATATGAAAGGTGAAATAATTGAGAATACCGAACATAAAATTACAAAGGATGCCGTTAAAAAAAGCTCCACAAATATTATTCCTGGAGGAAATGTAATTATTGCTACCCGAGTTGGATTAGGAAAAGTTTGCATAATTGGAAATGATACAGCAATCAATCAAGATTTGAGAGGCGTTGTTCCGATAAATTCTAAAAAGTTATCAGTAGATTTTTTATATCGATGGTTCAAATCAATTGCTCATAAAATTGTTAAAGAAGGAACCGGCGCGACTGTTCAAGGAGTAAAACTGCCTTTCATTAAATCCTTGGTTATTTATATTCCAACCATAAAAATCCAACACTCCATCGTTCAAAAACTCGATGCCCTTTCAGCTGAAATCAAAAAACTAGAAGTCCTTTATCAAAAGAAAATAGTAGCTTTGGAGGAACTTAAAAAATCCATCTTGCAAAAAGCGTTTAGCGGGGAGTTATAAGAAATTAGAGAACAGAAAGATTTTGGATATGTTATATGGAGAATTGAAGATATTTCGTATAGTTAAATATCCCCGAGGTGGTTATGAATCAATTGGGGCATAAGTTGTTGGTTCCTTGATTGGGTTTTGATTCCAGGCAAGTATAAACCATAAAGAATTTATTTATAGTATTGCAAAACAGTTATATATGATATTGTTGAATTCTTTATTCAGTTTTGATTTCACAAATTATCCCCAAATTGGTTTTAGTGATATTCATAAAAGAATTGGAGAGGAAATTAATGAGTTAAAGATTAAACAGATGCTGAAAAAATGTGTGATAATGAGGTTTTAGCCAAGGAAGGAAGGAGAAAATTTACTAAATATTTTATAAAGCAAACTGTACAGGAAAATGCATAAATGCTTTATAAACTGCTTTATAAAATCATGTTGCATTATATTTAAACAACTGTAAACCAAACACAAACTTATAAACCTGAAATGCAAAAAGGTAATTTCAAAAAGGCATTTACAGGAAAATTAAAAATTAAAAAATCCCGAAGGGATGATATGATTATAAAAATTAAACCGCACCAACCAAACCCCGAAGGGGTGATATAAATGCCACCCCTTCGGGGTTAACAAATGACGTATGCAATTTATTCTATAATCGATACACCCCTTCGGGGATGGCATCAAAAAATAATTAATTATGGCAGGCACATTTTCACAAATCTACATCCAATACGTTTTTGCTGTAAAAGGCAGAGAAAACCTTTTGAAGAAACCTTGGCGTGATGAAGTTTTTAAATATATGGCAGGCACCATCAAAGGGAAAAATCAAAAACCAATTATTGTTAACGGTGTTGCCGACCACGTTCACGTATTCGTGGGATTAAAACCGGCAATGTGCATATCCGATTTGGTGCGAGATATTAAAAACAATGCTACCAATTTCATCAACGACCAAAAATTTCTGAAAAGAAAATTTGCGTGGCAAGAAGGATACGGAGCATTCTCCTATGCTCATTCTCAAATTGATAATGTATATCAATACATAGCCAATCAGGAAGAACATCACCGTAAAAAAAAATTTAAAGAAGAATACATTGATTTTCTTGAAAAATTTGAGATTGAATACAACGAAAAATACTTGTTCGAATGGCTGGATTAAATATATCACCCCTACGGGGTTTATTAAACTTTCTGTTTACTCCGGGCGATAATCTTATCATCCCTTCGGGATTTAAGATGATGACCCAGAGAATAAACCATGTAAACAAAGAAGCTTTTTACCCATTTGGGCGTAAAATCTTATGTGATGGTTATGTGATGAAATTAGGTGCCAGGATATTTAAGTAATTGATATTTAATGCTTTTTTATGTGATGGTCATGAGATGAAGAAGCTAAATTCTATTTGATGGTTATTTATTAGACAAAAACAATTTGTTATGAACGAAGCCGAAACCAGAGCAGAACTTATCGACCCTAAGCTAAAGGCAAATGGTTGGGGTGTGGTGCCGGGATCGAAAATCCTGCGCGAACATCATATTACCGCTGGCCGGATACAAACCGGAGGAATTAGGGCTAAAAAGCTAACCGCCGATTATGTGCTGGTTTACAAGGGTTTTACGTTGGCTGTGATAGAAGCAAAAAGTAATGGACTGGGCGTTGGCGAAGGTGTGGCACAGGCGAAGCAGTATGCTGCCAAATTAAACCTGGAAACCACCTATGCCACCAACGGAAAAGAAATTTACAGCATCTGCATGAAAACAGGTGCCTAAGGGCTGGTTGCCGATTACCTCACCCCGGATGAGCTTTGGGATAAAACCTTTGCTGTTCAAAACGAATGGCGTGAAAAATTTGCTTCCATACCCTTTGAAGACAAAAGCGGCACCTGGCAATTGCGCTACTATCAGGAAATAGCCGTCAAGAACGCTTTGGAAGCCGTTGCCAACAATGCCGACCGCATCCTGTTAACCCTGGCCACAGGGACAGGTAAAACAGCCATTGCTTTTCAAATCGCATGGAAACTGTTTCAAACCCGATGGAACCTCAAACGTGACGGTAGCCGCAGGCCACGTATCTTGTTTTTAGCCGACCGAAACATATTGGCCGACCAGGCCTTCAACGCCTTTTCAGCCTTTCCGGAAGATGCCCTGATACGCATTAAACCTGATGAAATAAAAAAGCACAATAAGGTACCCACCAACGGCAATATCTTCTTTACCATCTTTCAAACCTTTATGTCGGGTACTGACAAAGAAGGTAACCCAGCCCCTTACTTTGGTGAGTATCCTGAAGACTATTTTGATTTTATCGTGGTAGACGAATGTCACCGGGGCGGAGCCAACGACGAAGGAAACTGGAGGGGTATACTGGAATATTTTTCGCCGGCAGTTCAACTGGGTTTAACAGCCACACCCAAGCGAAAAGACAATGTGGATACCTACCGCTATTTTGGTGAACCAGTTTACATTTATTCACTTAAAGAAGGCATCAATGATGGATTTTTAACACCTTTTAAAGTGAAACGAATCAAAACCACGATTGATGACTACCTGTATACCAGTGATGACCAGATTATTGAAGGCGAAATAGAAGAAGGCAGGTTATACACCGAGCCGGACTTTAATAAAATCATCGAAATAAAGGAAAGAGAAGCCAGACGGGTAAAGATATACATGGACGAAGCCAATCAGAAGGAAAAAGCCATTGTCTTTTGCGCCACGCAGGATCATGCCGCAGCAGTTCGTGACCTGGTCAATCAATACAAAATCAGCAAAGATCCCAACTACTGTGTGCGAGTTACCGCCAACGATGGTACTATGGGAGAGCAGTTTTTACGTGAGTTCCAGGACAATGAAAAAACAATACCAACCATATTAACCACTTCACAAAAACTATCAACGGGAGTAGATGCCAGAAATATCCGAAACATCGTTTTAATGCGTCCTGTAAACCAAATCATTGAGTTTAAACAAATCGTTGGCCGGGGCACCCGCTTATTTGATGGCAAAGAGTTTTTTACCATATACGATTTTGTAGATGCCTACAAACAATTTTCCGATCCAGAGTGGGATGGTGAGCCTGTTGCAGAGGAAGTTTGCTCAAAATGTAGCATGAACCCATGTGAATGTGAGAAAGGAGAACCACAACCCTGCCCGGAGTGTGGCAACCAACCTTGCACCTGTCCTAGAGAACCACTGCCACCCTGTTATGTATGCGGACAAACACCTTGCATTTGCCCTAAAAAGGTAAAGGTGAAGCTAAGGGACGGCAAGGAGCGGGAAATACAGCACATGATTTCCACATCCTTTTGGAGTGCAGAGGGCAAACCCATTTCGGCAGAAGAATTTTTGAATA
>PCUL01000327.1:0-570 GCA_002771745.1 Bacteroidetes bacterium CG18_big_fil_WC_8_21_14_2_50_41_14
AACATACAACGTAGCCCCATTGCTGCTGTTGTTTGATTTGGCCACTTTTGTAATCGCATTTGCTTCGGCGTGCAGTACATAGGGTTTGGTGATGTTGTTCTCATCTTCGCATAGATTTTCAAAGCCTGATGGAGTCCCGTTGTATCCATCAGAAATAATCATGTTTTCCTTTACAATCAGCGCTCCTACCTGCATGCGTTTACAGTAGGAATTCCTGGCCCAAACGTAGGCCATTTCTATATAACTCTTGTCAAATTTTCTACTTTTCATTTTCTCGGATCTTACTCTTCATCAACCTTGGTTAAAAGCAATAAATGAACCTGAATTTTCGGTACCGGACAAAAATAAACTATTATTACATGAATCCAACCTTCCCGAAATTCAGGGTGCAATCGATTTCCAAAAAATTCAAATATCAAGTCGATACAATTCCAATCGGCAGTAAACACTGTCAGGCAAACTAATCGATCAATTACCAGAGTTTTATAACCTGGCAATTTAAAAAAAAAACTTTGTTTATTTTACCGTTAAATTTCCTTAATTCGTTTATTCTGCCTATATTGCTTTACT
>PCUL01000327.1:629-1419 GCA_002771745.1 Bacteroidetes bacterium CG18_big_fil_WC_8_21_14_2_50_41_14
AGTTATATACATTTTGACAAAACACAATTGATCAACCTGAAATTTTCGCTTGATCGTGAATTGTTGCGAACAAACCGTGCCGGTAGCTATGCCAGCACTACCATCATTACCACCAATACAAGAAAATATCATGGTTTGCTTGTGGTTCCTCAACCTCTTATTGATGATAACAATCATGTGCTGCTATCAACGATAGACGAAACCATCATCGATAATAATTTTGAGTTCCACACAAGCATGAGGATGTATCCCGGTGGTTATTACGAGCCCAAGGGGCATAAATACCTGCGGGAGTTTTACTCCGACCCAAACCCGAAGCTGATATACCGCATGGGAAGCATTATGTTTACCAAAGAGTATATTTTTGCTTTGAACGAAGACCGATTGTTTATCAAGTATACCCTTGACGAAACGGCAAATCCAATCATTTTCAGATTAAAACCTTTTCTGGCCTACCGCAATGTGCATAGTTTGGCAAAAGCCAATACCTGGGTCGACACCAAATACAAAGAGGTTAAAAATGGCATAAGTTGGCAGATGTACAAAGGCTATTCAAAGGTGACGATGCAATTTTCGAGACCTGCCAAATACACACACGTTCCTGATTGGTATTACGACATCCAGTATATACGTGAACTGGAACGCGGATACGAAAGCACCGAAGATTTATATGTTCCCGGATATTTTGACATCAAACTAAAAAAGGGGGAATCCGTAGTGATTTCAGCTGCATTGGAAGAAAAAAATCCGGAAACGCTTACAGCGCAATGGACTGCCGAAGTAAAGAAAA
>PCUL01000327.1:1429-1613 GCA_002771745.1 Bacteroidetes bacterium CG18_big_fil_WC_8_21_14_2_50_41_14
CGATAGTTATATTCACTGCCTGACGAATGCAGGGGATGAATGCATCATCAATTACAATAAAAAAAGTGAAGTGATAGCCGGTTATCCATGGTTTGGCCGCTGGGGCCGTGACACGTTTATTGCCCTCCCGGGTCTTTGCCTGCCACAAAAAGACTATAAGAAGTTCAAAAGCGTGACAACCACG
>PCUL01000182.1:0-4362 GCA_002771745.1 Bacteroidetes bacterium CG18_big_fil_WC_8_21_14_2_50_41_14
GAAATAATAGTTAACGATACGGGGACTTACTGGGTAAAGGCAACGAGTGCCGAAGGTTGCAGCAACAGGGACACCATCAACATAGGTCTTTATCCCCAGCCACAATTGGACGAAACCAACCTTGTAATAACAAATACCGGCTGTGGGCAAAACAATGGCTCAATTACAGGGCTGCAGGTTACAGGTACGCCACCACTTGCGTATTATTGGGTGAACATGCTGGGGGACACCATTGGCTTTAACATTGACTTGCTCAACCTGTCAGCAGGGGCATACAGCCTTGTCGTGGCTTATGGCACATGTTCGTCCACAATGGCAACCTATTTGGTAAATGATGATGGCAACATACAGATAGATTCGGTTAATTTCACCAACGACCATTGCAGTTCCAATACCGCTACGCTCACTATTTATGCTAGTGCCACAAACCCTGATATTCTAACTTACAGCATTGATGGAGTTAATTTTCTATCCAGCGGAGGAATATTTACCAACCTACCACAGGGTTCTTATTATTTAATGATTAAAGACACGAACAACTGTGTTGGCAATTACATAAACAACCCGGTCATAATCCAGAATATCGGAGGCCCTGAAATAACAACAGAAAACGTAAGCCCCGAAAACGATTTCTCAGCCGATGGAAGTATCTTTTTGGAAGCCACCCTTGCAAACGGGGATGTAACTTACTCCATTTATAACGGAAACAACCCACAAACCAATAACGGCCTGTTTGAAAATTTGTCAGCAGGAACTTATCATTGCAAAGTGTGGGACGGATTTGGTTGTGATACAACCTTTGAAGTTATCGTGCCACGCAATACAACCACAATACTTGAAGCCATTTCAGGCTTTGGCAGCTCGTGCGTGAACGACACAGTTGTAAGCTCATTAAACCTAAAACAGTTCAACGGTGTGTTTTCCTTTGAAGCAAAAATTTATTACAACATCAATGTTGTAAACTGTGTTGGTTACATCGATCTGTTGCCCGAATTGGAAGCAGGTTTTAATGCGAATATAACAACCCCGGGCGAAGTTCTGTTAACCTGGCAGGGAACATTGCCATTAACCTTACCTGACACTGTAATGACAAAACTTGTATTTGGGGGGCTTGGTGAAGGTGTTTCACTTATTTATTGGGCAGCAGGTCCCGGGCAAAGTGTTTTCTTCGACCAGCACATGGACACAATAAACGCAGTTTGCCATGTTGGTGAAATACAGGTTTACACTAGCCCGGAGATAGATATGCAACCCAATGAAGAAGCATGTTCAGGTGATACAATATTGGTTGAGCCAACTGTAACTGACGGTAACGGTACAATAATCTATGAGTGGTCAGGACCAAATGAATACCAATCCCAAAACAAAAAACTGTTTTTAAGCTCTGTCAATATAAATCAAACTGGTACATATACGCTTACAGTTGTTGACAGTATGTATTGCCAAAAAAGCCGGACAATTAATATAAACGTAATTCCATCTCCCGAAATTGCATTTTCAGAATACGACACCCTTTGGGTTGAGCCCGGATTTTTACTTGAAGCCGGGTACGGTGCAGAATACTATTATTGGAACACAGGAGAAATCACAGAAACAATAGTAATCGACAGCATGGGGAATTACATGGTTGAAGTTACATCTTATCAGAACTGCAAATCTACTGATGCTGTCCAAATACTTTGGGCAGGGACCCCTTTTTACCTTCCAAATGCCTTCACACCAAACGGTGACGGGTTAAATGACAGTTTTGCACCAATACCAAGATACGATTATGTAAACAAGTACCATCTAAGCATTTATAACCGCTGGGGTCAAAGAATATATGAAACCACAGACATAAACAGAGGATGGGATGGGACATACAAAGGCAGTCCGTGCATGTTGGGCGCATACGTTTATCGTATTGTTTATGAGGAATTTGGACAACAATCCATTGAAAGCAAGGTTATGGAAGGGACTGTTATGTTGGTCAGGTAAGCAGGTTTAGTATCGGACTTGAATTAATTATATCTTGAACTGAAAAAGTTTAAAATAAAACTGTAAAAATTAACCGGACATTGTGGACAAGAAAAAGCCCACGCTTTGTAGGCAAGCACATTGCCAAGTCCCTCGAAAAACCTGCCGCAATCCCGAAAACTTTCGGGAAAACTTGTCAATAAGCTTGTCCGCCCCGACCCGAAAAAAAACGCCCAGCTGCCAACACGCGCTCATACTGCATAGCGCAATTTATTGTAAATATGAACATTACGTGTATTAATTTAATATACCTGTAAACAGAAAAATATGTAATATTAATGCGCTACGCAGCAAAGCACCAACCGTTTATTTAAACGTATAATCAATATTACGGTGCGCTGCACCTTGAATCTGGTGATAATAAAATAGCTTATCAATATTTTCGGTGCGCTGCACCTCAAAATGTACCCTCAAAACCAATACAGAATATACTTGAATGCAGCTCCACCAAATAATTAATAAGTCCGGTCTAAAAATGTGAATCATGAAAATAATTTATGCTATTTTTACCCATCAAACCACTTAAAATAAAGTTACAATGAACACATCAGAAAAAGTGTACAACACACTTAAAATTTCCAGCACTCCATTGAAAGCAGGAGAAATAGCCGATCAAAGCGGCATCGACAAAAAAGAAGTAGATAAAGCCATCAAAGTGCTGGTGAATGAGAATAAAATATCTTCACCAAAACGATGTTATTATCAAGCGTTGTAGGGAATGATCACATTTACCGGGAATAAAAACAACGGTATCCTTTACGGCATTTCGGAAGGCAGGATAACCGTACAAGAAATGTTGGAGGCCATTGATTATTGTCTGAATAACAAAGAGTTACCACGTAACCTGCTCATCCTGGAAGATGCACGGCTGGCAAATCCCGAATTTTCACCTCAGGATTTATCCCGTATTGCAGAGAAGCAAAAAAAATTATTTCCCTTGTATCAATCAGTTCGGCACGCCGTTATTCACGACACACCTGAAAATACGGCCCTTGCCATGGTTTTCGAACAGAAGCACATCTCCCCCGCTTACAAATTAAAAGTGTTTTCTACAGAAGAAGGAGCATTAATTTGGCTAAATAAGCGATGAATCCTTGCCCTCCCATTCCTGGAAAAAGGTTTCCAAAAAAGTCAGCATGAACTGATGTCGTTCCTCCGCCAGCCTCTTCCCCGTTGCCGTATTCATGGTATCTTTTAGCAACAACAACTTTTCATAGAAATGGTTAATGGTAGTGGATTTGCCTTTTTTATACTCCTCTTTGGTCATATTTACCCTTGGCGGGAGATGGGGATCATGCATCACATTTCCCTGATATCCACCATAATTAAACGTACGTGCAATCCCAATCGCCCCCATGGCATCCAGCCTGTCGGCATCCTGCACCACATTCAGCTCTTTGCTGCGGCTTACTTCACCTGAAAAGGTGTTTTTAAACGAAATATCCCTGACTATTGCCTCAACCAGATCAATAATCTTTGGATCGACACCCTGGTGTACAAGAAATTGTTTTGTCATTTCAGGGCCAAGGTCCTCATTTCCATCATTAAATTTGGCATCGGCAATGTCGTGCAATAACGCTCCCAATTCCACAACCAGCATATCTGCACCTTCGAGTTTCCCAATAGTAATCGACAATTTCCACACCCGGTAAACATGCCACCAATCGTGACCACCTTCGGCACCGGCCAATCGCTGTTTTACAAATTCCACCGTTCTATCAATCAGTTGCTGTCGTTGCAATTTCATAAGTCATTTTTTCAAATTACCCACCTTTTAATAAGAAAGTGGGGCTGTTATTTAGAATGATTAAAATTATTTGGGCAAAGTTAAGGGTTTAAACCTGACGATTGTTTATTTTTGCACCTTCGTTAACCATAAAAAATACAACATGAATTACGATATAATTGTGGTGGGAAGTGGCCCCGGAGGATATGTTGCAGCCATTCGAGCCTCACAACTTGGAATGAAAGCAGCCGTAGTTGAAAAAGCTGAAGTCGGCGGAATTTGCCTCAACTGGGGATGTATTCCAACAAAAGCCTTGTTAAAAAGCGCACAGGTGTTTAATTATGCAAGTCATGCCGCCGAATATGGCATTTCTATCAAAGGCAACGTAGAGGCTGACCTTCCGGAAATGGTAAAACGAAGCCGTGGTGTGGCTGATGGCATGAGCAAAGGGGTTCAGTTTTTATTGAAAAAAAATAAAATTGACCTGATCAATGGTTTTGGAAAAGTGATGCCCGGTAAAAAGGTGTCGGTTACAGATGCTGACGGCAAGCTTGCAGAATATAGTGCCAAACACATCATCCTGGCCACGGGAGCCCGTTCGCGTGAGCTACCCAACCTTC
>PCUL01000182.1:4400-4542 GCA_002771745.1 Bacteroidetes bacterium CG18_big_fil_WC_8_21_14_2_50_41_14
ATGGTTCTTGAAAAGAAACCCGAAAAAATGGTGGTGGTAGGATCAGGGGCCATCGGTTCCGAATTTGCTTACTTCTTCAACAGCATTGGTGTGGAGGTTACACTGGTGGAGTTTTTACCCAACGTTGTTCCACTCGAAGATG
>PCUL01000403.1:0-1522 GCA_002771745.1 Bacteroidetes bacterium CG18_big_fil_WC_8_21_14_2_50_41_14
AACGGCGATGGCAACACCAAGACCCAGGGAACAGTAACGTTAATCAGGTAAGGAGAAAAGACCATGAATAGAAAAAATAACATCGGATTGTATCCTCAAAAACTCACGCACGATGAACACGAGGAGGGGGTAAGGTAATTGTCACGCGTTACTCAACGGCTAAACGCGCCAGAGAAAGAAGTAAACATCTGCCTATCTGTTATACAAAAAGACTCTAAATTGTAAACTATCTGTATTATGGAACCCAATTTTTCTAAATTTGTAACGGGATTAATCAAAATGAGAATAAAAATAAAACAAGTTTTTAACCTTTTATGATTTTACAGTACATGAAACAATCAATATTGACCAAGGCAAAATATGCATTTATTCTTTTATCACTTCTTTCCTGGACCATTTTAAGCGCTCAAAACGAAGCCAATATATGGTACTTTGGAGATTATGCCGGTTTGGATTTTAATAGTGGAACACCCGTAGCACTCACAGATGGTGCGTTATCTACTCAGGAAGGTTGTGCTACTATTTCTGACGCAAATGGTTCACTGTTATTTTATACTGAAGGGACAACGGTTTGGAACAAAAACCATGCTATTATGGATAACGGAACAGGGTTGATGGGGGGATGGTCGTCAACACAATCAGCCATAATTGTCCCCAAACCAAATTCGACTACATTGTACTACGTTTTTACAGTAGAGTCTCAGGCTTGGACTAGTGGATTATTGGACTATTCTATTGTTGACATGAGCCTTAATGGTGGCCTTGGGAAAGTAATCACTAAAAATGTAGTACTTCATTCTCCTGTCGCTGAAAAGATAAACGCTGTTCAACATAGCAATGGAACAGATATTTGGGTTGTAACACACGAAAGGAATAACGATGCATTTTGTTCCTTTTTGGTTACTGCCTCAGGGGTAAACAGCACACCGGTTATAAGCAATACAGGAGCCATACACGGTAATCAATCAAGTAGTTACAGGGGTCATTTAAAGATATCGTCAAGTGGTAATTATCTGGCTGTTGCAATCGATTTACCTGTGAATCTGGCAGAAATATTTGATTTTGATAATAACACAGGAATTGTCTCAAATCCAATTTCAATTACCGGCTACAGTAGTCCATATGGGATAGAGTTTTCTCCGGATGAATCGAGAATTTACTTTGGGATGGAAGATGATGTTTTTCAGTTTAACCTGCTGGCAGGATCGTCAAATGACATCATTAATTCAGCCACTAACATCAATGCAACAAGCCCTTCAGCAGGAGGAGCCATACAGCTTAGCCCGGATGGTAAAATCTACCGGACTTATCTTAATTGTGAATATTTGGGCGTGATTGATGATCCGAATGCGCTCGGCACTGCTTGTAATTATATTGTTAATGGGGTATATCTGGGTGGTAAACTTGGAAAATTAGGTCTCCCTGATTTCATCCAAAGCTATTTCTCAGCCAATATTTCTTATCAAAACACCTGTTTTGGCCAAACCACCACCTTCAGCATTCAAACTTCTGATCCCATTCA
>PCUL01000403.1:1534-1779 GCA_002771745.1 Bacteroidetes bacterium CG18_big_fil_WC_8_21_14_2_50_41_14
GAATTTTGGCGATCCGGCATCCGGTTCCAATAATACCTCTACTTTGGAGAATCCAAGTCATATTTTTACGGCTCCGGGATCATATACAGTAACGGCAACCGTAGTCATTGATGGCGTTTCTCAGGAATTTACAGTTGAAGTTCAGATTATTGAGGCACCACCAATCAATTTAGGGGATGACACTTCAATTTGTGCAGGAGGATCGATAATTCTTGATGCGGGCTCCGGTTTCAACAGTTATTTGT
>PCUL01000403.1:1880-3348 GCA_002771745.1 Bacteroidetes bacterium CG18_big_fil_WC_8_21_14_2_50_41_14
ATAAGTGTTGTGCCTCAAGCCTCGGGAGATGCAGGATCAGATGAAATGGTATGTCAGGGGCAACCTTTGAATTTCGCCAATTCAGCCGTTCAACCAACTGCTTTAAATTACAGCGATATCCTCTGGTCAGGAGGCATGGGAACTTTC
Organism: Bacteroidetes bacterium CG18_big_fil_WC_8_21_14_2_50_41_14; assembly: GCA_002771745.1. GTDB lineage: Bacteria > Bacteroidota > Bacteroidia > Bacteroidales > F082 > UBA6244. The sequence goes on from PCUL01000403.1 coordinate 2,028, forward strand.
AATAATCCACATGCGCTCTGGCCCATTTACACGCCGGATATAACCGAAACAGGAAACATCACCCTTAACATGGAGGTTTTTAGTGTTTCACCATGTCCGAGTATTACCTCTTCCATGATTTTAACCATTGGTGGTAGCGCTGATGCTGATTTTAACGTGCTGCCAGGTTTTGAGGTTTGTGTTTTAACTCAACAGACATTTTCAGGTACAAGTACGTCAAATATAGTAAGCTGGACTTGGGATTTTGGTGATGGTTCTGCCAATTCATACGGTCAAAATGTTGTTCATACCTATCCCTATGCAGGAACCTATGTTGTTCAATTGGAAGTCACAAGTGCAGATGGTTGTATGGGCACAGTATCTCATATTGTAACAATTACAAGTGCACCTTCAGCCGGGTTTTTCACAACCCCCTCAAGCCCTGTTTGTATAAATCAACAGATTGCTTTTACCGATATCAGTTCAAATGATGTTGTTTCATGGATGTGGAATTTTGGTGATGGTACATTTAGTGCGATGCAAAATCCTGCTCACAGCTATTTAAGTGATGGTAACTATACTGTACAGCTGACAGTTACCAATCAGAATGGCTGCATCAATACAATATCCAATTTAATTGAGGTTGTTAAGTATCCTGATGCACAAATGATTTTAAGTCCGGGGACAACTATTTGTGCACAATCACTGTTGAGCGTTCAGGGAATTGATCAAAATGGAACAAGCATTGTAAGTTGGCAATGGAATTTTGGTGATGGGTCACCAATAACCTCGGGTCAAATTTCTTCACATGTATATAGCAATCCCGGAACTTATATAGTTGAGTTATCAGTGATTAACAATGGAGGATGTGCGGATTTGGTTACTCAGTCGGTTTTAGTGCAAGATATTCCGGTTGCTGATTTTTTGATGTTTCCATCCGATTCGGCTTGTATAGATGAACTTATCACTTTTACCGATAACAGTACCAATGATGTTGTTTCATGGTCATGGGATTTTGGTGACGGAGTCACAAACACACTTCAGAACCCGGATCACAGTTATTCCAATACGGGGTTATTTGATATTGAATTAATCGTTACCAATCAAAATTCATGTACTGATACATTACAGTCGTCAATACAAATTTTTCAACTACCAGATGCGCAAATAGATGTCACGCCAGGTTCAACGGTATGTGCTAATTCACCCCTTAATTTTAGAGGCCTGGATCTGAATGAAACCACCGTTTTGGATTGGCAGTGGAACTTTGGTGATGGTACTCCTCCCTATTCAGGTCAGGAGGCCCTGCATACCTACACCCTGCCAGGCACCTATGTAGTGA
>PCUL01000403.1:3354-4389 GCA_002771745.1 Bacteroidetes bacterium CG18_big_fil_WC_8_21_14_2_50_41_14
CTATATTCAATTCAGGCGGTTGTACTGATTTAGTCACGCAATCAGTTATCATTAATGAGGTTCCTGTTGCGGATTTCGTAATGTCACCACAAAATTCAGCTTGTGTGGGTAATCTCATTGACTTTACTGATAACAGTTCTAACGACGTAATTTCGTGGGCATGGGATTTTGGTGATGGAGACATTAGTACGCTACAAAATCCTCAACACAGTTATTCAACTGATGGGATTTTTAATGTTCGATTGATTGTTAACAATCAATACACCTGTGAAGGCTCGATTTCTTATCCTATCCAAGTGTTTCAAGTACCCAATCCCCAAATAAATATTACCCCGGGCAATACCATTTGTTCAAAGCTTCCTCTTAATTTTCATGGATTAGATAACAATGGAACCAACATTACGGATTGGAACTGGGATTTTGGGGATGGTTCACCTGTTGCCTTGGGACAGGATGTTTCTCATGCCTACCAAATCGCGGGAATCTATACCGTATTGTTAACTTTACTCAACGACAATAGCTGCTCGGATAACGTATCTACAGATGTGGTAATTAACGAATTGCCACAGGCCGATTTCACCATTTCGTCAGACACCTCCTGTGTGGGTGAGAACATTACATTGGCCGCCAACGGGACTTCGGACATTGTTTCATGGAACTGGCAATTAGGCGATGGCAATACAGCCACAGGTCAGATTGTAAGCCATGCATACAGCAATCCGGCAAGTCAAACCTATAATATCTTTTCGATTTACCAAAATGTCAACGGATGTCTGGACACAACCATCCACCAGCACCGGGTTGAGAACGTGTCCATCGGAATACAGCCTGACCCAAATCCGGGCTGTCAGAATTTCTCTGTTGATTTAAATGGTATCGACATCAACAACAATGCTTCGTTTGCCGACTGGATTTGGGATTTTGGTGATCTCACCACCGGATTTGTTGGTCAGAATACCAATCATACGTATAGTCAGGCTGGAACTTACGATGTGTCACTGGATGTTTGTAACCAACATGTTATTCAGCAGGTTA
>PCUL01000143.1 GCA_002771745.1 Bacteroidetes bacterium CG18_big_fil_WC_8_21_14_2_50_41_14
CGGTTTTTCAATATATTCATCAAAACCGGCTTCAAGAGCCAATTGCCTTTCACCGTCTACGGCAAAGGCTGTTTGAGCAATAATGGGTAAATTGGGAAAATCCTCTTTAATGATGCGTGCAGCAACAAAGCCACTCATATCGGGCATCTTCAAATCCATCAACACCAGCCGTATTTCAGGTACCGTATGGCAAAACTCAACGGCTTCCTTGCCATTTTTTGCCCAAATAGTGCCATAGCCTTCCCTTTCAAGTAATATTTTTAGCAGAACATGTGCCGAAGGAATATCTTCAACAATTAAAATGGTTTTCCCTCGTACATTTTCTTGCTCCTTAATAGTAAAATCTTCTGATTCAATCAATTGTTTATCTGGTAAATCAGCCGATAGTGTAAAATAAAATGCAGATCCCTTACCAAATGTGGAGTCAACCCAAATTCTGCCACCGAGCAGTTCTATATAACGTTTGGCTACCGAAAGGCCAATTCCGGCACCTTCAAACTGCCGCGTAAGCGAATCATCGGCTTGCCTAAAAATATCAAATATAATATCAATATTCTTCTGCTGAATTCCAATACCGGTATCTATTACAAAAAAACGATAATACGTGTTTTCATCATGCTTTTCAACTTCATAGCCAAAGTCAATGGTGCCTGAAGGTGTAAACTTCAACGCATTTTTTAACAAGTTTATCAGGACCTGCTTGAGCTTACGCAGATCGGTATAAATCTTAAGGGAAGTATCATCTGGAATGTTTAAGTTGATGGTTACCTGATGTTTATTAAGCTTGTTTTGCTCAAACCTGGCCAGATGTTCAACCATGCTCATGATTTCGGAGAGAATGCCAACCGACTGATGAAGGCTGATATTATTGGTCTCGATGAGGGAAATATCAAATAAATCTTCAACCAATTCTAACAAATGATCGCCGCTCCTTCTGATAATACCCAGATAATCCACAACCACCTGATTTGGTGTGTCCTGATCGATGAGATTAGAAAAACCAATGATGGCATTTAAGGGAGTACGAAGCTCATGCGAAAGTGTTGACAGAAAAGTAGACTTCAGCTGATCGG
>PCUL01000033.1 GCA_002771745.1 Bacteroidetes bacterium CG18_big_fil_WC_8_21_14_2_50_41_14
TGTCGATTAAAACAATCCTTACCAGACTGGAATCTGAATAAAGATTAACCGTACCGTTGATTGATAAACCATATACGGTTCCGCTGCTACCAAATGGATAAATCTCACTATCAGCATTAAAACTACTATTAATACTGATGGTTTGCGCTGTTGTTGTTATCGAAATAAACATAAGGCAGAAAACCGCCATTACAGCCTTTCCTGTGTGTTTGTGTAATAAGTGATACATAACGCATTGTTTTTTAGTTTGAAAATACTTTGCTTCAAATATACCTCTTTTTATACAAAAATAAAACAGTGAGAAAGAAATCTATACAAACATGATTTAAAATTTAAGAGATCATGTGTTTACTTCATCCTCACCACTTTGTCCACACCGGGGACTTTGCCAAGTTTATGTATTAGTTGGTCGAGGTGCTCATTGTCCTTCACCATCACCGTGATGTGCCCATCGAAGAGCTTGCCCCTGGTTTGAAAATTTACTGCCCGCATATTGACACGCAGGTCATTTGTGATCACTGTGGTAATTGCACCCACCACACCCAATTCATCCCTGCCGGTGATGCGAAGGTTGGCCAGTGAAAATTTTGCATCAGAGGAACTTATCCACTTTACATCCAGCACGCGGTATTGATATCGCTCGAACAAGCGGGCCGCGTTGGGACAACTTTTGCGGTGGATGGTAATTCCTCCCTGAATAGTAATAAACCCGAATACCTGATCACCCGGAATGGGCGTGCAACATTTGGCAAAACGGTAATCCACATTTTTAAGTTGCTCGCCAATATATAAAACATCGTTGTTGTCATCATCAGGTATGGCGTTTCTTCCCTCTGGCTTAGGCTCCGCCTGCAATGAATCGAATGGCTTTTCATCCTGTTGCGACTCCAAGAATTTTTGAATCACATTTTTAACTTGTGCCAAATCAATTTTCTGAGTGGCAAATAAATAATACAAATCAATACCAGTATCGAGTTTATAATGTTTAACCAAATGATTGATCAGGATATCCGAATTTTTTATTTTCCAATTCTTCAGTTTTCGAATCAGAATTTCCCTGCCCAGGTCCGCCTCTTTATATTTCTCTTCTTTAAGGGTGCGTTTTATGCGTGATCTGGCTTTTTCTGTGGCCACAAAAGAAAGCCAGTCGAGTTTTGGCTTTTGGTTTTTTGATGTGAGAATGTCTATTTTATCACCATTCTGCAATACATACCTGATGGGTACCACTTTTTCGTTTACACGAGCCCCTTTACAGGTAGCCCCTACATCGCTATGAATGCCAAAGGCAAAATCAAGTATGGTTGCTCCGGCAGGAAACTGTTTCAGGTCGCCTTTTGGAGTAAAGACAAACACACTTTGGTGTTTACTCGTTGTTTTACTTCTATACGAACTGTCGTGCAAAGGAAGTTGCGGATTTTCAAGAATTTCACGTACCTGCGACAACCAATCCTCCGTATTTTTTCGATCCATTACCCCTTTGTATTGCCAGTGCGCCGCTTGCCCCTTTTCGGCAATTTCATCCATCCTGGTGGTTCTTATTTGCACCTCTACCCAGCGGTTGCCGGGACCTAAAACAGTGGTATGAAGTGACTCATACCCGGTTGCCTTGGGAGAGGAGAGCCAATTTCGAAGTCGTTTTGGATTGGGTTGATAAATGTTCGTGACTATGGAATAAACCCTCCAGCAATCTTCGAGTTCGTTTTTTTGCTTACTGGTTACAATCACCCTGATAGCGAATAAATCATAGACTTCCTCAAAATCAACCTGTTGATTTTTCATCTTTGCCCAGATGGAAGGAATAGACTTAGTCCTCCATTTAATAGTAAAATCGAGGCCTACACCATGTAGGTCATGTTCAATTGGGCGAAGGAAATCCTGGATATAAACTTCTCTTTTAGACTTGGTTTGTTGAATTTTCTCTTCAATCTGCTTGTACACATCAGGATGTTCGTAGAGCATGATGCGCTCTTCAAACTCTGTTTTTACATGATACAGTCCTAACCTGTGCGCGATGGGTGTATACAAATGTTTAATCTCATCCATCAGCGACTGCTGCTTTTCCTGCACCCAATCCGGGTGACGAATGTCGCTTAACCGGTGAGCCAACCGGATGAGGATGACTCGCATATCATCGACCATTGACAGAAAGAGCGTACGAAATGCTTCTGATTGCAATGAAATACGTTCGGTAGCCAGGCTTGAAATCTGGTTAAAACCAACCAAAATATCAGCCACATGATCACCAAAATCATCCCGGATCGATTGAATGGGATAGTCGCTATTGATATCGATGCTATGTAACAAGGCGCAGATGGCAGAGGTTGGTCCCAGACCGATTTCCTTCACTGCTATTTCAGCAATATCAAGGTTTCGAAGCACATAGGGCGTGCCACTGGGTGTTTCCTTATGCTCATAGTATCTATTGGCAATGGCAAAGGCTTTTCTAACAAGCTCAATATCCTGTGAGGAAAACTTGATTGGTGATTTGGAAATCAATTTCTCCAACCTCTGCAATGGATCATTTGCTAAACCAGGGTTCATGGTGGATACAGCTAGTGGATGTGCACACAAACACAATGATAAATAGAAACAGTTGAAAATAAGGCAATGAGACCAGGGATACGACAACATATCCCTGGCACATGATTAAATGCTACTTTATAGATTCCCCTTCAATCGTGGGGTTTTGAGCGATAGATTCACGCATGCTGGTATCGGCCTGGATATTCTTAAACTTGTAATAATCCATGATACCCAGGTTCCCGGAACGGAATGATTCAGCAATAGCTTTGGGGATTTCGGCTTCGGCTAAAATGACGATGGCCCTGGCCTCCTGAGCTTTGGCCTTCATTTCCTGCTCGTTGGCAACGGCCATCGCTCTTCTTTCTTCAGCTTTGGCCTGCGCGATATTTTTATCGGCATTCGCCTGATCCATCTGCAACTCGGCACCAATATTTTTACCAATGTCGATATCTGCAATATCAATGGATAATATCTCGAAGGCAGTTCCACTATCGAGGCCCTTGTTCAGCACAACTTTTGAAATGCTATCGGGGTTTTCGAGCACCGATTTATGCGAGGCAGCAGAACCAATAGACGACACGATTCCTTCACCAACACGTGCCAGCACGGTTTCTTCGCCTGCCCCACCAACCAGTTGTTGAATGTTGGCACGGACGGTTACTCTGGCCATGGCAATCAACTGAATACCATCCTTGGCCACTGCGGCAACGCGTTTAGTGTCAATTACTTTTGGATTTACCGACATTTGAACGGCCTCTAGTACATCACGGCCTGCCAAATCGATGGCGGTGGCGGTTTTAAAATCCAGGGCGATGTTGGCTTTTTCAGCTGAAATAAGTGCCATAACTACTTTTTGTACCCGACCACCAGCCAGGTAATGGGCCTCCAGGTCATCGCGCTTTAAGCTTAGCCCGGCTTTAGTTGAAGTAATCAGGCTGTTGACGATAACGCTCGGCGGTACTTTGCGCCAGCGCATGAGTACCAGTTGTAACAAGGATATCCTTACATCGGATACCAACGCTGTGAACCACAGTCCAACAGGAATAAAGTAGAGCAATATCCACAATAAAAATATTACACCTACTCCCAGGGCTACATATACATACATTCCTTCCATAAACGTGAATTAAGTAATTTGTTTAACAATGATTTTATTTCCTGAAATTTTAATAATTTCTATTTGACGCTGAGGATCAATAAATTCTGATTGAGTTGTAACCTCCAGCAACCGGTTATTAAATTCCGCAGTCCCTCCGGGTGTACACCTCGAAATGGTCATCCCCCGATCGCCAACACCAACAACAGCTTCTGCATTGAGGCCTGCTTTTCCTTTGATCTCGGCAGTTAGTGCGGCTTTTTTCCATGTGTTTGATCGCAAGGCCAACACAATACCCACCAGATTGATTGCTAAAGTGGCCGTCAGGGCAATGTGTCCTTCGATCATTCCCTGGTCGCGGTAAGCGATCCAGATTCCAGCTACCATCAGGCCAAAACCAATGATTCCAACAATTCCCGTTCCGGGAATAACTAGGATTTCAAGTAAAAGTAACAGGTATCCTACCAATATCAAGATGATGATGACCGACCACATAGTTGCGTTTTTTGTTTATCCGGATTTTTTCGTTTAGTTAATTTCAACCGTCAGATCTCTGAAATCCAACTCTCGTTTCATGGGCTTTAATGCATCCAACGATCCATTCTTTATCACGCATTTTCCCTTATAATGAGCAATTAAGGCACAATTCTCCGCTTGCAAAAAATCATGCCCACAAATGGCAATCAAAGAATCGATGACGTAATCAAATGAATTTACCTCATCGTTGAACAAGATTAAATTATGTAAGTTCTCCTCTTTGGACACCGTTTCGGGAGAACCTAAAGATTTTTCTTTAACACCCATGATTTATTCATTATAACAATTGCCACAAAGTTAACAATAAAACAGCCGAAACATCAAATTGGGTATTAAAAACCAATAGAAGCGACTTGTTTT
>PCUL01000062.1:0-69160 GCA_002771745.1 Bacteroidetes bacterium CG18_big_fil_WC_8_21_14_2_50_41_14
ATAAATTGGATCATTTTGGCAGGTGTCCCGGAAACAAGATTTGGGAAAGAGATGAGTTGCTTAATTAAATTATTTGTGTGCTTGCCCGGCACAATATTGGCCATTCCCATTTTCTCATCATCCATGACTCCTGAAGATATTAGTTCAGCAACCATGCCCGGATTGCAAAGTAGAAGCATGATGCGAGGCTCGTAGGTTGAAAACATGGGTTGACCTTGAATGGCCTTTACAGCACTAAGTATTTTTTCTGTTCCTGTACGGGCTAGTAATAGGATATCCTGATGCTCTGACAACGCCAGATAGAGCGAACGATAAAGGCTTTCAAACTCATCTGCACAAGTGCGCTTCAGAATTTCATGATCTAAAGACATTGGTTTCTTGTAATTGATTTTGGTGGAACAAATCTAAACTAAATAAAGTCACTTTTACTTTTATCACGAATATTTGTTGAAAGATTAATGTGGGGAATGAATCGGGATATTATTCATCAATGCTTAAATTTCTGTGGGATGGATATTTAATTGATTGCGATTCATGGTTATTTGATTTTTTGGCGGTCTTATAATGTCCTATAATTAATATTATGTTAAATACAAATTCTAATAAATAAAAAAGAAAAACCCTGTCGGGCCTCCTCCACCTTCTATATACAACAAAAAAAGGGAGAACCGATGGGTTCTCCCTTTTTACTTTAATTGAAGAGTCTACTCTTTTTCCATCAAAGAATTAAGCTTTTCATTCATCTTCAGGTTGGCATAGGCTTCTTTCAAAGCTGAAATCACGACCTGATCAGTTGGATTCAATTCCAATGAACGTTCCAGATAAGGTAATGCTTTGTACAGGTTGTCGTCAGCCTGTTTTTTCAATTCATCATACTTCTTCTGCTCTTCAAAGGGTAAATTGTTGGCTTCCGTGTATAATTCCGCAGCGTCGTTCACATAGATGGCGCCAAGGTTGAAAATGGCATCACCAAAGTCAGGGTTTATTTCAATGGCTTTTCTATAATACACAATCGCGTTTTCTTTGTCGCCAACCTTTTCGAATGTCTGACCCAGTACTCGATACAGGTTTTCATTTGTTGGATCGGCTTCGATGGCCTCTTTTAAACTGGCTATCAGTTTTTCGTTTTGCCCTGTTTCCAGGTAAAGTTGCGATTGTTCCAGTTGGAGGCTCAATTCCTGTGGAAACAATACCCTACCTTTTTCCAGGGTAGCAAATGCGGCAGTAGTATCTCCTATTTGCTTTTCCGATCTGGCATAAAACAGATACACCCTGGGATCCATAAAGTTAACATCAATACATTTTTTAAGATAAGGCATGGTTGATTCGGCTAAAGTCTTGTCTTCGGAATATACACCACTCATCCCTATGTTAAAAGCTGCAATTGTATCAAAGCGTCCATCGGCTTCAGCAATTTTATAGGCAATTGTAAAGTTTTTGATGGCTACTGCATAATCTGAATTTTGAAATCCGTCTGCTCCCCTTTGATAAAACAGGTTGGTTAATTGAATGAGGTAAATAGAAGTCTCCACATCAAGTTGCTTTTTATCATCAAGTTGCTTGGATTTAAGTAAAGATTCGTATGAAATTTCCGGAGCATCCGGAGCAAGTGCTTTTACCTGTTCGTCTTCCGACATCGCTATGTTGTAATAAATAATCCCCCGGTACATCCATGTTTTGGCATCATTTTCCGTTTTTGGATGAAGAATGGCCTCATCAATAGCTTCTTTGGCTTTGTCGTACTGTTTGTTTTTATTGTACATGTACGCACTGGTCCTTTTGTTGGTTTGTCCCAAACCAATACTAAAGACGAAGGCTATCAGGCTAATGGTTACGAGTATTTTTTTCATTATTTAATAATTTTAGTTAAGCAAAGATATTGTTATACCAAAGATGTGCCAAATGTTTGTAATAATTTAAATAAAATCTAAACAACCTCTTTTTAATGCTATTCATCCTGAGGATCCGCGTTTGGCAATTGGGTGTTATCTACTTCATTTTCATTTACTTCAGTATCACCTTCCTGCAATCCAATAGCTAATGGCATTTCCGGTTCAATTTCTTCTTCGGCAATACTTACTTTAGCAACAGCGGCAATTTCATCACCATCATCAATCCTGATTAACCTAACACCTTGTGTAGCTCTCCCCATGACCCTCAAATCAACCACTGGTATACGAATTGCAATGCCCGATTTATTAATAATCATCAGTCCATCCTTATCAGTTACATTTTTTATAGCTATCAGGTCACCCGTTTTATCAGTGATATTGAGCGTTTTAACTCCCTTCCCTCCCCTGTTGGTCACACGGTAATCGTCCACTTCCGAACGCTTTCCATATCCTTTTTCCGAAACCACCAGGATGCTTTCGGCATCAATGGAGTCCTTGTCAAGACAAATCATTCCAACCACTTCATCTGTTTCCCTGGCAAGCGAAATACCACGCACACCAGCGGCATTTCTTCCCATCGGACGGACTTTGGTCTCGTTAAACCTGATGGCCCTCCCCGATTTGTTAGCGAGAATGATTTCGTTGGTTCCATTGGTGAGTCTGGCTTCAATCAAAACATCACCCTCGCGCACTGTTATGGCGTTGATGCCATTTTGACGTGGACGGGAATAGGCTTCGAGCGATGTTTTTTTGATGACGCCTTTTTTTGTAGCCAAAATGATAAAGTTGTTGTTAATGTATTCCTCATCCTTTAGGTCCTTCGTGTTGATGATGGCTTTAATCTTATCATTTTGCTCAATGTTAATGAGATTTTGAATGGCTCTTCCTTTTGAATTTTTCGATCCTTCCGGGATCTCGAACACGCGCATCCAGAATACTTTTCCTTTTTCGGTAAAGAAAAGCATGTAATTGTGGTTGGTAGCCACGAAAAGATGTTCCAGGAAATCTTCATCGCGGGTGATGCCGGCTTTTGAACCACGCCCGCCTCTTTTTTGTTGGCGGTACTCAGTAAGGGCGGTTCGTTTAATATATCCCAATCTTGAAATCGTAATCACCACCTCTTCGTCCGGAATAACATCTTCCATCCGGATGTCTTCAGCCGTATATACAATTTGTGACTTTCTTTCGTCACCGTACTTTTCTTTTATCCTTTTAAGTTCTTCTTTGATCACTTCCATGCGCATTTCCTTGCTTGCCAACAACTCATTCAGCTTGGTGATCAGGAGCATTAACTCTTCATAATCAGCTCTGACTTTGTCTCTTTCTAATCCTGTTAATTTCTGTAGACGCATGTCCAGAATTGCTTTTGCCTGTAATTCTGAAAGTTGAAATGAGGTCATCAGACCTGTTTTGGCTTCATCAGGTGTTGTTGAGGCACGGATCAGGGCGATTACCGCATCCAGGTTGTCAAGTGCAATCATCAATCCAATCAGGATGTGCGCTTTACGCTCAGCTTCTGCCAGTTCGAATTGTGTGCGCCGAACCACTACTTCGTGGCGGTGTTCAACAAAATAAACGATCAGGTCCTTGAGGTTTAAAGTCCGTGGCCTTCCCTTTACCAAGGCTACATTGTTGATGCTGAAGGAACTTTGAAGCGCAGTAAGTTGATAGAGTTTGTTAATGACGATGCTTGGAAGTGCGTCCTTTTTCAGATCGTACACGATGCGCATACCATTGCGGTCCGACTCATCGTTAATATCTGATATTCCATCAATTTTCTTTTCGTTTACCAGATCGGCTGTTTTTTTGATCATTTCAGCTTTGTTAACCTGGTAAGGAATGGAAGTGGCAACCAATCGTTCTCTGCCGTTGCCGGATTCTTCAACTGTAACTTCGCCCCTGATCACAACCCTTCCACGTCCGGTTTCAAAAGCATTTACGATACCTTCGTATCCATAAATAATTCCGCCTGTAGGGAAATCGGGTGCCTGAACCAACTTGGTTAAGCCTGGAATGTCAATATCATTGTCGTCAATATAGGCCAGAATACCATCAATTACCTGCGACAGGTTATGAGGCGCCATGTTGGTTGCCATACCAACAGCAATACCCGAAGCGCCATTGATTAATAAGTTAGGTATTTGAGTTGGCAGGACGGTAGGTTCCGATAAGCTATCATCAAAATTCAACTGGAAATCTACTGTATCCTTGTCAATGTCTACCAGCATTTCTTCCGCTATCTTTCTGAGTCGTACTTCGGTATACCGCATGGCTGCAGGACTGTCACCATCAACGGAGCCAAAGTTTCCCTGTCCATCAACCAAAGGATAACGCAACGACCAATCCTGAGCCATTCTCACCATGGAATCATATACTGATGTATCACCATGAGGATGGTATTTACCTAGTACTTCCCCTACGATTCTGGCAGATTTCTTATAGGGTCTGTTAGAATAAACACCTAGTTCATGCATGCCAAACAAAACCCGGCGGTGAACCGGTTTAAAACCGTCACGTACATCGGGCAAAGCCCTTGAAACAATGACCGACATCGAATAGTCGATGTAGGCCGATTTCATCTGATTTTCAATATTTACCTTGATAATTCTCTCAGTATCAAATAGATTCTCCATAAGGATTTACTTTCTTCTCTTAATTCAACTAAAAAGTATGCAAAGGTACGAATTTAGAAAATTCGGACAAATGTTTTTAATGATGAATCCATATTATATCTTAACAATTGTCTGTTTAAAAATTAAGTTTATTGTTGCGTAGTTGTGTTGGACACACACTTACTTTCGTACTTGCAATAAACGAAGTGTGATATAATTCATGAGGACAACTTTTATTGGCATAAAAATTGACAAGTTTGCTTTGCATTAACTTTTGGTGAGCATTAATCACAATGAATAAATACATGACGGTAAAGTTTTATGTAATTTTGTCATCTGAAATAAAAAATAAATATGGAAGCTAAATTTTCTCAGCGCGTAAAGGACGTACTCGCTTTCAGCCGTGAAGAAGCTGTAAGGTTGGGAAATAATTATATCGGACTAGAACACTTATTATTGGGAATTATCCGCGACGGGGAAGGAATGGCAGTGCAACTGCTGAACTACTTTGGCGTAGATTTAGAAAAATGTAAGCATGAACTGGAAGACTCGATAAAAAATCCAATTTCGCAGAGGGTAAACATCGAAAACATTCCACTGGTAAAACAAGTGGAGAAAGCACTAAAAATCACCTATTTGGAAGCCAAAGTTTTTCACGCCGACCTGATAGGGACTGAGCACTTGTTACTGGCTATCCTGAAGGACGAAAACAATTTGGTTACCAGTAAACTGGGAAAGGATGGCGTAAATTATAAGTCAATAAAAGATGAACTTGCGTCCATAGTACGAGAACAAAAGGACATACCCCCTCCCATTGAACCACGCGCTGAATTACAGGATGATATGGAAGATCCGCCTGAAGAGTTTGGACGGACTTTTGGGAGTGCCGAGAAAAAACCCGGCGCACCGAAATCAAAAACACCGGTATTGGACAATTTTGGTCGCGACCTTACCCGTTATGCGGAAGAAGGGAAACTGGATCCCATCGTTGGTCGTGAACTGGAACTTCAGCGTATCGCCCAAATATTGAGTAGAAGAAAAAAGAACAATCCGATATTAATTGGAGAACCGGGCGTGGGTAAATCAGCCATTGCCGAAGGACTGGCGTTGCGGATAATCGAAAGAAAGGTTTCCAGAGCGTTATTCAATAAGCGAATCATTACTCTTGACCTGGCTTCCATTGTGGCCGGTACTAAATACCGTGGTCAGTTTGAAGAACGAATGAAAGCGGTGCTTAACGAATTAACGAAAAATCCTGATATCATTCTGTTTATAGATGAGATACACACCATTGTAGGTGCAGGAAATGCATCGGGAGCACTGGATGCCTCAAATATGTTTAAACCGGCATTGGCACGCGGCGAACTACAATGCATAGGTGCTACCACACTGGATGAATACCGGCAGCATATTGAAAAAGATGGGGCACTCGAACGCCGTTTTCAAAAGGTTTTGATCGAAGCCACCTCACCCGAGGAAACCATCGAGATATTAAATAACGTGAAGGGTAAATATGAAGATCATCACCTGGTAAAATACAGTGATGAAGCCATCAAGTCATGCGTGACACTAACAAACCGCTATATCAGCGACCGGTTTTTACCCGACAAAGCGCTTGATGCTTTAGATGAAGCAGGTGCGCGTGTGCACATAACAAACATCCATGTTCCTTCCGAAATTATCAACCTTGAAAACGCCATTGAAGAAATTAAGACAAGTAAAACTTCAGCCATTAAAAGCCAGAAGTTTGAAGAAGCGGCTCAGTTTCGGGACATCGAGCGTCGCTATGTTGCCGACTTGGTAAGAGCTAAGAAAAGATGGGAGGAAGAGTCCAACATTCACAGGGAAAATGTAACCGCTGAAAACGTTGCAGAAGTTGTTGCCATGATGACCGGTATACCGGTTCAAAATATAGCCCAAAAGGAAAGCCTGCGCCTGATCAATATGGAAGATGAACTAAGGAAAGAAGTCATTGGACAGGACAATGCCATTAAAAAAGTGGTAAAGGCTATCAGGAGAAACCGTGCAGGGTTGAAAGATCCAAATAAACCCATCGGTTCATTCGTATTTTTAGGTCCGACAGGAGTTGGAAAGACTTATCTGGCCAAGATGTTAGCCAAGTTTCTTTTCGACAGCGAAGATGCCCTGGTAAGGGTGGACATGAGTGAATATATGGAAAAATTTGCCGTGAGCCGGCTTGTTGGCGCACCTCCCGGATACGTTGGTTACGAAGAAGGCGGACAATTAACCGAAAAGATCAGACGAAAACCATATTCCATCGTTTTGCTTGATGAAATAGAAAAAGCACATCCGGATATTTTTCATCTCTTGTTACAGGTATTAGATGATGGACAATTAACCGACGGGCTTGGTCGTAGGGTGGATTTTAAAAATACCATCATCATCATGACATCCAACATTGGTTCACGACAGCTAAAAGATTTCGGACAAGGTGTGGGATTTTCAACTCAAGCCAAGGTAGCTGCCAAATCGACACACAATCAAACGGTCATCGAAAATGCATTGAAGCGCGCCTTTTCACCCGAGTTTTTAAATCGAATTGATGATGTGGTTATTTTTGAATCTTTGCAACGAGGTGAAATTCATAAGATTATCGACATTGAATTGTCGCATTTGATTAACCGGATCATCCAAATGGGATATCAAATTACGGTTAGTCCGAAGGCAAAAGATTATCTGATTGATAAAGGCTGGGATGAACAGTTTGGAGCGAGACCCCTTAAGCGGGCCATTCAGAAATACATCGAAGATCAACTGGCTGAAGAGATCATTAAAACGAATATGATCGAAGGCACCCACATTAAAGTGAGTTATGATGGTAAAAAGGACGAAATAAAAATTACCTTTTCAGCTCCAAAAAGTCTTATAAAAAAGAACTAATGCATTACTAAACAGCATGATAAAAAAAACCTCTCACTAAGGGGTTTTTTTATGTTTTGATACGATCTAAATAAGATAATAATCGGACTACCTTTTAATTCAAATTTTATCTTTGCCGGCAGATTAATAACTAACTTGAACATCATGGTAACAAAACCTGCCATTGTTGGTGGAGAATTCCTGTTAAAAGAAATCACCCCGGATCAAATTTTTATACCTGAAGAATTTGATGAAGAACAGCGATTAATTGCTGAATCGTGTATTGATTTTGTCGAAACTGAAGTGGATCCTTATTTTGATGCCCTCGACAATCACCAGGCAGGTTTGATGCCTTCATTGCTTAAAAAAGCCGGAGTAATGGGCCTGCTTGGGATTAGTATCCCCGAAGAATTTGAAGGATTTGGACAATCGTTTGTGACCAACATGAAGGCCAATGAAGCCATGGGTTCAGCCTATTCTTTCTCTGTGGCGTTTATGGCTCATACAGGAATTGGCACACTTCCTCTACTCTATTACGGAAACTCCATGCAGCACCATAAATACATGCCAAGATTGGCCACGGGGGAAATGCTGGCTGCATATTGCCTTACTGAACCGGGTGCCGGTAGTGATGCCAATGCAGGCAAAACAAAAGCTGTGCTGAGTGATGACGGAAGTCATTATATCTTAAATGGTCAGAAAATGTGGATCACCAATGGTGGATTTGCCGATTTATTGACTGTTTTTGCTAAAATTGATAACGATCGGGTTTTGAGTGCCTTTTTGGTAGAAGCCAACACTCCGGGCATCACCATGAATCCCGAAGAACATAAAATGGGTATAAAGGGATCATCCACCCGTCAGATCTTTTTTAATGACGTAAAAGTGCCTGTTGAGAATTTACTGGGCAAACGTGGAGAAGGATTCCGTATTGCTTTGAATATACTTCATATTGGCCGTATCAAGCTTGGTGCCACTGTTTTAGGTGGAATGCGCCGAGCTATCAACAATTCGGTAACCTATTCTGGAGAACGCAAACAATTTGGCTCTCCTTTGTCGGATTTTGGAGCCATCAAATTTAAACTTGCCGAGCAGGTAATTTTACTGTTTTCTACTGAATCAGCCGTTTATCGTGCCAGCAAAGACATTCAGGATACCATTGAGAACAATCTGGAAGAGGGTAAATCCTATGGCGAAGCCAACATAGAAGGTGTGGCAGAATATGAACCCGAATGTGCACTACTTAAGGTATATGGTTCAGAATCTTTAGATTACATCGTTGATGAGATGGTCCAGATTTTTGGAGGAATGGGGTTTTCATCCGAAGCTCCTGCCGATCGTTCATATCGTGATAGCCGCATCAACCGCATTTTTGAAGGAACCAATGAAATCAACCGGTTAATTACCGTGGATTCGGTGATGAAAAAAGGACTGAAACACCGCATCGCTCTTTTTGAAAAAGCCAGAGAAATATTGGCTCATATTGACCTCCTGGAAGCTGTTGACTTTTCCGGAGACTATTACCGGATTAAAAAAGATCAAATTGCTAATTTGAAGAAAGTGGTATTGATTCTGTTGCCACTCGCCCAGGATATTTTCCAGAGAAAACTGATGTTTGAAGAGGAAATTTTAATGAACATTTCTGACGCCATCATGAATATCTACGTGGTTGAATCGACTGAACTCAGGGTTGAAAAACTACAGATGATGGATAAAAAACAGATTGAATTATACAAGGATATGCTTGATGTTTTAACTCATTCAACTGTTCAGAAGGTTCATCAGGCTGCATTCGATGCCATTGGATCGATTGTTGAAGGGGAGCAATTAATACCGCTCGTTAATGCTTTAAATAAGCTTACTTACGCCCCGGCGTTTAATGTAAAGGAATCGCGGCGGCGCATTGCAAACCAACTTATTGACGACGGAATGTATAAATTCTAACTGTAAAAAAAAAGGGCAAGTCGGCAGGACATATACTTTTTAATTCTGATTTTCCAGCTTAGTTCGTTAAACCATCCGTTTTTCGAGCAATATTCCCTGACTATCTAAAATAAGTAAATACCTGACAAGGTCTTTTTGGCGGATAATTATTTCATAATGTACTTCTTCTCCAAAATAAATAGCAATGGCGCTCATTATTTCTCCGTGTTTGTATGTTTCCAGCCCAACAATCTCGGGGATTTCATTCTTGCGGATATTTTTTTTGTACTCAATCAGCTCACCTTTGTCGTTAAGTTTGGCAATAAGCTCAACCTCATCCATGTAAAAAAGAGCTTCAAAAGTATTTTGGTTTTTATTCCATTCAATATTAATGGCGCGTGGAAAAAACGCCAACAATTTTTGATTTATAAATTTAGGAATTGATTTATGGTCTTTTTTTAAAAAACTGAAATTCATATTTGGCACTCGATTTTATTACAGTAGTTTGACGCAAAAAAAAGGTAAAGTAACAAGTAATGGGTGTATTTAGTTGCTTTCATGATAATAAATATAAACTACCCTGGATCGTGCCCGTTTTAATCTCATTTTGACAGCATCATCGCTAATGACAAGGCTGTGTGCTATATCTTTTATCGAAAGCCCATCTTGATATTTCATTAATAGCAACGCTTTTTCTTCAGGATGGATTTTTTCAAATATCACCAGGAGTTTTTCATAACTTAATTCTTCCACGTCAGAATCAGACTCATCAATAATTTCAGGTATTTCGTTTTTTTCGTTCCAACTTGGATAATGCAACTGTTTTTTCTTCCTGAGATAATCAATCAAATGGTTATATGTAATGGAATACAACCAGGATGAGAAGGACGAATGGCCCTTAAACCCGGGAATTTTTTCATAAACCTTAGTGAGTATATCATTGGCAAATTCGGCTGCCAGTTGTTTATTTTTTAAAAAACTGTAGCACCGATCTTGTACTTTCTTAAAATATCTATCATAAATTATTTCGAATAACTGAGAATTATTGTTCTCAATCATTTTTTTCAGAACAGCTTCATCACTTAAGTTGTTATCTTTCTGTTCATTCATATAATTCGGTATTCCAATTCGTAAATAAAAGAGTATAAAAATACAATTTTTACGATTGTGTTGTTACCTTTATCAAATGATTCGTCTCAATAAATGAATAAACTGCATGATGCGTTTAACATTTTAAATTAAAAAAAATCAATTAAAGTTATGAAAAAAAGTTTTATTGCAATGGCCGTTGTTGTAATGGCCTTAGTGTTTGGTGGTTGTGCTAAAGTACCACAAGTTGAGTTGGATGCAACCAATGCTGCTATTGAAAAAGCTAAAGTTGCTGAAGCCAATGTGTATCTTCAACCAGCGTTTACTGCTATTATGGATTCATTAAATGTAATTAATGCTGAAATAGAAGCAAATAAAGGGAAATTATTTAAAAATTTTAACGATGTAAAAGTTAAATTGGCCGCTCTTGAAGTACAGGCAAACGAACTTGTTGTTAGCACCGATGCAAAAAAAGAGTCGATTAAACAAGAAGTTAACGCCGTTTTAGCTGAGTTACAAGCACTTGCTACCGAAAATGCTGCTCTTGTTGAGAATGCACCAAAAGGTAAAGAAGGCAAAGCTGCAATAGAAGCAATAAAAGGTGAACTTACAGTAATTGATGGAGCTACCGCTGAAGTTGCCCAATTGCTGCAAGCCGGTAAATTACTCGCCGCTCAATCAAAGGCAAAAGCAACTTACGACAAAGCTTTATCAATTAACCAGGAGCTTAAGGCCGTAGTTGAAAAATACAATAAGAAACGGAAGTAAAATCTGGAGAAATAGAATCTGCCGGGAACATTTCCCGGCATTTTTTTTTAGTATGAAAAAGAAACATAGAATAATTGCTGTATTGGTTTTATTTTTTCTGGTAGTTATCATCGTGGTAGGTTCTGCCACTTATAAACACCTTGAAAATATACCTCCCGATAAGGAAATTAAGAGTGCCATTGAGGCGCTGGCCTCTGTAAAAAAGTCACAAGCCGATAAATTTGCAGCTAAAAAATATTTGGAAGCGGAAAAGGTTTTCGAACAAGCCATGGATGAATGGAAAATTCAGAATGAACGATTTTTCCTTAAAAGAGACTACACAAAGGTAAGGAGCCTGGCAAACCAAACGATTGAACTGTGCATGGAGTCGATAAACGATGGTTCATCCGAAAAAACCTCCCTCAACAGTCAGGTAAAAAAACAATTGGCAACACTGAAAAAGAAGATCAATCAATTTGAAAAATATTACAAAAATCTGCCACTCGAAAAATCTGTTTTTCAACAATTTAGTAAAGCCCGTTTAAAATGTGATGAAGCAGAGACCTCTTATAAACATGGCCAGGTTCATGAAGCCGTAGAATTAGCTGATGAAGCTGAAATTCTGATAACAAAAGCTTCCGCAAAAGGTAAAGAAAAATTGGAGGCCTTTTACGATGATTATCCTGACTGGGAGAAAAATGTAATATTGGCGAGAGAACTTTCTTCCGGAGGAAAGATCGTGGTTTTAGTAAATAAACTTGAATCCTCATGCAATATACTGAAATCAGGGAAGATAATTGAAACCTTTAATGCCGAATTCGGTAAGAATTGGTTGGGTGGAAAAGTGAGGATGGGTGATAAAGCTACTCCTGAAGGTGTTTATAAAGTGTACAAGAAAAAGAGCGGTAAAGAGACTAAATATTATAAGTCATTACTAATCAATTACCCAAATGAGGATGATAAATCCAGGTTCACTGCCTTATTGAAAACCGGCAGGATTCCTAAGAATTCCAGAATTGGCAACCTTATCGAAATCCATGGGGACGGTGGAAAAGGAGTTCATTGGACAGATGGTTGTATAGCCGTGACCAACGACGATATGGACAAGATTTACAGCCTTTGCAGTATTTCTACTCCTGTGATAATTATTGGCTCCGAAAAACCATTAAAAGAGTATTTAAAATAACCTGATGATGGAAAAAAAAGAAAAAATGATCCGATCGGCAATTTATATCATTTCAGTGCTTTGCGCTTTGATGATTTTCGGTATTGGAACCCTGTATTTGGTGCCAAACATGGAATACAGGCTGTTTAATATGAGGGTAAACAACTTGCGCACTTCCCCACAGGAAGCAAGTTTACCCGAAAAGGGGTTTGATTTGAAAAAAGAGGTATCTGCCTTAAAAACTAAACTTGACAAGCTAAGTCCGGGCAAGCAATACCTGGTAATTAACTCGACCGACAATACTTTTAAAATGTTCAAGAATAATAAACTTGTCCGTGAAGGTATCTGTTCAACCGGCAGCTATATTGAACTGGATGTAGGCAATGAGAAAACCTATAAATTTGAAACTCCCAAGGGCGTTTTCACAGTTAAAGGTAAAATTGTTGATCCAGTGTGGAAAAAACCAGACTGGGCTTTTGCAGAGGAGGGATTGCCCATACCACCACCCAACCATGACTCACGATATGAATATGGTGTTCTTGGCGATTACGCATTAAATCTTGGAGATGGTTATTTGATTCATGGTACCTTGTACCAGCGGTTTCTGGGAATGGCTGTCACGCATGGTTGTGTGCGTTTGAGCGATGGAGACCTCAAGTTTATTTATAAGGAAATGCCTGTAGGGGCGAAAGTTTTTATCTACTAACATGAAATTAAAGCAATTTTTATCCGAATCACCTTATAAAAGCACCATCATTTTCGGTATGGCATTGATGGTTTTCACGTTCATGTTGTTAATCGCGAACGTGATCTTTTCTTTTTTTGCTGTGAATAGGGCTTTGAATATAGTTAAATCAACCACTATTGAAAATAGGGAGGTGTTCCACAATTGGGAAAACGAAGAGCAACAAAATTTATGGAAGGAGAAATTCTGGATCGAAAATCAAATAAGGGTTTCCAAAGAAGATTCGATGAGTTTGGGAATCAATTTTAAAGACAGCACCATTCAACTTCAGTTCAAAGGGCTTCCCCTGATCAAAAGTAGAATTGCCCGAACCTGGCCTGAGCACTTCTTATCATCCTTGAGTGCGGAAAATTACAGCAAAATTTTCGGGCATTTATTGACCATTGATAATGCCAATGCAAATATTTCAAAACGACCTTTTCGCAAAATGATAGTTACGGCAGAAGGTAATACACAAGCTGTTGATACACTAACTTATAAGCCAAAAGCATTTTCATGGAGTTTTGTTACCAACAACAATATTCGTATTGTAATTAAGGGCTATGGAACTGACTCACTTGAAACAGTTCCTTCTTTTCGATACGATGTATTAAAATTCCGTATAGCTGAAAAAACTATAAGCCCCTTTACTGACTTCACTCCTACCCTGTTTATCTGGATAAATGATAAAGAGGCTGAAGCCATTTACCGGGCACTGCCGAAGAATGCCAGTGTTATTGTCCGAAACTAGGTTGAAATGCATGCTACAAGCAATATTTCAATTCCAATTAAATTTTCCCTCGTAGTGGATCGGAGAAAGACACCTAAAGTACACCTAAATAGGGAGATAATGAGCTTTTTACAGTAATGTTTTCCAGGTATTCCCAATGTTAAATTAGCGATGGAAAGAGCCATAGAGGCCGCTTATCCTCGAGCTTCTGTGTATAACTTTACAACTTGATCTGGCCTTATTTAAGGCGATAATCCTTAACTTTGCCGTAAAAACCTGGCTAATTGATGAAACAAAAATTAACAAAAGATACTTTAATCAAAGAAGCGCAACTTTTTTGTGTTAAACAATCAACATTTCAACACAAAGAATTGTATGGTGTAACAGATGGAAAAGCTGTTGGAACCCTTATAGAACAAAAGTTTCAGGCTCACTTGAAAGCAAATTATGAAAAAATGATGTTCCGGGTATTGATAAGATTATAAGTTACAACAAACCTGAATAATGAAAGTATTTGAAGCAAATATTATTCATCAAGTTTCAGAGTTTTTAAATTACAGCCTTAAAACAGTTAGATCTCTTGAAAAAGCAAATCAAAAAATGCATGATGACTTTGGTATCATCCATTTTTTTGATAATAATGAAGAATTGGAATCACTTAAAGAAATACTTTCAGTTAATCATAAAATTGTAGAAGAACCTGACAGAGCAGAATATGGAGATTTTCAAACCAATTCTGATCTGGCAAACAAGGTTATATTGCATTTATCATCAAGGGAAATATCACCTGAGATTTTAATTGAGCCAACTTGTGGAAAAGGAAATTTCATTATTGCATCATTACGCAGCTTTAAAAACATAAAAAATGTCTTTGGTGTTGAAATTTACAGACCTTATGTGTGGGAAACCAAATTTAGCATAGTAGATTTTTTTCTTAAAAACCCAAATACCAACAAACCTGAAATTTCAATTATTCATTGTAATGTTTTTGACTATAATTTTGAGGAGATAGCAAAAATTCATTCAAACAAAGATGTTTTAGTGATAGGCAATCCGCCTTGGGTGACCAACTCAAAATTAGGTGGCCTTAACTCGACCAATCTTCCGAAAAAGACAAATTTCAAAAATCATACAGGTTTAGATGCAATAACAGGCAAGGGTAATTTTGATATTGCCGAATTTATAACCCTGACGTTGATAAGAACTTTTCAAAGTATGAAAGGTGATTTATTGTTATTGGTTAAAAACTCAGTTATCAAAAACATTGTATTTGATCAGATAAAATACCGTTTCAAAATTTCAGCCATCGAGAAACATTGCATCGATAGCAAAAAGGAATTTAATGTTTCTGTGGAAGCAGCTCTTTTATACTGTCAACTCAATTCACACCCAACATTTGATTGCACAGAATTTAACTTTTATAATAATCAATCTTCATATCTCAGATTTGGGTGGTTAAACGATAAATTTGTTTCTAACTTCGACACGTACATTCACACCAGAAAAAATGATGGAGAATGTCCTTTTGTATGGCGGCAAGGCTTAAAGCATGATTGTTCAACCATTATGGAGTTAGACAAAGTAAATGGATATTATATAAATGGATTGAATGAAGCAGTAAATCTGGAGGATGGATTAGTTTATGGTTTTCTTAAAAGTTCCGACCTTAAAAACATGGTAATCAATCAGACAAGAAAATTTACAATTGTTACCCAAAAAAAAGTAGGACAGGAAACCAATTATATAAAAACTAAATATCCAAATACCTATCAATACTTGATACAACATCAAGCACACTTTGATGCAAGAAAATCAAGCATTTATAATAACAAACCATTATTCTCGATATTCGGTATCGGCGACTATTCTTTCAAACCCTACAAAGTTGCTATTTCAGGGCTTTACAAGACATTTCATTTTACACTTATTCTCCCGCAAGAAAATAAACCGGTAATGCTTGATGATACGTGTTATCTAATTGGTTTTGAAAAAGTAGAGTTTGCTGTTTACTCCCTAATTCTTTTGAATTCTGATACTACTGTTCAGTTTCTCCAGTCAGTAACATTTTCGGATGCAAAGAGAACTTTTACCAAAGATGTTTTAATGCGGATTAACCTATTAGAATTGGGTCGAATGATTGATAAACAATACTTAGCTGATGAATTGATTAAATTAAATGAAAAGTATAAGGTTAATCTATCATTAGAATTATGGGATAGTTTTATAGATAGTATGTTACAAAAAAAAGAAAGTCAACTGACCCTTTTTGAGTAGAATAACAAATCAAAAAAAATCCGGATGAAATCATTCACCCGGATTTGTTTTTTCTAACAGGTCAGGCTATTTTATCACTCCTTTACCAATAACCAACCGTTGAATCTGGTTAGTGCCTTCGTATATCTGACACAGTTTGGCATCGCGCATCATTTTCTCCACCAGAAATTCAGTCGAGTACCCTTCGCCTGCCATAATCTGCACGGCATCTGTAGTTACTTTCATGGCCATATCTGAGGCAAGCAATTTGGCCATGGCAGATAGCGTATTGGCTGTTTTCTGACCTGTATCATAGGCCCAGGCAGCATTCCATGTCAATAAGCGGGCGGCTTCTATTTCAGTCGCCATATCGGCAATCATAAAACTGACCCCCTGGTTAACGGTGATAGGTTTACCGAATTGAATTCGGTTTTTAGCCCAGCTCTTCGAGGTTTCGTAAGCTTCGCGTGCATTGCCAATACTCAAAGCGGCAACTCCGGTACGGGTACGTTCAAAGGTTTTCATGGCCAATAAAAATCCTTGCCCGTCTCCTCCAATTCGATGATCGATGGGGATTTCAACATCATGGAATTTAAATTCGGTTTGAACAGAAGCCCTTTGCCCCATCTTCTTCAGATCAGAAACAATTTCTACTCCGGGAGAATTGGTTGGAACAACAAAGGCGGTTAAACTGCGCGCCCCTTTTGAAGGATCAGTCAATGCAAAAACCGTAATAAATGAAGAAACGCTTCCGTTGGTGATATAGCGTTTATGTCCATTCATAATGTATTTATCGCCATGAAGGATGGCCTGGGTTTTGATTCCGGCCACATCTGAACCGGCATTGGGTTCGGTGAGCGCATAAGCGGCCACACTTTGTTCTTCACTAATCTGTCCAAAAAATCTTTTCTTCTGTTCTTCAGTAGCTCCTAAATACAGAGGCGTTAAAGCCAACGTGTTGGCGTCCATGCAAATACCAATACCAACGCAACCTGCCCCCAGTTCTTCAGAGGCCAAAGCGCTTTCAAAAATGGTGTGTTCGCTGCCTCCGTAAATTTTTGCCATCGGTCCGTTCATCAGACCTTCTTTGTAGGCTTGTTTTACCACATCCCAGGGGAAAGTAGCCAGTTCGTCATACTTTCTGGCATTCGGGCGCATGTGGCGGTTAGCAAAATCACGAACTTTCTCTTGAAGTTCAATCTGTTTGGGTTCTAATGAGAAATCTACCATTTTGTAGTGTGTGTTAATGAATGAAATGAGTTGTGATTAATTTGACCCCGAAAATAGATAAAAAATCATTACTACCACGAGTTTTTGGTTAATTTCGTGCAACTGTTTAGTTATTTATTCAATTGTATTCATTATCAATGAGGCCGGATAACGGAGTTAAGTACCTCATTTTAAAATAATCTTCCATTGAGTCATTCTTCCTTACGCAACGGATTTAAAACCTACCTTCAACTCGAAAGAGGCTTGTCGGTCAATACATTGGAGGCGTATTTGCACGATGTGGATTTATTCCTCAGGTTTCTGAAAGAGTCGAAACAAACCTCCGGATTAAATGTCCTTAAACTGGAAGATCTTCAGGATTTTGTTGGTTTTATTACCGAAATGGAACTGGGGCCGGCTTCTCAGGCACGGGTTATTTCCGGAATCAAGGCTTTTTTCCGTTACCTGGTCATTGAGAAGCTGGTGGAAACGGATCCCACAGAATTACTGCAATCGCCTCAAATGGGAATGAAACTCCCGGAATATCTCACCATAGATGAAATAGAACTTCTCATCGCACAAATTGATTTGTCTTCCTCACAAGGTGAGCGAAATAAGGCGATTATCGAAACTTTGTATGGATGCGGGCTGAGGGTTTCGGAGCTGATCAATATGCGTGTTTCTGACCTACGCTTAAAAGAAGGAATTATTTCGGTAACGGGAAAGGGTGATAAACAACGGTTGGTCCCACTCGGCTCAATGGCCGAAAGGCAAATTACCACCTATCTGAAGCAAATCAGGGTACATGTTTCCCCAAAGAAAGGATCGGAAGATATACTGTTTCTTAACATCAGAGGTAGCATGCTTTCGCGTCAGATGGTATTTCTCGTTGTAAAGGAACTGGTTCAAAAAGCAGGAATAAAAAAGAGGGTCAGTCCTCATACCTTCAGGCATTCATACGCAACCCACCTGGTTCAAAATGGAGCCAATTTAAGAGCTGTGCAGGAATTACTCGGACATGCTTCCATTACCACGACCGAAATATACACGCACCTCAATATCCGTGACTTGCGAAAGGCTATTTTAAAATATCATCCACGCAATACGTCTTATTAGAGAAAGAAAAGTGCGCTAAAGCCAGTTTTTTTATCAGAAATTAAACCGAGTATTCACAACTCCAATTAAGGCACTTACGTTAAACAGCTTGTATATTTCCGTTTTCGTCAATAAACATTCCGAAATTCATATAGACCAATGCGCCTTCGCGAAAGAAAAAATCCATCATACTTTCTTCATACGACAAGCGGATTTCATGTCCTTCGCCTCCCTCATCATCTTCGGTTTCGGTTTCGTAGGCTTTCATTCCGTGCTGTTTCATCAAATTGATAATGAACTCCTGCGGTTTACCCAATATTTCTTCACCAAAGAGAGTGGTTTTGGGATGGTCTACTTCTATGCCTGCCAAAATTTGCGACGCAAGGCCAACGAAGAAAGCAGAAAAACCTGCTTTCCAATAGTGCAGGACAGTGGTATTCATTTGCTCATCTTCATCAAAATGGTCAATTTCCTCGGGTTCACCAAATTTCTCTACAAATTCATCCAAGCCCAATCCAAAGGTGATGTTTCCATAACCGATATTAGGTTTAATCTCAAAATTATTCAGCATTTTAAAACATTTATATTGTTAGTGGTTATTGATTTTTAAATCAAAATTAAAATTTACTTAAATGGTGAATCTGGTTCTTTTGCCATGTGATTAAACACCATCTTATCAAGCATATCAGGAAAAAACTTATTGATTAAATTGGTCAGTTTTCCCTGTTTTGTCAGAATTATTCTATTTTTTCGTCGGCCAATGGCGTTGTAAAGATGAAGTGCCACTTCTTCGGCAGTCATCATGCTATTTTCATCACGAGGCGATTCACCTTGCATCGACCCATCGGCTGCCAAGGCTGTCATGCGGATATTGGAAGCTGTAAAACCGGGAAAAGCCAGCATCACATGCAGGTCTTTTTTTAAATTTTCGATCCGCAGTGATTGCATAAATCCGTTAATGGCAAATTTGGAAGCTGAATAACCAGTTCGTCCGGGCAGGCCTTTGATACCGGCAATTGAAGAAACACTTACAACACTCCCCTTCTGTTTTAATAAATGTGGCAAAGCATATTTGGTACAATAAACAGCACCCCAGAAGTTAACATCCATGAGCTGTTTTATTACTGCCAAATCGGTTACCTCGAAAAGTGCCCTCATAGAAATTCCCGCATTGTTAATCAATACATCGATGGTTCCAAAGCTGTTGACGGCAGTTGATATCAGGTTTTTGCAATCATTTTCAATACTTACATCCGTTTTTACAAAAGCAATCTCACCGCCTGACAATTTGATCTGTTCAGCGACTTCCATCAACTTTTTATGGTTACGGGCACCAATGACTACTTTTGATCCATTTCGTGCAAAAAGTTGTGCCAGAGCCTTGCCAATACCTGAACTGGCTCCTGTAATAACGACTACCTTTCCCCTCACTTCAATTTTTTTACAATGATAGCAATAATTCCCAATTAAAAGAACTACTTAACATTATTTGTAATTAGTGTAAATTTGTAGAAAATTATTTCGATGCAACTCACAAATCGACAACTTTTTCTGCAAAACCTGGCAATACCGGCAATCGTTCCCGATGCCCTGGAAATTGTTTATGCCGAAGGTATTTATTTGTATGAATTGAGCGGCGACAGGTACATCGACCTGGTGTCGGGTGTATCGGTAAGCAATGTTGGGCACCGCCATCCAAAAGTTATTAAAGCCATTGAAGATCAACTGGGTAAATACATGCACCTGATGGTGTACGGAAAATATATTCAATCGCCCCAAGTGCAATTGGCAGGTACGCTCGCAGCTAATTTACCTGAATCCCTGCAATCGGTTTTTCTGGTCAACTCAGGCAGTGAAGCCATTGAAGGCGCATTAAAACTAGCTAAAAGAGCCACAGGACGTTCAGAACTTATTGCTTTTAAAAATGCCTACCACGGCAGCACGCATGGTGCCTTGAGCATATTGGGAAATGAAGAAATGAAATCGGCTTTCAGGCCGTTACTCCCGGATGTGAAATTTTGCACGTTTAACGACCCAAATATGCTTCCGGAAATTACTGAAAGAGCTGCCGGCGTTATCGTAGAACCCATTCAGGCGGAAGCCGGTATTGTAATTCCGGATACGGAATGGATTAAAGCATTGCGGCATCGGTGTTCAAATACCGGTACTTTGCTGATATTCGATGAAGTTCAAATGGGTTTTGGCCGAACTGGCAAATTGATGGCCTTTGAACATTTTGGCATTGTTCCCGACATTCTCTGTCTGGCCAAAGGCATGGGTGGTGGCATGCCCATCGGGGCTTTCGTGGCTTCCAGGCAATTGATGAACTTGCTGACACATCATCCGGCCCTGGGTCATATCACCACTTTTGGTGGACATCCGGTGTGTGCAGCAGCAGCGCTGGCCAGTCTTCAGGTCATTCTGGACGAGAATCTTTCCTTGTCGGCGCAACTCAAAGGAAAACAATTTGTTAACTTACTTGAAAAACATCCTTTGGTTGCCCAAATTAGACAGATTGGTCTGATGCTGGCAGTAGAACTTATTCCCGGCTATTCAGTGGATAAACTAGTCAAAATACTTCAAAAGAACCGACTTATCGTAGATCAATTCCTATTCAATTCTACTGCTTTCCGGATTGCTCCTCCCCTGACTATTACCAATTCGGAGGTTGTAGAATCTGCAAAATTGGTTATTCAAAGCTTAAACGAACTTTAATCCAATGAAAAAACCAGTGCAGCTCATCCTGCTTTTGATTACTTGCTTCCGGCTTACCGCACAAATGGCAGTAACCATGCCTGGGGATTTTGAAAAAAGTGAAGGATTAATCCTCACCTGGAACAACCAGGAGGAGTTCAATCTGGCAACTGTCCAAATTATTACCTCAGTTCAACAACAAACAATACCCATCTGGATTCTTTATCAAAGTGATCCTGTTCCCATGGATACCGCTGAGATCAGTCTTTTTCTTATTTCTCACGGAGCAACTGTGGAAAATGTCCATTTCATTCCTGCTCAATATCAGGGTAACTGGATTAGAAACTATGGTCCCATCATGGGTTATGGTGTTTTTGATCAGGATTTGGAACGGTTTATTTATGATGCAGGTTATGCTTATAATTATCCGCCTGAAGATGACAGCATTCCTGCACAACTGGCACATTACTGGCATTGGCCCTTAGCTGAAATTCCATTGGAGTTGGATGCAGGAAACCTGTTAAATGATGGCCTGAAAAGAGGGTTTTCAACCAAACGCGTATTGGAAATGAATCCACTACTTTCAGA
Organism: Bacteroidetes bacterium CG18_big_fil_WC_8_21_14_2_50_41_14; assembly: GCA_002771745.1. Classification (GTDB taxonomy): domain Bacteria; phylum Bacteroidota; class Bacteroidia; order Bacteroidales; family F082; genus UBA6244. The sequence continues at coordinate 21,602 of PCUL01000062.1, forward strand.
AATTGACATTAAAAACATGCTGAAAGAAAAATACAACCTGAATGATTGGGTTTTTCTGGAGACTTTGGAACATAGTGGCGGTGGTGATGGTAATCGACTGGATGGGTTTATGTTGGTGCTGGATTTTGAGACCATCCTGATTTCGGAATATCCTGATACCCTGCCCGATTATGAGGTTCTTGAATACAATATATCAACACTGCAAAACTTTACCAACGCCTTTAGCCGTCCGTATACTATTTTCAGGGTTCCTGCTCCACCCATGGCCGATGGTACATTTACCACCTCGCAGCAGGGTGAAATGCGCACCTATACAAATGCATTAATCTTAAACAACCAGGTATTGGTTCCATCCTACGGATTGCCGTGGTATGATTCTGTCGCCCGGGCAGTTTTTAAGGAGGCCATGCCCGGTTATCAAATTACTATGGTAGATGCAAGCGCACTTACACCGGAATATGGAGCCATCCGCAGCCTGTCCGCGGTTATTCCTCAATCACATTATTTGCGTATCGAACACCGGAAAATTACCGGACCTCAACCTTATCAACCCGATGTTCAGGTGACCTGCATTTCCAAAGCCGGTGAATTGGTTGAAAGCATGTGGATGTATTACCGGGTTAATTCAGATACCAATTATACAAAAACGCCTATCTATTTGGTTTGCCCTGAACACTTTGGCGTAATAGAGGGTCTGGCTGAAGATGATACCGTCCACTACTATCTGGAAGCCAACTCTACTTCTGCCACTACGACTTATCCTCTTTCGGCTCCCGATGGGAACTTCACTTTTTGGTTTGATGTGGTGTCGGAGATTGATCTCACTGAGAAATTCAACACCTCCTTTGTATTTCCCAATCCCGGGAACGGTATGATTAGGTTTCAACTTTCTGATAAAATGAATCAGGCTGAAATGCGGCTTTATACATTAAATGGTCAGCTGTTATTTGAAACTTCTGTTACCAATAATCAACCTGTAAATATTAAGCGTTTTGTATCGCCCGGAGTGTACCTAGTCAGGTTGAACACCAAGGATAAGGAAGAAGTCATCAAGTTAATCATTTATTAGCATGCCTGTTTTTGAACTAACTAAAGATTGCCTATTCCCTGATCCAAATCTTTCTGAGCCTGATGGCTTATTGGCTTACGGTGGCGATTTGAGCGTGAAGCGTTTATTGGTGGCCTATTCAGAAGGTATATTTCCCTGGTTTTCGGATGAAGACCCCATCTTATGGTGGTCCCCCGATCCCCGGATGGTGTTATTCACACAGGCATTTATCAGGCACAAAAGTTTGCGTTCCCTGATTAACAAGGGGAAATTTCAGGTAACATTCGACACAGTCTTCGACAAAGTCATTAGAAAATGTGCGGAGGTAGAACGGTTAGGTCTGCCAAATGGCACATGGATAACGGAAGAGATGGTTCGTGCGTACAAAAGACTACACAGGGCTGGTTATGCCCATTCGGTTGAAACCTGGTTTGAAGGCGAACTTGTGGGAGGATTGTATGGCATTTCTTTGGGTGGGATGTTTTTTGGTGAATCCATGTTTCATACCATGAGCGATGCCTCCAAGGTTGCACTGTGGCACCTGGTAGAGTTATTAATTGCCTGGGATTTTGATTTGATCGATGCCCAGCAGGACACAAAGCACTTACGAAACATGGGGGGAAAGTTAATCAGTAGAAAAGATTTTTTACATTTGTTAGTTCAATCAACATCAAAACCTTCGAAAGTTGGAAAGTGGACAGGGGAAATGATGGATTCCCAAATTTGAATCGTTGTTTGACAGCAAAAACCAAATGGTATGGAAGATAGAAAAGTATTTATGAAGGAGGCCATCACATTGGCACTTAGTAATGTGAAAAACAGCCATGGAGGGCCTTTTGGTGCAGTGGTAGTTAAAGAGGGGGTGGTCATAGGTTCGGGCACCAACCAGGTAACCGCTTCCAACGATCCTACAGCACATGCCGAAATTGTTGCCATTCGAGAAGCTACCACCAAACTGGGCACCTTCGATCTGACCGGATGCGAGATTTACGCCAGTTGCGAACCCTGTCCCATGTGTTTGGGAGCCATTTACTGGGCCAAGATTACCAAGTTGTATTACGCTGCTACTAAGGACGATGCCGCAAAGGCCGACTTCGACGATTCGTATATCTACAAGGAATTTGCTTTGCCAAAGAATGAACGCACAATGGTTTCGCTTCAAATGATGCGCGATGATGCGGTAAAGGTGTTTGAAGCCTGGAATAAGAGTGATCAAAAGGTTCCATATTAGAGAGTGGCATACTTCCTTGTTATTTTAAATTGAATTTATTGGAATGTTGTCTCAGTCCAGTTAAAAAAAGAAGCAGAGCAACATCCAGGTTTACTCTGCTTCCTACAATACTTAGGAAAAAAAATTATTGTGATATCTAATAAAATTAGCTCAAAACTATTTTTTGATAAACCTGGCTTTGTATTCGTTGCCATCAATAGAAAAACCTGTTAACAGATAAATCCCTGCATGAAGTTGGCTAATGTCGATGGTATTTTGGGCGTTGTGCGACTGATATACCTTTTGTCCGGTAACTGAATAAATCTTCGATTGTACCAACTGCATATTGACATTCAGAACCTCATAAGCCGGATTGGGATAAACAGACATTTCAACCATTGAATTTTGAGCAACGGAAGAGTAATCAATCAAATAAATATCGTCAAAATAAAACTGTCCAGGAACAAAGTGACCTTCGCCACCGAGCTGGACAACCACCTGGTCGTAATCTATGCGATCAGCCACAGCGCTGAAATCGAATAACAAAGACACCCAGCTATCAAATTCGGTTACGTCCAGTTTAACTTCTGTTTGCGTAGTCCATGCATTGGCTCCCAACAGGCTGTTCTGCAATTTCATGGAAGCTGTAGGTGTTAAAGTACCGGTGTAGTCGTTTGAAGAAGGAAAATACACTTTGAGCTCAAATTTATTACGGTTAGTGAGGTCCATTCTGTGGTCAAGAATAAATTGTGCATTGGTCCATTCAAAAGCACCTGAGCGGTTGTAATCAGCTACATGATTAGAAGCGTTTACAGGATCTCCCACTATCAGTAAATCTGTCAATTCGGGCGCATCCTGGAATTTCCAATCAGCAATGGTACCATATCCATCATTTTCAAAGTTATCCTGGACATCCAGAGCTAAAAGTGGTTTCTCCTCTGTTCCACCAACAAATTCCATGTCATCCCAGTAATAGGTTTGTTCGCCTGCTACTGCACCGGTTGTGCCGAAATTAAAGAAGATGGATGCTTTATTGTAGTTGTTGGCCAGGTTGAGTTCAGCTGTTCCGGGTGCTTCATTGCTGAAATCAAACAGGATGATTTCCCAGTCGGCGGCTACCGTGGTATTGGTTTCTGTTTCACAGGTGATGGTTACATCGTTGAAATCTTCCACCTTTAATCTAATGGGTGTTCCGGCTGCGGGTGACCACACTTTGACACTCATAATGGTTGAACCTTCGGCAAAAGGGATGGGAGTTGGAAATCCAACAACTCCTCCTACTGTGGTACCTGCCCATAATTCAGCACTTTCTGTCTTTATGGTTTTAGCTACTTTATTGGCATCATCTGTTGGATCTACAATAATTTCGCTGGAGTTACCACCAAAATCTGTCAAGCCGTAATTCACGTCTGGATCATCAAAAGTAACAGGAAGTGTAACAGGGACTCCTACTCCCCCACCTGAATACTCAGGTCCGATCACATCATCAAAATAAAATGTGTTTTCAGTTGTTGTTGCAAAATCGAAGAAAATCACCACTTTATCATAGGTGCCTGATGCAGCACCAGTAAAGTCATAAGTGATCAGCTGCCATGCATTTGGGGTGGTAACATTTCCCATCACTTCAGTTGAGATAGCCGGATTTGAACTGGCTTCCAACTTAAAAAGTACCTCACATGCTATGGGTGAATACACTTTAAGTTGAAAAGTTGTACCGGTTGAAAAATCAATCGTGCCTTCAACAATGGTATAAACATGTGTCCATTGACTGCCTGCTGCGCGCAGCCATTCAGCCACGCCGGCACTCGTATTAATCCCTGATATATCAGGGTTGGCAACTACTGTTGGAATGTTAGGGTCACCTAAAAAGGTTTCATTTTGATTTGCATCAAAATCGTTGTAGATGTATTGTGCGTTTATGCTAAACGCAAACATCATGCCCACTAGAAAAGTAAAAAAATGTTTCATCATATTAGATTTATTGAGTGGTTTTAATAGAAGGCTTTGCAGAAACCCTGCAAAGCCTTCTAAATTTATTTATAGAATAATTATTTTCATTGTAAGTATCTGTGAAGAGCTATCCGACTTAACTTTTAGTATATAAATGCCGCTATTCAAATGGCTAACATCCATGATAAGCATGTTAGTTGACACTTTCTTTTGGCTAACAACTTTTCCTGTAAAGTTAATCAAATTAACTGTCCATGGAGTATTATTTTCCATTTGGATGTGCAAAAGATCTACTACAGGGTTGGGAAAAACAACGAACGATATTTGATCTAAAGAGTTTACCGCTTCAGGTTGAGCTTCGATGTAATCTGGCTTGAGCAAGGTGTCGGCTCCAAATTCATTGGACACAATCAGCTGTACATCAAAAAAGCCAGCCTCATAGAACACAATACCCGTTGGCATTTCTTCCGAGGAGGTTTCAGGAGTTCCACCTTCAAAATACCAGTTATAGGTAAGCCCACTGCCTATCGACAGACTGGTAAAATCTACTGGTAATCCTGCAAGGAGTACAGTTTGATTGGCTACAAAATCGGCAGCAGGTACTACACCAACTGTTATGTAATCTTCTTTTGTTAGTGTGTCGGATTCCGTACCATTATCCACAATCAGGGTAACTTGATATACACCGGCTGTTTCATAGATAATTTCCGGTGGTTGTTGTCCTGAAAATGAAGAAGGTGTCCCGCCTTCAAATGTCCATTCCCAGCTTATGGGAGATCCTGTTGACATATCTGTAAACAAGACACTGTCTCCTTCTGCAAGAGTTGTTTGGTTGGCAGCGAAATTTGATTGAATAGTGGTAACAGCAACGATTGTAAAATAGGCATCGCTGGTATCAGTTGGAAATGAATTATCCGTTGAAGTTATGATGATGCGATAGTCGGATCCCGGCTCCTGATTGGGGAAAACACCCCATGTAAAGAGGGTATCTGAAGCACTGACATTATATCCGATCAGTTGAGGATCCTCATTCCCTTTTATTAGCTCAATGGTTACAGAACCGGTCCAATAATCATAATCCCATTCAATGTCAAATTGTGATCCCTGATCGATCATTTCACCACCGTTGGGAGACAAAACAGCTACATAAGGTACATGCAAAAGGTATAAATTATCAAAATAAAACTGACCCGGAGCCCAATGGCCTTCGCCCCCAAGTTGAACGACAATTTGATCATAATCAATATTTTCGCTCCAGGCACTAAAATCATATGTCAGAGTAACCCATTCATCAAACACGGTAATCGTCTGCACAATTTCAGCCTGTGTAGTCCAGGCATTTCCACCTAACAGGCTATTTTGTAACTTTAAGGATGCGGTTGGAGTCAATGCTCCCGTATAGTTATTTGAAGAGGGAAAGAATACCTTTAATTCAAATTTGTTTCTCTCTGATAAATCAAGGCGGTGGTCAAGAATTGTTTGTGCATTGGCATATTCAAAGGCTCCGTTTCTGTTGTAATCAGCTACCGTATTGTTGGAATTTACCGGATCGGTAATCGTTGCCAGGGGATCCATGTTTGGGTTTTGGAATATCCATTCGTCAATGGTGCTCCATCCGTCATTTTCAAAATTATCCTGAACATCGGTGGCAAGCACGGGTTTAGGTTCGTCGTAAGCTGGCCCAACAATATCATCCACATAAAAAGTGTTATCGTTTACCGATGAGAAATCGAAGAAGATCGTAATTTTGTCATAAGTCTCTGAAGCAGCACCAGGAAAATCAAAGTTTAGAAGTGTCCATTCGTTTACATTCCAAATGGTGGAGGTTTGTTCAACAAAAAGGGCACCGTTGTTTTGGTTTTCCAGTTTTAAGAGCACATTACAAACGATCGGCGAAAGAACTTTGAGTTGAAAGTTGGTGCCATTGGTAAAGTTGACAGGTCCGTCCAGTACCATAAAGCTGTTTGCCCATTGCTCGGATGAGCGAATCCATTCGGCCACCTGTGCGCTGTTATTAATTCCTGATGGATTTGGGTTGGCCACTATTGTTGGCATGTTGGGCCATCCCTGGTAGGCAACATTTTGTGTGTCGTCAAAATTGTTGTAGGTGAACTCAGGTGTTGGATACCAGGGAATTAATTCAATATTATCAAAATAAAACTGTCCAGATACCCAATGCCCCTGACCTCCAAACTGAACTACTATTTTATCATACTCCTCGGTTGTGGCCCATCCACTGAAATCAAATGACAGTGTTACCCATTGATCGTAGGTATTAACCGAATGTGAAACAACCGCCTCAGTGGTCCAGGCGTTTCCTCCCAGCAAGCTGTTTTGCAGCTTTATATCTACGGTATTCGTGAGTAATCCAGTATAATCATTTGACGATGGAAAATAAACGTCCATTTCAAACACGTTTCTATTGGTCAAATCCATCCGATGATCCAGTTCTGCCTGGGCGTTGGTCCATTCGAAACCACCTGAACGATTATAATCGGCCACATTGTTTGTACTATTAACGGGATCGGAAGTAATTGTCAATGGATTCAATCCAGGATCCTGAAAAATCCAACTGGTGATATTTCCCCAGCCATTGTTCTCGAAATTATCCTGTACATCATCCGCATTTAACGGTTTACCCTGGCTGCCTGCATAATATGGACCCTCGATATCATCGAAATAAAAGGTGTTAGCGTTAAATGTAGAAAAGTCAAGAAAGAATACAATCTTGTCAAATGTTCCCGATGGTTCACCTGAAAAATCAAAGTTGAGTTGTACCCATTGATTTGGTGTGGCAATAGGCAGTGTCCTCTCCGTGAATATCCCGCCGTTTGCCTTGTCTTCAAGCTTAAACAGAACATTGCAGGCAATGGGAGAATACACTTTGACTGAGAAAATGGTGCCAGTTGTAAAATCAATTTTACCCGAGAGTTCAGTGTATACATTGTCCCACTGCGCCCAATTGCTGCGGTCCCATTGTGCAACATTTGCACTCGTATTTATTCCGGACACATAGGGATTGGCAATGGTAACGGGCATATTGGGCCATGCCAGGAATACTTCATTCTGATTGGCATCATAATCGTTGTAGATATACTGTGCATTCAGTCCGAAAGCCAGTAAAATCAAGGTCATAAAAGTAAAGAATTGTTTCATAATAATAGTTAGTTTAAATGATAGTTAATGGATTATTTTCCCATAAAAAGGTGTTTAATGGACTAATTATTTGCATTACTAATTGAATTAATTCGCCTGAGCTCCAGGTCTTTTTGCATGACGATACAGGTTTTGTGATCGATGGTATAGAAATAGAGTAGAACGGCGCAAAACATGTATAGAATTCCCGGAAAGACTGAAATCATGAGTTTAATTCCGGTGAGAGCAGTTGCCGATTGTTCGGCATTGGGAATAAATTGATATAGAGCCAGTAACCATCCCGCCAGGGCACCACCAATGCCCCATCCTGCCTTTTGAGCAAAAGTAGCTGCAGAAAAAACAAGGCCGGTAGATCGGCGTTCATTTTTCCACTCAGAATAGTCAGCAGTATCGGCTATCATGGTCCACAACAAAGGTACTGCCGGAGCATAGGTAAGCTTTGCCAGAATGTTGAGCACATAAATAGAAATGATATTTTCTGCCGAAGGGAGATACAAAAGAATAAAGAAAAACCCTGAAATAAGTGAACTGGCTAAAAACACATTGCGTTTTCCAAATTTTATGGCCAATGGCTTGGAAAAAGGTATCCCAACAATCAATGCCAGCGTTCCAATAACGTTAAAAAGCTGCACGTTTTCCTCATTGCCCATATAGTATTTAAAATAATACGCAATACTTAGGTTTTGCATGGCAAACATCACAAAAGAAATAATTCCCACAAAAAACAGAATCACCCAGGGTTTATTTTTGAACAGATTTCTTAAATCTTCTTTTAGATTTTGCTGTTGTTCTTTAGGTGGTTGCACCCTTTCTTTGGTTGTTTTAAAAGTGATCATAAACAGTAAAAAACTGATCACCGCAAACAAAATCAGGGTGTATTGATAACCCTGAGCGGTATCGCCATTACCAAAATAGAGTGCGAGGGTAAGTGCACTTCCTGTTACAATAAGCTGACCAATAAAGGCGAAAACAAATCGGTACGAATTTAAACCGGCACGTTCGTAGGAATCGGAAGTCATGACTGCGCCGAGCGATGAATAGGGTAGGTTGATTGCGGTAAAAACGGTCATCAATAAAAAGTAGGTAACTCCGGCATATATGATCTTACCAGTTGCTCCCAGATCGGGGGTGGTAAATGTTAAAACTGCCAATATGCTGTAAGGAACAGCCATCCACAAAATATAAGGCCTGAATTTGCCCCATTTTGTAGTGGTTCTGTCGGCAATAATTCCCATCAAGGGATCGCTTACCATGTCCCAGACACGTGCAATAAGCATAATGGTTCCTGCTGCAGCTGCAGATATTCCAAAAGTATCGGTATAAAAAATGAGAATCCAGAAACCCACCATATCCCAAACAAAATGAGAAGCCGTGTCGCCGAGACCATATCCCACTTTTTCTTTGATCGATAATTTTGTGCTGGTGATTTCCATGATTCCTATTGTAAGTCGTTATACTTTTCTTTTACTGCATTTGCATGAATGATGCTAAACAAGCCAAGGCTTGTAAAGAGTAAGAATGCTATTATTTTTTTTGTCACCATTATTTTTAAGAATTTAAGTTATGGAGAAAGCACTATTGTTTGTAGTGCATCTGCGCTAATCTGAAAACCTACTCTTTGATCTCCAATTGACAAATTGATGTTTCTTGGATCTGAGGACATATTTAATATGACGACAGCAATGGTTCCGTCAGGATTTTGTGCAGCGGTCATCATTAGATCTTTATCTGGATTCTCAAATCCGATGCGCACAGCGCCGGGTCTGATAAACTTACTGAAATGAGCCATGGTATAGTACAAAGGGGTAAAGTATACTTCATCGCTTTTAGTATCAACAATAACAGGAGCTATGCACCAATTTTTGAACCAGTTTGGGCCACCTTGTCGGTCGAGCACCATATTCCAATCTACCCAACCATCTACCCAATTGTTCATACATCCAATGATATCTCTGGCATAACGAAATACAGGAACGTATTTTGGATGATCTATTTTATCCTCTTCGGAGGCCCAGTCCCATCCCCAATCCGTTGCTTCTTTCGACCAATACCAGCAATCCTCCTGCCAGTGGGGAACTTCCGAATCGACACATGTTTCTGTTTGAATAAGATATTTGTCAGGAGCCATGTCATGGGTATATTTCAATGACTCAGGAAACCAGTCGAATGTACTGGCATACCAGTGAATGGCAAATCCATCGAAATATTTTAATGACTCCTTATCACCATAGATTACTTTGGCCCATTCCAATAATTCCTTTCCGCGGTTTTGATCATAGGCAAGTATTTTAACATCAGGATGATCGGCTTCAAGTTTAGGTCCGAGATCATTGGTAACAAAATCTGCCATATCCATGGCCGAATAGTGCATGCTTTCCCAATTATTGCTGTTTCCTAATGGTTCATTTTCTACCGTAATACCCCATATATCAATACCTTCATTTTTATAGGCGTTCAAATATTTGGAAAAAAACAATGCCCAGCTTTGATGGTATTCTGGTAATAATTTGCCACCCATCCAATCATGATTATCCTTCATCCAGGGAGGCGCTGTCCATGGAGAAGCGATAATCTTAAATCCTTCTTCGGATATATCCATGGCCTCCTTAATCATGGGAATAATATCATCCCGGTCTTCATCGATGGAAAAATTCACCAGCTCTTTGTCACCCTCAACAGGGGCATAGGAATAATGTCCCAGCGAAAAATCACACGAATTGATATGGGTACGGGTTAACGAATATTTGGCTCCTTCTGATCCAAAATAGGCATTCAATATTAAATCACGGTTTTTTTTGCTTAATTGATTCAGTAAATAAGCAGATGATTCAGTAAATGAGCCACCAAATCCGGTCATGGTTTGATATTTTTGATCGGGAAACAGTTGAACAGCGATGGCCTTCTTACCCACCGGAATTGTAGTTAATTTACTGATTTTATGGCCGCTGGCGGAGGTTTCATATACCTCTGCCTGAAGGCTGTTTTGATTTGGATGACAACCTTCCAGTTTTGCTACCATCAGTATGATTATGAATAAATTAACTACTTTCATTGGTATTTTATTACTGGTTATCAACTTCATCACGACCCTGATGTTTTACTTTTCCACGACGTATGATAAGTGCCTCTCTGATTTCATAGGCTTTTTGTTCGGTAACATCATATTTCCAAATAATAATAATGGCCATTATTGCAGTAAATACAGGAATTACAATATCCGCAATCCGAAGGTTTGTGATAGTCTCTATTGATTGTTTGTCAATGGATTGATCAAATCCAACGAGAGACAAAACAATACCACTGGTAAGTAACGCTATGGCAGTACCAAGTTTGACCATCCACCAATACACCGCACCAAACATGCCTTCGCGACGTTCTCCATTATTAAGTTCATCCAAATCACAAACATCTGCGGTCATTGACATCATCAGAGTAAACAAACCTCCGATACCAAATGACAAAAATGGAATGGGCATAAACATAAGCCAGGGGTTAGCCGGATTAAATCCCCACCATTTTAGAATGTAACCCACGATTGAAAGAAGAGTCGCGATAATAAAGGCATTTTTCTTGCCATATTTTTCAGAGAATTTTGTGACTATCGGGATAACGATGAATGCAGTAGCCAAGGCACTGATGGTACCAAACCATGCCGGCCATGTTCCTGAGGCAGCCTTGTCGCCATTAAAGAGATAATAAACAATGATAAACATGGCAAATTGAGCAATGGTTTGAAAGCCGTTAAATATGAGGAATGTGGCTCCGCATAACTTGACAAATGGTTTGTTTCTAAGTGTAAGTTTTATCCCTCTGATAAATTCTTTGGTATTTTTAGCTAACTCTTTCATGGTGAGATTGGACATTTTATCCTTATCGGGAACAATCATTTCTTTATTGAAAATCGCAGGTAGGATCCCCAATATCATACAGGCAGCACCAACCCATATAGAAAGTACTCTGGCACCTTGCGGAGCTGACTCAAAAATAGAAGGATCATAAATAATTACCCAAAACCAGGGAGCTATCATCCATGCAATTTGTCCCATCCACTGCGAAACTGCCATTAATCTTGTTCTCTCATTGTAATCAGATGTCATTTCATAACCTAATCCAATTAACGGGGTCGCAAAAATGGTATATCCGATGTAGAAAAATATGGATACGATTAAGAAATAGAAAAAATTATAGGTTTGCGAATCTTCAGGATTTAGTTGCCACATAATCATGAAGGTTATCCCGGTGATAATACTTCCCAGCAGGATATAGGGCTTTCTTCGTCCCCATTTGGATTTTGTATTATCAGATATAAACCCCATGATGGGATCAGTTAAGGCGTCTAAAAGTCGAGGAAATGCGCCCAATATTCCGGCAAGTATCGGGTTCATATTTAAAGACATAATCAACACGACCATAAAAACCCCCAGCGCTGCCGGAAACAACTGGTTGGCCAGATGACCTGATCCAAAGGCTATTTTTTGCCCGAAAGGAACGATATCAGCTGTTGCTGTCTTATAGTGCGCCATGGTCTCTCCTATTTTTTTTATTGTCTTTAATTTTCAACTTCATTGTTTCGGCAAGTAAATAATCTGCTACAGGTTTGGTATTGCGATCTACCGTAAAAAGCTCCCAGTGTTTCTCTGCTCCCATCACGTCGTATGGATCGCCCTTCCAGTACTCGTCAGAAGCTTCAAACCAAAAGGTTGTAATATTATGTTGTTCAGCCCAGTCCATCAATTCCTGATATTTTTGTGATTAACCAACATGCTTTGGTTTATTTACTGTTACGCTGATCATTTGAATTTCGCCATCGCGATTAAATAGTTGTTTGCTGGTAGCAATATTGATGCATTTGCCCTGTATTTCATTTGTTTTGCCATTTTTATAATGGATGGTAATTATTTCCTCATTGGAAAAAGTAACGATTACAGGCACCTGGCAGTAGGTAAACCCTATTTGATTTTTATTTAATTCAATACATAGATTATCACCTTCAACAGACAGATATTCAAATTGATGACTTTCGCTTAATATTTCATCTTCATTGAGCAAAGAAGGATTAAAAATTATTCGGCCTGAGTTAACCCTTACCCCCATTTCACCCAATCGCGTGATGATGTCTTCCTTTACCTGTCCGGTTAAACCAGGCTGTTTTACCCCCGCGTTAAAAGGTGTATGCGAGTATGCATCCGTTGGAAAAGCCCCATACAATTCGGGAGACTTGTAAAGCCCTATACCGGCTTTAATTTCATAATAATGAGCCTTTAGTTGTCCCGACAGAGAGCTATCAGCACCTTCGTCGATGGCTTTTAGGTAACACTCCTGGGTAGCAAGCAGGAGTTTGGAAACCATGTGCCAGTAGATTGAGCCCAGGCCTTCATATCCATAGAATGCTCCCGATCGTCCTGTAAACGACTTGTGATCGAATATTTTTTCGTAGATACTCAGAATCAGGTCTTTTTCCTGACCGATGGGGTGTTCATCGGTTTTTGCATCTAATTTATTTAAAGCCAGCCGAAGTTTTTCCACATTTCTAAAGGATTCATTGAAATGAAATCTGCCTGTTTGGTCTACTTTTATAATAGAGGTATCCTGATCTGCAATGAGCATTTTCAGTAAAAATGATTGTTCAACAAGATCTGCCGGAATATTATTTTTATTCTCAAAACGAGGAAGTTCGCGGTTGGGATACAGCATATAACTGTATTGATCTTCCCTGAAAATCTGGCTGTTTTTCAATGAATTGAGCACATCCAGACTTTCTTGTGTGGATAAAAGTCCGGAACTTAATACAGCCACCTGACCCTCAAGCATTTCATATAAATTTCTGATGGAAATACTGTCTGAATGAAAGGATATGAGATTGTAAGCGTGATACAGACCGTCAGTCCGTTTATTCACCCGAATGGTCTGATCAATATATTTTAAACTGAGGGTGCAGAAATCAGATATGTTAATCAATGAGAGCCAATTGGTTTCTCCTGAAAAGGATTCAGCGTAGATTTTTTTTCTGAACTTTTCGTAAGCCAGGCCAAGGGAATCTGTCATGCTCTTTCGATCCTGATCGGTAAACCCACTTGTTAACAGCCTGACTCCGTTTTTAAAGATGGTAAAAATATCCTGAAAAAATGTGGCCATTTCTTCAGAAACAGCAACCTGTTCGTGGGTCGAATTGGCAAATAATTCTTCCCAAAATTTTAAGAATCTACGCAAATAACAGAGGGTTACCATGGAGGTTCCATTGCCCACCAGTGCGTTGTTGGCATCGTTCCACTCAGGACGTTGTGTATTTAACCAAATGCCGGCTTCAGGAATAAAATTGCTAAGTTTAGACAGCAAGGTGGCCAGAATTTTTTCAGTAAGGTTTACTTTGTACGTATGGTGTCCTGATTTATCCCAAAGTAATCTGGCATCTGCGCCCAAATGTGCAACATTGATATGGATGCGCTCATGCAGAGCTGCATTAAATAGAACCGTATCTTTCGGATTTTCAATAATTTCATCGTAAGACTTAATCTGATAAGGTATATTGGCATAGGTGAAAATCCTTTGGTTAAGCAGAACGTCTATTTTACCCGGATGAAACTGATGAGAAAGTTCCATGAGTTTTTGAAGGTAAATGATTTGATGATCGCCCCAATAACCAATATATGACCAGGCATTGTGCGGGTCGGGAACTTCCCATTCGAACCCATTACGCATGATTCTGTAAGGATTGTAACCATCCATGGTGGAAGCATTTACAAACCTGGAAATGATTCCTTCAATAAATTCAGGATAGGACAGGCAAAGTGCTTCCCAATTCTGAAAAATATCGCGCCAGTTACCCTGATAATTGTATTTAAGGCTAGCATCCTCATTTTTTGTTTCAATGGAGAATTGATTCCATGGTCGGCTTGGATCACCATGCCTGCGACTAAAAGTTAACGGCAGGTATTCACAGGTAATACGCGTTAAATCAGCATCATCGAACTTTTCGGCCATGGCCAGTAAATCTGTATAAGAAACCTGGACAGGTAAGCTATCGAGCCATAAGTGATGTTTTTTTGCTGCTCGCTTGTTAATTTGCCCGACATACAACTTGAAATCATGTCTTTCAACCGTATAATTATTGGCAAACACGCCTCCCCGCATGATATTGTACAGGGTATTTGAATAATGCCTTGCACTACATAAAGGTGTATTGGTTACCTGAAAGCCATCGGCATTTGCCACCATTTTTTTTAAATTACCAGTACCTTTGCGTATATCAGACATTAACTGAGATTCCAGGTCCTCCGTTTGCAGGATGTGCCTTTTAAGGTTGGCCACTTCGGTACTTCCCAAATTGATTTCTGATACTGTAAACCAAGATTTTTCCTGTTGAGCCTGCAAATCCAGGGAAGCATAAATATGATAAGCTCCACGGGATGCCCTGATATCCGTTTCCTGTTCAACCGCATCTCCCTGTTTAAATTTTCCGACTTGTTTATCCGACACAAGAATTTTACTCTCCTTGCCGAAGCCAATCGACCAAACCGCTGTTGTTTTAAGTGCTTCACTGGGCTCTGCCCTATCAACCGGAATTGAACTCAACATAAACAAGCCCAAGGTGGTGTCAGGCAATAACTCATTCTTTTTATACGCATCCAGCAAGTTGCTGTATTCGTTTTGGAAACCATAATCTACTCCATAAGGAAGGATGTTGCGCAGACCATCCAATAAAGCTATCTGAGTTGTTTTTTTGCCCAAATTAACAATCATTGACTTTTTTACAAATCCAAACTGCTCACTGTTATACCATCCGTAACGAAAACACAAGCCAAGTTCGTTGTTAATTTCTTCAAAAACCACGCTATTTCCATAGGTGCTTTTGTAAATGTTTCGTGTGATCTGATAAAATTTAAGCGACTCCTCTGTAAAAGGTTCCCACAAAAGAGTACGGTTATCCCTGGTAACTAGAAATGAGGAAACGCTTCCTGTAATTCCTTTGTAATCATGTATTTTGTCATCGGTGTAGTAAGGAAACAATGCATGGTTTCGGTCTTTTCTGCCAGCTGTTAGTGCACCATTGCTCGAAATAAACATCCAATGATCTGAATCGCTTACAATGCTCATAAGGAAATCCGGCATTTCGTGGTAATTCTGTATTTGATAATACTTTTCACCATCCAGGTCAACAAATCGCCCTGTAATTCCTCCTTTAATGGTTTTTAACTCACTATTTCCGATAAATATTTTTTTATGCTCCATGGAATGTCTATTGATGGGCTTCGATTTTGATAAGTCCAAATTCAGGTTCAATCAATTTTACAACGCCCGATATGACCGATGCATCAAATCCCATTAAGAAGGTGCCCGGAGTCACAATTAGTGAAATAAACACGACATATACGTTGTTATTTTTCATGTTTACTTTGTTTTTTGATAAATCCTTACAAAATCAACTTCCATGGTTTGAGGAAAGGCATTGGTATCAATGCCATTCAAACCTCCCCAGGCACCACCGATGGCCAAATTGAGTATTAGATAATAAGGCTTATTGTATGGCCATTTTGATTCTCCAAGTCCTTCATTTTGATATTGAAAATACAAGCTATCATCTACAAAGGCAAAAAGCCTGTCAGGAGTCCATTCCAGCGCATAAGTATGGAACCGGGATGTAACCTGTGGCACAAACAGGGTGGCTGTTTGCTGGGTTTTAGTCTGCCACTGGTAATCTTTGGAATGCGCTGAAGCGTGAACTATCCCCTCATCATGTCCCACATGCTCCATGATATCGATTTCGCCAATATCGGGCCAGTTACCGTCTTTAAAAGTCCAATTTCCAGGCATCATCCAAATAGCTGACCATGTACCTCTGGCACGTGGCAATCTCGCATTTACTTCTACACGTCCATATTGCCAGTCTGCTTTGGAAGTTAGCCGGGCAGAGGTGAATTCTTTTTCATTACTATCCTGATAAAGTGCTGTAATGCGAAGGATTCCGTTTTCCACACCAGCATTTTCTTTTTTAGCCACAGTGTATTCCTGTGCTTCCAAATTTCCCCAACCGACTTCATTTCCTTCGGTGTCGTATTTCCATTTGGCAGAGTCTGGCAGACCATCATAATCAAACTCATCATGCCAAACCAATTGATAGTCTTCGTTTTTGACATCGGAAACAGCCCTGTTTTTGTTGTGTTTGGTATCACAAGCCATCCAAAATAGAAGTAAGCATGTAAATGGAATTAGTGTTTTCATCACGATGGCAATAAGTGCTATTTAACTTCCTGATATACCCTTACATAATCAACTTCCATACTTTGAGGAAAGATGGTATTGTCAATACCTTGCAATCCACCCCAGGTTCCTCCTACAGCAACGTTGAGAATAAAGAAGGCAGGTTTGTCGAAAGGCCAGTTTTCGTCCGTTTTAACCACAGGTGAATAAGTATGGACTATGTTTTCCAGATCATCCACATAAAAAACAAGTTTTTTTTCTGTCCAAAGCAATCCATAAACATGAAATTCCTCTTCACAAGTGGGCAAGCTCAAACTACTGCCACTTCCCGTTCCCCCATTCCCTGAAGTCGTGTGCACGGTAGAATGAACCACATCTGGCTCGTATCCAACATATTCCATAATATCTATTTCCCCACAAGCAGGCCAGCCAATACTGTTGATATCGCTACCCAGCATCCAGATGGCGGGCCAAATACCTCTGCCTGAGGGCAATTTGGCACGGATCTCCATTTTACCATATTTAAAATCATGCTTGCCCTGGCTAACCATACGCGCTGATGTATAGGATCCCACCGTAGTGTTGTCATTTATTTTTCGTGCTGTAATTACCAGATTACCATCAACTACTTCAGCATTGTTACCATTGGTATAGTTTTGAAGTTCCTGATTTCCCCAACCGCCTGAGCCTGTGTCAAAGATCCAGTTGTTTGAGTTTACCGACGTCCCGTCAAACTCATCAGACCAAACCAGGGTCAGGTTGGGAATATAGTCGGGATCATCTTGCAGGATATTAACAATCTGAATTAACGAGAAACTGTCGGAGCCAATCATGACCACCAATTCAATTGGATAGTTTCCTTCGAGAGGGAAATAGGCAGTATATTCCATTTCATTTTCGATAAGCTCATCGCGAAAGTGCCAGCTAAAAGAGTCGTATTGACCAGTGGTTGTATTAATCAGGTTGACATAATTGGGGTTGTCAGGGGTGATCTCCAAAGTAAAGGACAACTGAATCTCTGTGTTGGCAATTGTAATCGCTTTATTGGAAGATGTATTGTTCCCGTTATAATCGGTCAGGTGCAACGATACTTCATAATCTCCGGCAATAGGATAGTAGATGTCATATGATTTTTTTTTATTGGTAGTGGTATCGCCATCCCCGTTTCCAAAATTCCAAATCATTGAATAGTACTCACCCTCAGAGGTATTAACGTATGCCACATGATTTTCATCATTAAAAGTGTAAGTAAAATCTGCCTTAAAATCAGCATCATTATTATTATCACAACCTCCAAAACTTGTCAGGGTAGTGATGAATAGCGAAATTAGAGGAATTTTGATAAAAAGATTTGTTTTAGTAAACGTCTTCATTTATATAGGATTAAGATTGACTTTTGTAGTATAATTGATTTGAAAAACAGGGAGGTCTTTTTATAAATCATTTGATCATTTTGGTCTCCGACAGCCGATGCAGCAAGGGAGCTTAAATTCCTTGTTACATCGACTGTTTTCAACGACCACCCAATTCAAAACCAATTATTTTTATTGAATTTATTGTACAGGTTTTACATTGGTAAAAATGTGATACCAGGCAAAGTCAGGATTATTGGCCTGCACCATTCTTACTCTTAGCATATTTTCTGTAACCTCAATAATTTCATAAGAGCTTGACCCTGCATAAAACCCCATAAATCCACCATCTGAGAAATTAATTGTAGTGCCTCTATAACCACCATCAATTGTAGCAATTGAAGAGGAAGGACTAAATTGTGCATTTTTTATCCCTTCAATATCAAATGGATGGCTTCCCTCATCTCCTAAGCCAAGTTCAGCAGCATAGATGCCCTGAATAAATGCTTCACCGGTATGATTTTTTTGCTCAAATTTCATATCTCCACCTTCAAGTGAGAACACAAACTCACATTCATACAATGATGAAGCTGATTTCTCCCACGGTGCAGCCTGATACCATGATGGCCATGTATGATTTTCATTTCCATCTTCTACAAAGTTGGGCCCTAAACCTAAATGGCCAAGCTGATCTGCTGCCCAATACCATGTTTTTGAAGATCCCCCGGTGAGTAATTGCACTGCTTCTTCATCGGAGAAATTACTAAGCACCTCAACCTGAACAGTATTATTGGATGTAACGCCACCTGTTCCGATGGCAAAAACTGCTACAATATAAGTATTGACTCCTGGTTTTGAGAATCTGTGCGATTTTACTCCATTTGCTGATATGGTGTCAAATCCATCGCCAAAAACATAATTAAAGGTGATTTCATTATCCGCAGTAGCAATGAAATTAACTATGCCGCTACCATCTCCGTAAGGATTTTCATCGTCAACTCCTACAATATTGTAGGTTAACGATACATTGGTCGGGGCTACCAAATCGCCCAGTTCAAATTTGTCTTTCTGGCAGCTGCTAAAAATAAAGAGCATCCAGACCAGGATAGGTAATATGTATTTTATCTTTTTCATGTTTTTACTTTTTTCTAGTTTTTAACGAGAATAAATCTCCACCAACCACCTCCGATATTGATATCCAGGGTCATTCTGGTATTTTCGTCTTCGAGAGCAATGTTGTAGGTAATGGTTTCGGGAGCATCGGCAGGTGTGGTCAATTCACCACCGTTATATGCCTTAGGAATACCCAGATAGGCTCCCACTCCATTAATTGTTACAGTACCAGCATCAGCATCATAGGCGAATGTAGCTGAAGCAGATCCATCATGTGGAGCAACAGGTGCGCCACAAGCATCGGTGCCACCTTGCCACCCTTCTACCCAGGTTTCTGTGCCCAACACATTTGAGAATGAGCCATCAGAACCAAAGATATATTCGTCATCATAAAAACAAGCACGAGCCTCTACACCAGCCGCATCAATGGCCCACCAGGAGATATCGCCCAATTCAGGACCTACGCCCAGTGAACCAGCCTCTGGAGCTATTTTCCATGTGCCATCCAATGGAGATGAAACTACGGTTCCGTCTTTTACCAGGATAAATCTCCACCATCCGCCTCCAATGTTGATGTCAAGGGTCATAACTGTTTCTTCATCCGAAAACGTGATTTGATAGGTAATGGATTCAGGAGCATCCGACGGAGTTGTCAATTCGCCTCCATTATATGCTTTTGCAATGCCCAAATAGGCTCCAACTCCGTTTAAAGTAACGGTACCCGCTGCAGCATCGTATGTGTAATTGGCTACTGCGGATCCATCATGTGGTGCAACGGGAGTTCCACAAGCATCTGACCCACCTTGCCATCCTTCAATCCAGGTTTCCGTGCCCAGTACATTGCTAAATGAACCATCTGCACCAAAGATATAATCGTCATCATAGAAGCAAGCACGAGCCTCTACACCAGCTGCATCAATGGCCCACCAGGAGATATCACCCAACTCAGGACCAACGCCAAGTGATCCGGCTTCAGGTTTTATTTTCCATGTTCCAACTATTCCTGTACTAACAGCAGCACTGGCTTGTTTGATGTCATCAAAATAGTAAGTGGCGTCATCTCCAGTATTTCCAAAATCGAAAAACATGACTACTTTCTGGTATTCTTGTCCCAAATCAATGCCTGAAAAGTCGAAGGTCAACTCTTCCCATTCGTTTGAAGTTGTTGTTATGACGTCCACTTCTGCGTTGATGTCAGCATTGTTTAAATTCTCAATTTTGAATTTAACTACAACTCCCCTCTTCGGTGACAAGACTTTTACCCTGATTAACTTTTTGGCAGTAAAGTCGATGGGTGATGCCAGGGTTAACAAGGTGCCGGCCCAGGTTTCAGCACCGGTGGTTTTTATCGATTGAGCCACACGTGCACTGTTGTTGATACCGGAAGCATCGGGATTGTCGACCACGGAAGTAACCTCATTGCCAAAATCAACAAACGAGTAATTAACGGTGTACGATTCAAAGGTGATGGGTAAAGTAACCGGATCAGAAGCCGCAGAAATAGTCACTGTTTCGCTATGTTCCACTGTTGCTGATCCACCACTTTTGGCTACAACCCGAACCACGTAGTTGCCTGCTTCAGCGTAGGTGTGAAGGGCAGCCTCTCCCGGAAGGACCTTAACAGGCTCCTCCCCTGTTACTTCACCAAAATAAATTTCCATTATGGTGGCGTAATCCGCGGTAGCGGTAACTGAAATAGTTTTAGGATTGATTGCATCAGGTACGATGGTAACCACCAGGTTTTCAGGAGCTTTAAAAGTGACATTTAGCTCTTTTTCGATTTTAGAAGTAAGTCCGGTTAACCCGGATGCAGTAATACCCACAGTAAAAACTCCTTCTGTATAGGTATGCGTTATTACTTCATTGATGGCATAGGTAGTTGGTTTTTCGTCAGTTGCATCGCCAAAGGTGATAAAAAATTCGGTTACACCTTCCGCTGTTGGAATAATTGTTACCACCCCCGTATTGTCCTGCGTAATATCAAAGATGGCGTTTACGTTGGTGGGAGCTTTTACGTTATCCAATACTTTCAGGTTATCAACGTCCTTTTTGCAGGAAGCTAATACCACCAGAACGAAGATAAATACGGCTATATTTTTTATGCTATTCATCGTTTATAAGTTTTGGATTAATAATTTGGGTTTTGTTTCCAGTTTCCAGCTGAGAATTCTATTTCTTCGATTGGAATTGGAAAGACTTCATTTTTACCTGCTACAAATCCTTCGACTTGGCCGGCAGCTCGTCCTGTTCTTACCAGGTCAAAAAAGTGTATTCCTTCGCCCATTAATTCCACCCTTCGTTCGTGATATATGGCATCGGTAAGGGCAGCACCTGCTAAAGTAATGTTGTGGTCGTCATCTCCGAAAGCCCTGCGGCGAACCATGTTAAGATATTCCTGAGCTTTGGCATCAGAAATTCCACCCCGGTTGTTGGCTTCAGCAGCCATAAGCAGGACATCTGAATACCGGATAGCCCGGTAATTATTGGGATTCGTCAAATTTAAGTCGGGTTGCGCATTTTCACTTCTTTTACGTGGCAGGTATTTTCTGTTAAAATATCCTGTATGATCATTACCTGTAGAATACACTGCACCTGTAGAGTCTGCCCATGCTGCAATATCGAGGATGGTTACTCCCATGCGTAAATCTCCCGATTCAAATTGATCAACAGCTTCCTGAGTAGGTACATTAAAACTAAAACCTGATGTGAACAATGGACCATCATACCCCCTAACGCCGCTAAAACCAACAGCTACATTGCCTTCAACACATTGTAAACAATTAAAGCTTGCACCCTCGGCATCGGTATATTGTACTTCGAATACGGACTCGGAGCCGTTTTCGCCTTCGGCTTCAAAAATTGAATTGTAATCATTTACCAAAAAGTAAGGGCCTTCGGTAATTACTTTATCCAGCACTTCGGCTGATTCTGCAAACTTATCCTGATAAAGGTAAACTTTGCCCAATAAGGCCTGTGCAGCTCCCTTGGTGGCTCTGCCAGCCTGAATGGGCGTGGAAGGAAGTACACTGGCCGCATACTGAAGGTCTTCTTCGATAAAGGTATACACTTCCGCTACCGGATACCTGGGAATAGTTGTTTCATCTCCAAGTTTAAAACGTTCGTCCACTTTAAAAGGAATGGGGCCAAACCATTTTACCAATTCGAAATTGAAATACGCCCTAAGGAACCGCACCTCGCCAATCATCTCATCTTTCCCGTCAAAATCAGATTTATCTTTGAATTCCATGAAGTAATTTGTGCGCTGAACTCCGGCAAACATCCAATCCCATATATCACTCAGGTTGCTATTGGTGGGTGTTTGTGTCATTTGATCAACCTGTTGCCAGCCTATAACATCTGTAGGGCTTTCTCCTCCGCAACGGGTATTGTTTGAAGCTATTTCGCCTAATATCGCATTGGCATAGGTCGATTGAAGCAGGTCGTATGATGCCACAAGAGCCATATAGTAATCAGACTCTGAGTTAAAGTAATTTTCAGAGTCGATGGAATACTCAGGTGAAACCTCAACAAATTTATCGCTGCATGAGTAGCCCAATAATAGTGTCAGGAGAGCGAGAGTAACTATTGTTTTATTATAAATAAATCTTTTCATTTTACAGTTATTAAAGGTTAATGCTAAATCCAAACCAGTATGTTCTCGCGGCAGGGTAGAATCCTGAGTCGAAACCACCTCCAATTGGCTGTCCAGTTGATGCGCCGGGATCGAACCCCATATACCTGGTAAGTGTAACCAGGTTATTGACTGCCACAAAGAACCTAACCTCGTCAATTCTCGCTCTTTTAGTTATAACCTGAGGGATTCGGTAACCCAGCGAAACTCTTTGAAGCCTTAAATAAGATCCATCTTCAACATAGTAATCTGAAAAAATTGTATTGGCAGTAGCTCCATAGGTAACCCTTGGCACTTGATTGCTTGTACCCGGACCTGTCCACCTGTCGATCGTGGTACTGAGTTTGTTAACATCCGGTTGTGCACGTTCATAATTTCTAACAATGTCATTTCCTATGCTGGCAAATGTATAGGCAACAAAATCAAAGTTTTTATATTGTAATGAAATATTTAATCCCATCACAAAGTCAGGAATAGGATCACCAATATAGGTTTTGTCATTGGAATTGAGCACGCCGTCACCGTTGACATCCACAAATCTAAGATCTCCCGGAGAAGCTACTGAACCCAATGCCTGTTGAGAAGGGTGAGCATCAACTTCTTCCTGAGTTTGAAATAAACCATCGGTTTTGTATCCATAAAAATAACCGATAGGTTGCCCTACTTCCATGCGGGCAGGTGAAGGTTGTCCAACGCCAAAACTTCCACCAGGGTAAAATCCTGTTCCATTATCTACCTTCAGGACTTCATTTTTAAGTATGGTCAGGTTATAATTTATCCGATAACTAAAATTTTCAACCGCCGGGCCACGAAAACCAAGAGCAAATTCCAATCCACTGTTACGTACCGTACCGGCATTAATAGTCGGACTTCCTGCCCCCGGGGCATAGGTTCCAAGAATACCTGATACGGGGATGTTAGGAATTAGCAGATCTTTTGTCGTTTTTACAAAGTAGTCAGCAGTAAAATCCATCCGGTCGTTTAGGAAGGTGAGGTCGAATCCTGCATCAATTTGTTCTGATTGTTCCCACTTGATACCCGGATTTGGTAAGGTACCGATTGCCGTTCCATAAACAAGCTGTCCGTTAAGCACATAAACTCCTTCACCATTAAGCTGCGAAATGTATTTATAGGAATCAATTTTATCTGACCCCAGGATACCATAACTCGCTCTTAGTTTTAGAAAATTTATTTGTTTAACATCCTTTAAAAAACCTTCATCCGATATAATCCATCCTACGGTTGCAGAAGGGAAATAAGCCACCGCATTGTCTGGACCAAATTTTGTTGAAGCATCTCTTCTAAACATAGCAGATACCAGGTATTTGCCTTTATAATCGTATTGAGCCCTTGCGAAATAGGACAACCGTCGTTGATCATAAGTATATGAACCTGAAGATTTACTATCAACATATCCTGTAGTCAGGCTTATATCGGCAAATTCCCATGAATTATTGGGTACATCGTAGCCTGTGGCATTAAGACCGTTGCCCCATTCCTGAAAAACTGATGTTCCCAGCGTTCCTGTAACATGGTGTGTTTCATTGAAATTGTTATCATAATTGACGAACGCATCAAAAGTATAATCATTATAGTTGTTCCTGCTTTGATAAACACTGCTGCGCGGTACATTAAACACCTTTGATTCTCCATAATCCACCACTTTTGTAAACGATTTGCCATGATCAAATGTCGAGTTAAACCCTATCCGTGCTGTAGCTGTAAAATGATTGGCGAATTTAGCTTCAAGTCCAAGATTACCATTTAGCTTATTAAGATAATATGAATTAAAGGTATTTGCAATTTGCTGTAATGGGTTGATAATTTCGATTCCCACATTGGCCGGGGCAATAAAATAACTTCCATCCGGATTATAAACAGGTACCGTAGAAGGCATATTGACAGCGTTAAACAGCACCGATCCCAAACCAAAGTCGTTGAAAGACGTACGATCGATATGGGTATAGGTAATGCTCGAGTTAAATTTTAACCAATTTGTAAAATCTGCTCCCATACTTATACGTGCGGTTGATCTTTCAAATGCTGCTTTGTCACCACCAATTATGCCCTTCTGCCTTAAATCGGAAGCACTAATAGAATAAGTCATTTTTGCTGACCCTCCTGAAATGCTTACATTGTTATCAAAAATAGGTTGTGTGGTGAAAAGCTGATCCTGCCAATTGGTGCCTTTCCCTAAGCCTGAAACATCAGGAAACGGAAGGGGCTTACCGGCGCTGGCATAACTTTCATTTAACAAAACTGCATATTCGGTTGCATTTAATACAGGCAATTTTCGTGTTGTTTGTTGCAAACCGGAAGTGCTGTTGAACTTTACAGTGGTAGGTGTGTTTCTTTTACCAGTTTTTGTGGTGATAAGAATAATACCATTGGCACCAACAGTTCCATAAATTGCCGCCTGCGCATCCTTTAAAACAGTTATCGTTTCAATATCGTTTGGATTAAGTGTATTCAAATCACCTTGATATCCATCAATAATAGCAACAGGTGATGCATCACCATTGGTTGATATTCCACGGATTCGAATATCCAAACCGGCACCAGGGGCACCGGATTGTTCAGTTACATTAACCCCTGTAATGGTTCCTTGAAGTGCCTGTTCTATTTTAACAGGATTCAATTTACTAATTGTTTTAGAATCAACAATTGAAACGGCTCCTGTTACATCCTTTTTCTTGACGGTTCCATAACCAATTACTACAACTTCATTTAGTAATGATATGTCAAGATCCAATGTGACCTTCACATTATTTTGTCCACTTGTTAATAGAATCTCCTGAGACTTCATACCTACATATGAGAATATGAGGGTTGATTGAGGAGAAACATTTTGTAAGACAAACTTACCATCGAGGTCTGTGGAGGTACCATTTGTGGTTCCTTTCTCCAGAACGGTAGCTCCGGGAATGGGCAGTAAATCCTCCGAAGAGATAACCACACCCTGTACTGCACTTCCCTGGGCTTTTACCTGCCACGGAATCAACAGCACCAACAGCAATAAAACAGAATAAATTTTTGTCATGAGCATAGGGTTTTTTTATAACATTTTTTTGATTCATCAAGTATTAAATCGATTGCGACAATTAGAATATTTGGACGAAGTAAATATTAAAATTAGGATATGTCAATATATTTGGTGCGTCAAAAATACATCAGTAGTAAAAATACACTACAACATAAATACATCAACAAAATTATATAAGACTGGTAAACAATTTCTTATGACAGGGATTACTATTTATAATTAAGTTCCATACCAATTTGCATTGAATACGATAATATTTTCTATTCTAAAAGGAAAGAATGAAGTCTGTTAAATTTTCTTCTCGACCGAGATTAAACTTTTTACGCAAACGATAGCGACTTATTTCTACTCCCCTGGTTGAAATATTCATAAGTACTGAAATTTCTTTGCTGGAAATATTCATACGCAGGTAGGCACACAATTTAAGTTCGCGTGGAGTGAGGATTGGGAAAGCCAATTTTATGCGTGTAAGGAAAGCTTCATGAACATTTTCAAAATGAGTTTCGAATACTTTCCATTGGTTTTCATTGTCAATTTCTTTGTTAATTTTACGAATCAGGAGCTGTATATGGTATTTCTGCTGGGTATCGAATGAACTGGATATTTTATTTAGTTCATTCTTGATATTGATCATTGTCTTGTTTTTATGCAACGTTTGCATGGTAGCATTGGCCAGCTCTTTGTCTTTTATCACCATTTCCTCACGAAGCTTTTCGTTTCGCATTTTAATAACTTTTTTCTCTGCCTCCAATGTTTCTCTTTGCAGAACTTCTTCCCTTTTCCGGAACAATTCTTCCTGCTGCAATTGGGTGTGAAGTTTCGTTTTTTCAACTCGCTTTTTAATCCACCAAGCTAACATGACCAGCAATCCAACTACAAATAGCAGGTAAATGATATAAGCTGTTATTGTTCGTTTCCATGGAGGTAGCACCCTGAATTCTACACTGACAGGCTTGGTAACTGTGCCATAAGTGTTTTTTGCTTTCACGCTGAAAATGTAATTTCCTTCCTCCAGGTTAGTAAATTCGCGTGATGGCCTGGATTGCCATTCCGACCACTTGATTTCGTAACCTTCCAGTCTGGTAGAAAACAAAATTTTATCTGAATTTTCAAAATCGTTGGCCGAAAAGCTGAAATCAGCTCCGTTATTGCTGTAGTTTAATACAACCGGCTTTTCTAACAGCGATGAATCTACATGAAGAATTGTGTCGGGATAAAATGTGTGAATAGTTCTTATATAGGCCTTAAACGGATATGCATAGGATTTATTCAAGCTTGGGTTGTAATGCACGAATCCATTTTCTGTACCAAATATAACATTTCCCTCATGATAGGGATATACAAACTCAAATCCGTTGACAAAACTTCCTTCCAATCGTCGAAACGGAAGGTCTATTTTATTAAATGTCCCATCTTCCTGCCTCCTGAGCACCCCAGCTCTGCTGTTGTCAAAATACCACAAATCACCTTGGTCATCCTCTTTTAATGAACTGATTGACAATCCATTCATATAAGATTCAAATTGGGACATGGATTCAAACGATTTCTTTACTTTGTCATATCTGAACGTATTAACCCCGCTGTTGAAGAGGATTCCTAAGTTTGTTTGAGCCATATTGACGGCATAATCGTTTAGTGGACTGTTTTGACTGTTGTAAAAGTCAAACTGAATGATACTGTCGTATTGCTCATTCAGCCAAAGATGAAAAACACCTTTCATACCATGTGCCATCCATATAGATCCATCGGTATCAATTGCAAGGCTTCTGGAGGATTCTGAAAAACCGGGAACTCGTTTTGAAAAAGTCCATTGCCCATTAATTTTTTCAAATAAAATAAGACCGGAATAAGTGCCTCCTATCACTTTGTTATTTTGAGAGGGTATTTCTAAATAAGTCCACCCTCCTGCAACATCACTAATTTTCGTGGCGCGGTCTTTTTCAATGATGAATGTACCACTATTATGCCCGCAGAAAAGAGCCCCTCCTATCTCATTTAATGTCCAAACCTGTCCCTGCGTTTCGTTAATTATTTTAAAAGGTCGTGAATGGGATAATTCATGGTCAGGCACATTCCAACGTGTTATAAAAAGACCCTGGTTTGTACCAAGATATAGATTCCCTTCCCGAAAAATGGCTGTATATCCTGTACTGAGTCCGTAATTGTATGAAAGTCTTGTTAGTGAAGAGTTAATTTCTACATAATCAATGCCATGATCGGTGCCTAGCCATAAATTATTAAATTGATCCTTATGTATACATAAAATGGTATTGTTTTGTAATCCATCTCTCCAATTTAACTCTTGTAAGGGTTTACCGGTTCTATCGCTGATCAACAGTCCATTTTGAATGGTTCCAAAGGCCAGTTCGTTTTCACTTAATCGTATCGCACTATAAATTTGCTGGGGTTTTAACAATGTATTGGTTTCACATGCCCATTCTTTGAGTGAATTACCATCATACAAATAGATTCCTTTGGATGCGGTGGCAATCATGAGTTTGTTTTCAAAAGGCAAAACAGACCACAATTCTAACCCTTTAAGTCTCTCCATTCCTACCAATGGAAAAAGTTCGCCCATGGAATAGCGCATCAACCCTTTTTCAAGATCGTTTACGTAGTATTCACCATTCACTAAAAAGGAGAAATGAAAGGAGGAGGGTGCTTTTATTATCTTGATTTCATTGTCTTTGTAAAACATCAGTTGTGAAAACGACTGGAATATCACACCGTCAGAATGCATAAATATTTTCCATATTTCGCCAAAATCTCTACTTTCTTCCGGGACAAGAGATAACAAACTTTTAAAAGTTACACCACCCATTTTGCCCAATTCGAAATAGCCAATCTCATTAAATCCTCCGGAAAAAAGCACATGATCTTTTCCTTTGCAGAGTGCTCTCACGATACTGCTATTTGGCAACGGATACAAAATCCAATTGATTCCATCGTATTCTAGTAGTCCGTTATTATTACCAAAATACATCATTCCATTATCCCCTTGTGCAATGGACCATGTTTGAAATCCACCTTGATAATCAGATCGTTCAAAATTTCTCACGAAAGGCGTGCCCACTATTTGAGCCTCTATTGGCAATATGAGCCAAAAAAATACAACCAGAAACATGATGTTTCGGCTCTTTAACTGGGTAAACATAAGCATCATGTGCACAAAGCTAATCTTTTAGTCATAAACAGAATGATATTAACAAAGGATTTTTAACATGATGATCATGACGACATAAAAGATGCGCGGTGATTATGAATACCTCAATGCCTTAGAAGGTGAAATGTGTGTGATGGTAAACGCCGGAATCATCAGAACAAAAAAGGTAACGATCAGCACACCTATATTTAACATTAAAAACGCAGCCACAGATAACTCGACCGGGACATAGTCGATATAGTAGGATTCGGGCGAAAGTTTGATGAAATGAAAAATGTCTTGCAGAAAGATAAAGGCCAATCCTGACAAGTTGCCCCAAAACATTCCCCGAAGGATTATCCTGCCTGTTTTAATTAAAAAAATCCGTTGTATGGTTCTATTGTTCGCACCAAGTGCTTTCAGCAGACCTACCATATTGGTCCGCTCGATGATGATGATAAGCAGCGTAGATATCAGGGTGATGGAGGCTACCAATGCAAGCAAAGTGAGAATGACAATCACATTCATGTCCAATAAGTCGAGCCAATCGAAAATCTGAGGAAAGGCATCCAATACGGTTACAATATTCAGGTTGTACGGAATTTGTTTGTAAAGTTCCATGGCGGTTTCCCTGATGCGGTTCTGATCTGCCAGGTCTACCTCAATCATACCTACCTGCTCCGCTGTCCAGCCGTTTAGTTTTTGTATGTGCCTGATATCCCCTATCAGGTAGGCGTTGTCAAATTCCTCCAGGCTGGTATTGAAAAAACCCGATACAGTCAGTTTTCTTCCGCGGGCTTGGGTTTCATCATCCTGGACAAACCAAATCCGTAAATCGTCATGGATATTCAGATGTAATTTATTGGCCAGGGTTTGTGAGATAAGCACTTCGTTGGTACTCACCTCTCCATTCAGATTTGGAAAACGACCTTCTGTTAATGCTTCAATCAGAAAGGTGGAATCGTAATCAATACCGATTCCTTTAAATATGACCCCCTGGATTTGATCTTTCGTTTTTACTACACCTGCTTTTTTTGCTGTAAATTGTATATGACTGATTTCCGGATTTAGTTTCAGGTTGTGAACAAATTCGCTTTTAGTATCAACTGGCTGTCCTTCAAGCGATTCATTATTATCGAATGGCACAATTTGCAAATGTGAGGTAAAGCCGGTAACTTTGTCGCTAATGCTGTGCTTAAAGCCCACTACGATGGCCACACTGATCAACATGAGCATAACGCCCAGGGCAATGCTTACAACAGAAATACCCACGACCGGACGGGACAAGTTGTTTGCTCCCTTTCCTGAAATGCGGTTTGCAATGAAATATGAGAAAGAGGGTGTTGCCATAGTGGGCACAAATTTAACAAAAGCAATTTTATATGAGGACTTTCGGTTGGTTGATTAGCGCTTTATTTATTTTCATGGTTTTTCCCTTTCAGGGATGCACACAAAATTCACCGCAACTGGTTGAATACGATGAAGTTGTTACCGGAGCACAACAGTTGCACGCGTATCTTCCGTTGTTAAAAGGTAAACAAGTGGCGTTGGTGGCAAACCAGGCTTCCCTTGTTGGAGAAACACACCTCGCGGATACGTTGTTGAGTTCGGGGATCCTCCTGAAGAAGATATTTTGTCCGGAACACGGCTTCAGAGGTACTGCCGATGCCGGAGAGTTGGTTAACGACAGCATTGATCCTGTAACAGGTATTCCGCTGGTTTCGCTTTACGGAATCCATAAGAAGCCCACGCCCGAAGACCTGAGTGGAATTGATGTCGTGGTATTCGACCTACAGGATGTAGGCGTTCGGTACTATACCTATGTGAGTACTGCGGCATTCGTTCTCGAAGCTTGTGCTGAAAATGGAATCGCCATGGTACTTCTCGACCGTCCCAATCCAAATGGGTATCTGATTGACGGGCCTGTGCTGGAAGTCCCGTATCGTTCTTTTGTAGGAATGCACACAGTCCCCATTGCCTACGGAATGACCATTGGCGAATACATTCGAATGGTGTTGGGGGAAAAGTGGATTAATCCCTCCGAAACGGCTAATCTGGTGGTGATTCCTCTCAAACAATACAACCATCAACTGATAGTAAAATTAAAGTTGAAACCAAGCCCTAATCTACCTACCTGGCAATCGGTTTATTTGTATCCTTCGCTGTGCCTTTTTGAGGGGACCGATGTGAGTGTGGCCAGGGGAACAGCATTTCCCTTCGAAGCCTATGGGGCTCCCTGGTTTTCTTTGGGGAGTTTTTCGTTTACACCGAAATCCATTCAGGGAATGAGCACCCATCCAAAATTTGAGGAACAGGTTTGTTATGGACAAAACCTGAAAGGATTTGCAGAAAATTACCAACATAACCCGATAGAATTAAATCTCACCTGGCTGATAACAGCTTACCAGGTATCTCCTGACAAGGCAAACTTCTTTAATAACTATTTTGATAAATTGGCAGGATCAGATCAACTTCGGAATGATATCATTGCCGGAAAGAATGAAAATGAAATCAGGGAAAGCTGGAAAATGAATTTGGATAATTTTAAGGTAATTAGAGAAAAGTATTTGTTATATCCTTAGATACTGCAATTTATAAATTAAAATTCAATAACCAATCCCACCAACACCTGGATAAACCTCACTTTTCTTTCATCGATGCGTACACCTGTCGGGGTACTAAATGGAAAGGACATTTGCCTGCTGATGTATTCCCCATCAAGTTTACAACCCAGACCTCTCTTGAACATATAGCTCATTCCCAGACCAGGGATTACAATAAACCCATCATCCCGTGAGGAAGTAATTTCATAGGTAAGTGGGCCGATAAAATAGAACTGTGCACGATAAACCTGATAAGGTGTATTCGATCTCATATAACCTGCAAGCAGCTTTCCTGTGAAAGTCAATCCCTCCAGAATGGAATATCTCCCATAAACGCCACCCACAATGGTGGCGGTCTGAAATGACTCGGATCTGATGGTCAGGTTTTCCAAAGAGGGTTCAGCCTCCATTTTTTTCTGAGTCAGTGTAGCTAAATCAATGGGATTATTATTGATATTCGCCTCTATACCAACTCCAAAATTTGGGAGAAAAAACCAGGTTGCTTCACCACCATAACTGATGCCAGGACGGGCAAAACAATCTTCATCCAAAGTCGTTCCGGCAAATTGCCCCAAAGGCATTGAAATTCCAGATTGTAAACACACAAACAGGTCATTTTGTGCTTGAAGTCCCGAATGTAATATTCCAAAAAAAGCAATACTGATCAGGGTAACAATTCGAATGACGATCCTCATATTCATTGAGTTTTTTAAGCTGGTAAATCTAGGATTTATTACTGAATTACCCATGAAACAAGTTTGACAATTCACGCAAAATTATTAACATGAATAACGATAACCAATTCCTTTGAGGATTCAATATCAACTATCATAGTATTGTTAATGCAACTCTTGTACAAATATCTTGGTCATCAATGCTTGAATCAGATATATCTTTATTTTTACCAGGAATTAACATATCACACCAATGAAGTATTTTACACGATTTTTCGCTTTGTTCTTTGTCCTCCTAATAGTAGAAGTTGCCACTTCTCAACCATGGACAAATTTGCTTCCACCAGAAAAGGCAGACAAAAAGGAGCTTAGTTTTTATGATTATCAAAAGGCTTTTTATGAATATTGGGAGCCATTTCATGTGGATAAAGGCTATTATCTCAACCGCGATGGGGAGAAAACAAAAGTGCCCGGCTGGAAACAATTTAAACGCTGGGAACATTATTGGGAAACGCGAGTCGATAAACAAACCGGTGAATTTCCTACTACATCCACCAGAGAAATTTATCAAAAAGCCAAGGCTTCTTTATCCGCAAACCGCAGCCTTTCAGGTGATTGGTCAGCCTTGGGTCCCGACAACACGGGAGGTGGTTATGCGGGATTGGGCAGAATCAACTGCATTGCATTTCATCCAGCCAACAACAACATGATCTACATAGGTGCTGCTTCAGGAGGTATTTGGAAAACGAGCAATGGTGGGACGAGCTGGAATCCCCTTGGTGATGATAACGCGGCCCTGGGTGTGAGCGATATCCTGGTCATTGTGAATGGCAGCAGTGAAACCGTTTACCTGGCCACCGGTGACAAGGATCATTCAGATACCTATTCTGTAGGCGTGCTGAAATCAATAGACGGTGGTGCAACCTGGCAAACCACCGGTTTGGACTGGACTGCCAATCAGCAGCGGCTGATTTACAAAATGCTGATGGATCCGGTAAATCAGAATATTTTATATGCAGCCACTTCCAATGGTTTCTACAAGACCATCAACGCCGGAAATACCTGGACGCAACTGATCAATTCGAGTTATGTGGATGTAGAATTCGACCCGTCCAACAACAGCATTCTTTATTCAAGCGACACCGATGGAAAAGTTTACAAGAGCATTAATAGTGGACAGAACTGGACAATTGTACATAGTGTAACGGGAGGAAAACGAACCGAACTTGCTGTTACATCCGACAACCCCGCTATAGTATATGCTTTGGTTTCTAATGCGGGAAGCGGGCTAAAAGGAATTTATAAATCCACCGATTTTGGAAACTCTTTCACGTTGACTTTCAATTCATTTAACCTGATGGGATGGGATTGTGATGGCAGTGATTCAGGAGGACAAGCCTGGTACGACCTGTGCATTGCTGCCGACCCTAATGATGAAAACACGCTCTTTGCCGGTGGAGTTAACACCTGGAAATCAATAGATGGTGGTTTTACCTGGAACATCAGCAACCATTGGTCGAGTTCTTGTAGTGGAAACGCGACCACCGTCCATGCGGATAAACACACCTTGGTTTATCGCCATAATACCTCCGTTTTATTTGAAGGAAATGATGGCGGTATTTATAAAACCGATGACAGTGGAAGTTCCTGGGACCATATTGGGAATACCCTCGAAATAAGCCAGATGTATCGCATTTCGTGTGCTCAAACCAACAATACGGATGTAATGACCGGGTTGCAGGATAACGGATCGAAAATGCTTGCCAACAATGGATGGACAGATGTTTATGGGGGCGATGGCATGGAATGTATCATCGATTTTACCGATGACAATACACAATATGCTTCTTTGTACTTTGGCAGCGTATTCCGCACCATCAACAAGTGGAATTCGTCCTATTACATTACCGGTGGGGTATCGGGGAACGCTGCCTGGGTAACGCCTTATACCCTTGACCCAAACGACCATATGACCCTGTACATTGGTTTTCAGGATGTTTGGAAATCTACCAACCAGGGTGCCAATTGGACCCAAATCAGTAGTTGGGGAGGAAACACGTTGCAATCGCTTGCCGTAGCCCCTTCAAATTCGAATTATATTTATGCTGCAACATACGGAACACTTTATGGTACTACCAATGGTGGCGGCAGCTGGAGCGACATCACGGGTTCGTTGCCGGTGGGAACAGCCAGCATCACTTACATTTGGGTAAAAAACGACGATCCATCCACACTCTGGGTTACCATGAGTGGTTTTAATGCACTGGGCGTTTTTCAGAGTACTGATGGCGGCAGTACCTGGTCAGATATTTCAACCGGCTTACCAGAAATCCCTATCAACAGTATCATTCAAAATAAACAGAATACCGTCGAATTGGAATTGTATGCAGGAACAGATGTTGGCGTTTACCTAAAACTGGGGTCTGCAAACTGGGTTCCGTTTTTTGACGGATTGCCTAATGTGGTGGTGAATGAATTGGATATATTTTATGATGATTCCAATCCTCAAAACAGCCTGCTCAGGGCCGGAACATTTGGCCGGGGACTTTGGGAATCGGATTTGTATTCAGGCTCTCCGGCAGGTCCTGTGGCCGATTTTGAAGGGTCGCCCCTGACAGGAACGGAACCGCTGGAAGTCACATTTACCGATCTTTCCGTTGGAACAATCGACACCTGGGATTGGGATTTTGGAGACGGCGAACAGTCATCAGATCAGAATCCGTTGCATACTTATACTTCTTATGGAGTTTATACCGTCTCCCTGACGGTAAGTGGTTCAAATGGTAATGACACAGAAACCAAAACAGACTACATTGAAGTAACGGCTCTGCCCCCTGTTGCTGACTTTGAAGCAAATCCGATAACCGGAAATGCTCCTTTGTTGGTATCGTTTACCAGTTTGTCTACCGGTATCATCGATAGTTGGGTTTGGGATTTGGGTAACGGAAGTGGAGCCTCAGGTGAAAATATCGCATACACCTATGAAGCACCTGGTTATTATACCATTACACTCACTGTAACAGGTCCCGGTGGGTCAGACATGATGACCAAAACCGATTATATCGAAGTATTTCCGGTAAGTCCTCCTGTTGTGGACTTTTCGGCTACTCCTACTTTTGGAGAGGCACCACTTCAGGTTACCTTCACCAACCTGACCACCGGACAAGTGGATCAATACGATTGGAGTTTTGGCGATGGTGGCGCTTCGCAGGATGAGCATCCGGTTCATGAATATGTGGCCGTGGGCAATTATACGGTAGCGCTCACCGCCACAGGACCTGGTGGAACGGTTACAGAAACCAAAGTGGACTATATTTTGATTCCTGTAGGTATAGACAATGAAATAACAGGAGCTTATATTGTATATCCCAATCCGGTAACCAATACCCTTCAAATACAATTTCCTGACAAGCAGAAACGTCTTTTAATCCTCACCAATGTGACAGGAAATCAGTTGTTTGAAACGACTTCGGAAGATATAGAAAGTCATTTGGACATGTCAAAATACAAATCAGGAATTTATTGGCTTACCATTCGCGAAAAGGGCGAAACAGTGGCACGGGTAAAGGTGATTAGAAAATAGCGAACTATTGGGTTTAAGTAAAAGACGCTGTCGTGAGACGGCGTTTTTTGTTTTTATAATGAATTCTTTCCAATGACAAATCATCCATTTACCTTTCGGAAATGCTAAAGTTCACTGAAGCGGTTGCACCACTGGCATCTACTACAGTCATGGTGTGGTTTCCGGGTTTTGGCACAACTGATAGTTGATGGATGCTTTTGGTTACACCCACAAATTCATTGTCAAGGTGCCAGAACACCTCACTTTCAGGCTCCCTGTGACTAATTTGCAATACCAGTTGTTGCTGTGTTCCGTCACCGTCACGCGGAAGCAAAATGGAAGCACCCGGAATGGGATAAATAAATTTCATAAGATCCGTTTCAGATTCCGGACTGCATCCTGGTTTCCAGGGTGGTAGTCCGTGGTACAAAGGATGTCCTTTTTTGTAATACCACTCCTGTATGGGTGGCAAAACAAAACAGTCGTAAGGCACCATCTCCCCGATGGTGGCGCAGACAAGGCTTAACCTGACAGCATGCAGGCTGTCGGTAAAAATTCGCTGATGATATGGACAAACACTGCTTTCCAGTCCCTTTTCATATATCTGGATCGTGTCGGTATCAGGACAATAAAGTCCGGCACGGTGGCCACTTTGTCTACAAACAGCTATAGAAACCAATTCGTCATAAGGCGGGTAAAACTTGTTTGTGGTCTCCAGTTGTTGAAAAACCTCGAACATAATTGGAGAAGCACTGGCTGTTCCGGTCAGGCCGGTCCTTCCTTCACCATCTGCATTTCCTACCCACACACCAACAACATAGTCGGCTGTGGTTCCAATGGCCCAGGCATCGCGAAAACCAAAGCTGGTGCCTGTTTTCCAGGCAATATTCTGTGAAGAGGCGAATTGCTCCCACCCTGCTTCCGACCCGGGTCGGTTGACCTGTTTCAGCGATTGATAGGTTAACCAGATGGAAGCCGCATGCAATGGCACCTCCTCGGTTAACGGCTCTCTTTGAACAGGTGCTGCTTCTTCCACGAACAAAATAGGTTCGTCATACTCGTTGCCGGTATATTTTCCATATAAATGATCGTAATCCAATACGGTACGAGCCATGCCTGCATACATGCCGGTGAGTTCCCACAAAGAAGCCTCTCCACCACCTAAAATCATGGAAAGTCCGTAGTGATCTGCAGATTTGTCAAATGAAGTGATTCCGGTAATCTTTAGCAGCCGCAAGAAATTTCCTTCTCCAAAATCGCGCAACATGAAAATGGCGGGTACATTCAGCGAACGCGACAAGGCCTCAGATGCCGCCACCGAACCTGAATAGTGATCGTCGAAGTTGGTTGGATGATAGTTGTTGTAATAGCTCGGAATATCTGCCACCAGCGTATTGGGAAGAAGCATACCGGCTTCCTGCATCCCGGCATATAACAGCGGTTTCAGAATACTTCCCGTACTCCTTTTGGCCCGGATAACATCGACT
Organism: Bacteroidetes bacterium CG18_big_fil_WC_8_21_14_2_50_41_14; assembly: GCA_002771745.1. Classification (GTDB taxonomy): domain Bacteria; phylum Bacteroidota; class Bacteroidia; order Bacteroidales; family F082; genus UBA6244. Next base: position 58,771 of record PCUL01000062.1, read on the forward strand.
GAGTTCTGGTGATTTCCATCTTCTGATTCAGCCGTATTTCCAACATAGGCCACCACTTGATTATCAGGAACCGATACCACCAACACAGCAGCATTGTGTATGTTGTTGCCGGATAATTGTTTGTGGTGTTCTTCCACCAGTCGGTTTACCTGCTCCTGGAGCCTGAGGTCGATATGGGTGGTCATACGTTGACCACGGAAATGATTCAGACAATAGTCTACCAGATGAGGTGCAACATTGGGCAATGGGTAGGGTTTGTCGGGCAGGGGTTCCAATTTGGAAGCGATGGCGGTCAGGCTATCCAATATTCCTTCATGCTGTAAAGCATCCAGTAGCCGGTTTCTTTTTGCCAAAAGAAGAGGTCGGTTTTTCCCGGGGTTAATCAAAGAGGGCGCATTGGGCAATACGGCCAACGTGGCCGCTTCGGCCCAGCTTAACGACGTAGCCGGATGACCAAAATAACGCCAGGCCGCGGCCTCCACTCCTACTATATTTCCTCCCATTGGAGCATGATCGGTAAAATATTGCAGGATTTCCTCCTTGGATGCGTTTAATTCCAAAGCCACGGCTTGCGTAACTTCGGTAATCTTCTCAGGCAAGGTCCTCGATTTTCCCTTTCGTGACAAACGAATTACCTGTTGAGTAACGGTGCTTCCCCCACGTACTACCTTTCCTGCTTTGAGGTTGGCCACCAGCGCATGATAAATGGAAACCGGATTAAACCCGGGATGTTCATAAAAATGACGGTCTTCAAACAGCAAAACAGCCTGTTTAAATTTGGCCGGGATGGTGTCTCCGGCCGGAAAACGCCACTGACCATCCAATGCAATTCGGGCACCCAACAACCTGTTGTTGTTGCTGTATATTACCGTAGCATACGGATCGTTGAAGAGCGGCCGGGGCAACATCAGGAGACCCGCCAGCAGCCAAAGCAGGATGAGTATACTCAAACTTGCGATCCAACGAAATATCCATTTATGGTGCATAACCGTCATTTTATTTCCACTTGTCTGCCTCAGGCATGAAATGAAAAATATTTCAATCAACTGTATTACTGATCATTAAACAGACTAATCTATATTTATATACAGATAAAATTAATCTATTTGGTTTTGGTCACCTTTACCCAGCCTCCGCCCCGGGCGGCTTTAATATCGTTGTTATACATGGCTTCGCTGGTGGAGGCAGGCATAAACCACTTGCCGGCATAGGTGGCATGCAGCAGGATATAAAACACCTTGGTTTGATTGGATCCCAAATCAAAGAAGTAGTCGATGCCATCATCACGAATATCCTGATAATCAAACTGACTGCTCTTTAAGCCTGATCCTGCATCATACAGTCGGGTGTTGATAATTTCCCATCCGGAAGGCAGGTTTACAGATAGTGCCATGTTATGAACATGGCCATACAACCTCGAATTAATTACCTCGGCTCTAAGATAAAAGTCCTTTCCTTGTCGGAGTGAATCCGGATGAAGTGGTTTATTGTTCATATCGAAATACTTCATCTCAAGTTTCAGGTTGTCTTCAACCAAAATTTCCTGTGAGGGAATAGGAATTCCCGAACCGGTAAAGGTTACATACAAGTCCTTTTTTCCGTTATTATAAACCCTCACGGCCTGTTCAGAAGAGGCGTCCAGGGGTTCGATGACAACAGGTTTTGCCAGAACAAAATCCTCCGATTTAAAGTTACCTCTTTTGTATTGGTATTTTGTCGGTGCATCCAGGGGCTGGTCGCCAACAAACTGCGACATGGCATAAAGTGCATAGGCCGTTGATTGTGTGCTCAACCAACCATTGGCTCCCAACGTATAGGCCAATTGTTCAAACAAGGCAAAGGCTTTTGTCTGATCCTTGAGCATCAAGTAAGTCAACAATTGAAATGATTGATCACGTGTTTCTGAACCATACCAATCGTAGTAGGCATAACTCCGGTTGGCTCCCGATCCGTTATTTTTATCGAGCAGTTTTTGGCCCATCTCCGGTTGTCCGGCCATGGCATAGGCTGCTGCCAGATGGATCAGCGCTGCATGAGAAATACCGGGCATTTCTGCCATTCTGTTCATGGCGCTGAGCGAAGGTTGATGTGCCAGAGCCAGTGTGTACAGTCGGTAGGCCTGACTGGCATCGCCAATGATATAATCAGACTTTCGTTCTGCAGCCCAACTGTTTGCGGTTTTGGTTTGATAGGAGATCCAATTGGTAATCAATGTCTGAGAAACCGGATACCCCTGATCGCGGGCCAAAAACAGGAAATGGCCGGCATAGCTGGTGATCCAATCATCAATGTTGTTATTGCCTGGCCAGTAAACAAAGCCTCCTGAGGCTAACTGCCGGAATGATAGTTTACTTATTGCAGCCATCATATTTTGTGAAATGCGGTCTTTCTGAATGTTACTGAGAACCTTAAAGCGGTCCAGGAAGAGCTGTGGGAAAGCTGCTGAGGTCACCTGCTCGGTGCATCCGTAGGGATAACGGCTCAGGTAATTCAGCCTGCGCTGAAGATTCATGGGGTAGATTCCTGATACCGTCATGGTCAGTTGCCGGGTATTGAGGATGCCCACAGAAGGAACCGGATAGGTAGAATCCGAACCAGGAACTAATCGGTGGTGTTCGGTTACGGTAACCCGTGGATTTGGATTTCTGACAGAAACCACCACATCGTACACCGCTTTCTCATTTCCGCTTTGCACCTCCACCCGAATGGTGGCCACTCCTTGATTGTCGCCAACCTTGATCTTAAACCACGCAAGCTGTTCGCCCTGCTTTTTGAAGGTAATGGTTTTTGAAGCATCTTCAAGGTTCAATAAATTATTTGTTCTGACGGTGACCTTGGCTTCCCTGATAAAGTCTTCCATGGCAAAAACAGATACGGGCATTTCCATGGTTTCTCCCGGCCCCAGCACGCGCGGAACCGTAGCGAGCACCATGAGCGGTTGCTTTACTGTAATGGTTTTCGAGGCGTTACCATACGCATTGTTGTCGGCCGCAACTACCATACAGCGCACCGATCCAACATAATTGGGCATGTGAAGGTGATGTTCATTTACCGCTCCGGCTTCGAGGGTAAATGGTCCGATAAAAGTTACCACCGGTTTAAAACGATTGGCCTTTTTTTCGCCGTTTCCATCTTCTTCTTCGCTGCCATCGCCACCCACAGCCATGGTATTCAAAATCCTTCCGCCGAAAGCGCCCAATACATCATCATAGTCGTCCCAGGTGCGCACCCCAAGGGCCTCTTTGGCATAAAAATGACTGTGTGGATCCGGCGTTTTAAAGTTTGTAAGGTCAAGCAACCCATCATCCACCACCGCAATGGTGTAGGTCATTTTTCGTTTTTGTTTTTCCGTAATTTTAATGACATAGTCGCTGTTGGGGCGTATGCTCTCAGGGCTGTGGATGACAGGAGAAAGAATGGATTCAGGATTTTTCACCAATACGTTCGCCAGTCCGTACAAGCGTATTGGAAGGTCGTTGATGGTTTGGCTGTATGGCTGAATCACCATCACGGAAGCATAAACATTGGGAACCATTTTATCGGTGGCCACAAAACTGACCACGGTTTCCTTTTTGGTGGTGGTTTGCTGCCAGCTTTGGATGATGGTATCCCCGCTTTCGATACTGACCAGCAGGCGTGCATTTTTAGGTACATCCATCGTGAGGTTAACGGTATCACCAAACAGATAGGAAGACTTATCGGTACTCATACTCAGGTGGCTCACGTCGCCCGGGGCTTCGCGCTGATCGCGGTTGTAATAGGATGGCCAGTCCATATAGAATCTCACGCCGGTGCTGTGACCGCTCTCCCGATCTGAAATTTCAGCATAATACCATCCCCAGGCAGGATAATGCAGGTCGAGTTTGAAGCTGCCCTTGCCCTGAGGTGTGTTGATGGTTTCTGAATAAATACGTTGGTTAAAATGGCTGTTCAGGTAGCTGGCCAGGTTGGAGTTTCCACTGCTGCCATACCACCAGCTCCAGTCAAGTTTATATACCGACACTTCGAGGTTCTTTGCTGAAACGGGCAGGCCCTTCCGGTTAATGGTAACCACGTCAAAGGTAACCGGTGTATCCACTTCCAGGTAGTCGCTGCCCTTTGGAAATTCAGGAGTCCGTATACCCACGTAAGTTTCAAAGGGCGAATAGGTTATTTGAGCCTGATTCACACTGAAGTCACCTCCCCGCTCCATCACCTTGCTAAAGAAATTCACATTGATCATGCCCGTTGCATTTTTTTTATCGGGCAACTCCACATTAAAAGTGGCTTTCCCATTGGCATCCAGCTTGCCATCAAACGCCGTTTTAGTTTCAGGGTAGAAATTTCTGGATGGGCAATCGAAATGATAGCGCGGGTAATTCTCAAACCTGGTAGTCTGTGGTTTAAATGAGGCATCAATAATGGCCTGAAAATCCGAAGCAGGACCTCCACTCAACCACCTGGATGAGATTTCAACTTTGTTATTCTTGTTGGTTAATAAGCTATCCGGGAAATTGAGTTCTACCTTGAGCCGGTTTGGTTTAATGTTTTCGATGCGCAACGACCTGGAAAAGGATGCATTCCCAATCCTTGCACTGGCATAGTACATTCCTGTTTCAGCTTCAGAAGAAGTCGTCAGTTCAAAGCAATAAAACCCATTTTCGCCCTTTGACACGGTTTTGGTTTCCACCACTTTGTTTTTTGGATTTCTCAACTCAATGGTAGCAGGATGATTATCAGGCAGCTTGCCTGATTTGTCTTCAACAATCAGGGTGAGGAAAATAGTATCTCCCGGTCGCCACACGCCCCTTTCTCCATACAGAAACCCTTGTAAGCCGTTCTGTCGCCGGATTCCACGCGTATCGAATTTAGAATAGGACAACGATTGGCCACCGTTAAGATTGATATAGGCTGCTTGTTTGTTCTTCTCGACTACAATAAAAATGGGATCATCTACTACAGGAACTTTTACAATCGCTTCACCAGATGCGTTGGTGGTTGCAGCTACCAAAAGCTGTTGTGTAAATCCATATACCCCGACTTTTACACCACTTTCGGGTTCGGTTGTCATCAGGTTATGCACCAATATCCGGTAACTGTCTCCTGTGTTTTTCACACTCACTCCCAGGTTACTGGCCAAAATATTCTTCAAGGGGAAATGGTCGTTGTAATAATCCGAGTAATAGGCATTCTTACATGGATTATTGCGGTTTTCCCAATAGTAGCCATCGTTGGAATCAGGATCATCAACGCAGGGATAAACCACATGATTTCGGTCGTACGACAGTTTAATCTGATAGATGGCACCTGGCTCTGTCTGGATATATTTGGTCAGGTCGAGTGCATAGGCTGAATAATTCCAGGTGTTTACGGTGGCCGCACAGGGTAACACATAGTCTCCCTTGTAGATTTCCTTACCCACCCGATTCATTTCATAATCACCATTCAGGTCGTTCACCTGCAGGAATTGCAGGATGTTGTTTGTATAAATCTTTTGGATAGTAATTTTTACTTCGGTTACATTTCTTACTTCGAAGGGCACAATCCATTGGTTTTCACCGGGAAGTATATTGCCTTGTCCGGTAAACCTGACTTCGGGCGGGGCAGCCTCAAAGTGAACGATCATTTCCGCGTTTTCACCCAGTTTGTTTCCGCTCCTGTTTTCAATTCCTGAGGTGATAATCAAAACCTGGTCCTTTGTCTGATGGGTTTTAGGTGTCACCCGAAGGGTGTTTTTATCAATTGCAATACTGACAGGTGATTGATCCTGAAAATACACCAGTCCGTTCATATTTTGTTTTGGATTCAGCGGATCGGAAAAACGAACGAGAATCACCTGTTCAGGTTCTTCTTCTGTGGTGATGTTCATCATGTTAAATTCACCCAGCGGCGGCACCTCAAAAGTGCCCGGAGGAATGGTCCTCACCGCATTGGGAATGTCCCAGGTAAGCGTCAGCGACTGTGCAATCTTTATTCGCTCCACGCTGTCGATGGTGAACCGGTAGGTGGGTGGCATAGCAGATTTGTCCCAGGTAACCGGTAACACCTTATCGGCGAGTGTGGCGGTCATCCATTTTTCAATTGATTTTGAATCAATCAGGTCGGAGGCGGTAATCGATCCGGTTACCTGATTCCACTGCATGGTCTCGCTGTTGTAGGGAGTCATATTCATCTCCCCGAGTTTAAAATCCAATTCTATCACCTGAAACGAAAAGTTAATTTGCTGATTTTCTTTCGCCATCTCAGGGAAAAGTTTTTTCAACTTCAGGCTTACCTGGTACTCTTCTCCGTTGGTCAATGGTTTATCGGGTATAAACCTGATCACTTGTCTGGAAAGCAGGTAGGCTTTTCCCGCTAGGGACGGTTTGAAGGTTAAAATACCGTCGGGCAACGCCTGACTTTCTGTAAAAGGCTCCTCAACAGGCATGGCCAGCCGTATTTCGATGTTTGAGGACGATGGAATAATTCCACCTGTGTGGCTCGATACAAATTCCACCATCACATCGTTTGAAGTGGTTTCGGGTTGGTGGCTACAGGAGGTCATGAGTGTGATTGCGATGGCAGCAGCGAAAATAATTCCGGAGCTAAACAGGAGCCTGGTCTTCATAGGGATTAGTTTTGATAAAGGTTAACAATCTCGTTCTATCCACTTTTACACTGATCATGCACAGGTTGAAAAGCAGAAAAAAGTGTTAATAAAATTACGCAGGAATCTCTTTGGTATTGTGGTGGTTACAAAGATTTTTTAAAGAAGTTGTTAAACAGGGTGAAAACGGCTGATTTGCGCAGGTTTGCTCCAAAAGTACTACTTTGAATAAGGATTTCCTCGTTACTGATGTGCTCAAAGTAGGACGAGTTTGGGGGACTCAACTGAGACTTAAATCATATTATCAAGCCATAATAATTGGTTTTATTACAATAGTTTGACTATCCATAAACAAAATTGTTTGTCCATACTAATTTTAAAATGTCCTGACTTCAATGTTTTTTCTACTTCAAGTTGATTTAGTAAGACTCTTGCTAGATCTCTTGCCACTGCAGTGCCATCAATATTATTACTAACTATCCCATCAATAAATTCAAGATTAAATGAATATTTACTTTTCTCTCGATTTCCGACTCTTTCAAAATCAGTTTTATTTAATTGAATAGATTGTTTTTTATCGGCAAGATGTAATTTTTCAATAATAGCCTCTTTATGATTTGTCCACAAATCGATGTATTTACCTGATGATTTCATTTCAATTGTTTTAGATTATAAATAAAGGTCTGATTTTCATTATTATAAAAATACCCATCCAACACACACAAATATCATAAATTGTATAACGATTTAATCTCATAAAATTTTTGTTTTGCTAACACCGGATCTTCAAAGATACTAAAGTGGAAGTATGTATCAATATTATTTGTTAATATATTTAAAGCATTATCCTCAAAAAATTTAATATCAAAAAGACCATCTTCGGAGAGATGAAAACTAAAAATAAATGATTTTGATTCTATAGGAAAGTCATCAATTAAAAAAGCATTGTTATTTTTTTTTGCAAATAATTCATCTGCTTTTCTGATAGTAAATCGACGATTATAATCGCCAAAGAATTCGTCTGTAATTATAACATAATCTTTGCCAAAAAGAAATCTTGTTTTGTGTAATTCAGCAATTGAATAGTTTATTGATATCATATCAGTCTCTACAAATACTTCCTTATTATTTAATGAGTTACAGGAGGTAACTATTATTAAAATACTTACTAAAAAACTAGGGGTTTTTATATTCATAAAACACACATTATTTACTGCCGTTTAAGATTTTGATTAACTAATTATTACAATATTTATTAATCTCTACATATGCTCTTTCTTTACCTAATTCACCAGCCATTGACCAATCTAAACAAGCACCGTTTTTATCCCCAACTATAAATCTAACTATCCCTCTTTGATAGAATGCTTCATCATCTTTGGGGTTTTGTTCTATTGCCTTATTGAAGTCTTGAATAGCTCCAAAAAGTTCTTTTAATTGAATTTTTGTATTACCTCTTGCTCTATAATAATCTCCGATATATGGGTTTAGCTCAATTGCAATATTAAAGTCTATTAATGCTCTGGTATAATCCTCTAATATAAATTCGGTATGGCCCCTTCTAAAATAAAAATTTGAATTGTTTGGTTCAAATTCTATTATTTTATTTAGGTCATCCAACGCCCCACGATAGTTTTCTGTTATGCTTTTTGAGATTGCTCTGTAATAGAATGCGGAAACATAATTTGGGTCAATCTCAATTGCTTTGTCCAGGTCTATAATTGCATCGTTTTGGTTTCCAGAAATATTTGACTTTATCCAACCTCTATTAACATAGGCCGCAGAATAATTAGAATCAAACTCTATTGCTTTATTAAAGTCTTGAAGCGCCTCCATATATTTTCCTAAATGAGATTTTTCCTTACCTCTTGAAAAGTATGCAAATGCATTTTTTGAATCAAGTTCTATTGCTTTATTTAAATCTTCAATAGCCCCCTGATCATCTTCTAATGCTGCTTTTGTTTTGCCCCTTTTTGAATAGTTATCAGCTAAATTTGGCTTTAGCTCTATTGCTTTATTGAAGTCTTGAAGAGCTCCGATGTAATCTTCATGTCGAGCTTTAGTTGCCCCTAGATCATGATATGTTACCGCATTAGTAGGATCTAACTCTATAGCAGATTTAAAATCTTCTATTGCTCCATTATAATCACCTAATTCAGATTTAAGTATTGCTCTTAACCTATAAGTTATTTCACTCTGCGGATCAATTTCAATTGCTTTATTGAAATCATGCATTGCCCCAATTGTATCACCTAAAATTTCTTTTGCCAATCCTTTATATTGAAATGCTTTTCCATCATTAGAGTCAATCTCTATTGCTTTATCAAAGTCATAAATTGAGCGCAAATTGTCGCCTAATTTGAATTTAACATACCCTCTGTAAAAGTATTTTTTTCCATCTTCATTATCAAGTTCAATTGCTATATTTAAATCTTTAATTGCCCCATTATTATCGGATAAATGGGCTTTTGCTTTACCCCTTTTATAATATAGATCTGCATTGGAAGGATAAATCTCTAATGCTTTGCTAAAGTCTTTTATAGCTTCAATATATTTTTCTTGCTGGTAATTTAAGTCACCCCTTAATGTATAATTAATAAAATCTTGCCCAATGACGCAAATTGAGGAAGTAAATACAGTTAGTAATACTAATGTTATTTTCAAAGTTTTAATATAATTTTTCATCATTGCTTTTAAATGATTATTCAGGTATTTATACTTTTTAGTCAACTAGTCATATTAATTCAATCGGATTATTGTTAATAACAATACTTCGGAATATATTCATAAGCTTCCGAAAACCCTAATTCTCCAGCTTTTGACAAATCAATACAGCCTCCATTGGTATCTCCCAATTCACACTTTAGAATTCCCCTGAAAAAGTAAGCAGCAGCATATTTAGAATTATATTCAATACATTTACTTAAATCTTGTATTGCCCCTCGATAATTACTCAATTCAATTTTTGATCTAGCCCTATAAAAAAAAGACTGTGAGTCATTTTGATTAAGCTGAATAGCTATGTTGTAATCCTGTATAGAACCTCTGAAATCTCCCAACATACTTTTGGAATATCCCCTACCGAAATAATTAGATGCTTCAGAAGGATTAATATCAATAGCCTTATTAAAATCTTGTATTGCCCCCATATAATCCCCGGATGAATTTTTTACATTTCCTCTGTTACCATATACAAAAACGTATTTGGGATCAAGTTTAATAACCATGTCAAGATCTTTTATTGCTCTTTGGTTATCTTGCATCATTGTCATACACAATCCTCTTCTAAAATATGAATTAGTATCTCTTGGGTTAAGCTCAATAGCCTTGCTATAATCTATGATAGCCTCTTCAAAATTTCCTTGCTCTGTATTTGCATTACCTCTTTCGTGATATGCTTTATAACTCAATGGATTAATTTTAATAGCTTTATTATAATCCTGAATAGCGCCTTTAAAATTTTCCATTTTCGCCTTTTCATTTCCACTATTTATATATTCTGAAGCTTGGTTATTTGATTGGCAAGAGATTAAAAACAAATGTGATATTAGTATCACGAAAATTACTTTTACTAAAACTTCATTTTTGCTATAGTCAACTAAATATACTGAATTATTCATAGGCAACTGTATCTTTTTTTAAAGAAACAGTAAAGGTAGAGAAATTTTAATAGAAATTATTTAAAAGACATCTGTATTTCGCTCATTTTTATTCAATAAAAAATAGCAAAACACCATAAACTAAAGTTTTACCTGACTAACTTTTTGTAATCCTCAAACTCAGTGAACAGCATTCTTTGCTTCTCTAGTACAAAAAATGATCAGT
>PCUL01000062.1:69196-73512 GCA_002771745.1 Bacteroidetes bacterium CG18_big_fil_WC_8_21_14_2_50_41_14
TCAACATTCCATTGAGCGAACTCCTTCATATTACTCAATTTTACACCTTCTATAAAGGGTAACTTGTCGATGCTACGGGCCTCAGAACAACCACCACAACTTTTTACTTCCCCACCGTTTCTGATTACAATTTTCAACATCCTTTCAATATTGTAATATCCATTTGGTGTGCTTTGGTTAGGCAAACCGCAGAATACAGCATCGGCAAGTAAAAATATTTTTACTTCAACTTCTTCGGCATGCTCTTTTTGTAAGGTTATGGCCATTCGCAAAGCATTGTAGGCTTTTTCGGTCCCGTAAGGAGCATCGTTGATGACAATTAAAAACTTTTGCATTTTGGTAAAAATTAAATTGTTAATGAGGTCATTAATGACTTGAATGAACTAAAAAGCGCTTTTGCCTATCATATCTTTGATTTCTTCAACAGAGCGATTATTTCACTCGTGAGTTCATTGGTTACCTTATAACAAGTTCTGGTTCCGTGCTTTTCAGGATAAATAATTCCGCTGTTCTTTAGTATAAGTAAATGTTGGGATGTGGTAGATTGCGAAATTTTTAATGCTGTCATTACGTCTGTTACGCAACATTCATCGTCGGACAATACATCTACCATTTGCAATCGAATCGGGTGCGACAGTGCTTTGAATAGTCGAGCACTTAATTCATAGTCAATTTTTGTCATTGAATCAATATTATTTAATTAGGATAAAAAGTATTATAATATTCTAATATAACAATATATATCAAATAGAAAATGGTCTTATCGAAAAGCCGTATGTACTTTTTAAATGAAATGCGCTCAAAGATCAGTGAAACTTTTCTTCCCTGGCGAGCATTTCGAGTATCATTTTCATTCTTTTCTCTCTGGTTTCAGGCTTTTTTGCTGTTTGTAGCCTCCATCCGATGGCATAGGTATTGGTTTTATTTAAGGAATTCCTGTGTCTTTTTTATAAATCCGCAACCATACCCCATTTGAATTTCTGTGGTTCTGCTCAAGCCACTCGTTCCATTCCTGTGGCGAGTTAAATGAAATAATTGGCTGATCGCTATTATTTGATTTTTTCGTGTCACTCATCACTCAAATACCCTTTGTCCGTTAATCCATGTTCCCTTCACCGAAATGCCCGTAATATCCTGCTCGTCAATGGTCATCATATCATGATCCAGCATCACAAAATCGGCGTCTTTTCCGGCTTTGATGCTGCCTTTGCGGTCTTCATCAAAGCTTCCCCTGGCGGGCCAAAGTGTGATGGAATACAGGGCTTCCTGTCGCGTTAGCGCGTTTTCCATCTGGAAACCACCATCCGGCGTTCCGTCCAGGTGTTTCCGGGTTACAGCCGAGTAAAAAGTGTACAATGGGTTGATGTCCTCAATGGGGAAATCGGTACCATTCACCAGCCACCCATTTTCCTCCAGTAGTTGTTTGGTGGGATAGGCTTCTTTTATCCGATCAGGACCTACCCGTTCATCTGCCCAGTCCATGTCCGATGTACAGTGTGTGCTCTGGATGGATGGGATTACCGAGAACTTGCCAAACTTGTGCATGTCTTCTGTATTTACTATTTGTGCATGTTCGATACGCCAGCGCAGGTCGTTTTTCTCTTTGAGAATGGCTCCATAAACATCCAGCGCCAGTCGGTTGGCCGAATCGCCAATGGCATGGGTGTTCACCTGAAAACCACTCTCAAAGGCCAATCGGCACAAGCTGTCATAATACGAGGTCGGTTCCATCTGCAACCCCGAATTTCCCGGATCATCCGAATAGGGATATAGCAACAAAGCACCCCTGGACCCTAGCGCTCCATCGGCATACAACTTCACGCTGCTTACCGTTAATCTATCCTCATGAAGTGGGCCTTTTGGGAAGAAATAATCCAGGTTTTCCTTTGCGGGACTCAGCATGGCATACACTTTCATCTGAAGCTGTCCTGCTTTCTGCAGCGAATCAATTAAGAGAATATCTTCCTTGTCAAGGCCTGCATCGGTAACGGTAGTTAATCCTTTAGCAAAACAGTTCTTCTGTGCCAGCATCAAAGCGTTGATTTTCTGGATATCGGTTGTTTTTGGGATAAAACCCTTCATCCGGTCGGCGGCATTGTCGAGCAAAACGCCTGTAGGCTTGCCATTTTTCAGGATAATTTCACCACCTGCGATTGAGGTGTTTTTATCAATTCCTGCAATGGCCAGGGCGGCAGAGTTGGCCAGAACCGCATGTCCGTCGATGCGGATGAGCACAACGGGAATTTTTGGAAAGATCGCATCCAACCGGGTATTATCGGGAAATTCCTTCATTTCCCACAGGTTTTGATCCCAGCCACGGCCAAGAATCCAGTGGCCCGGGTAGTCCTTATGAAATTTCTGTAAAGCAGCGAGTAAGTCATCAAAGGAAGTTAACCCTACCAGATTGGCATATTGGGTCAGCGCGAGGCCATAACCCATAAAATGACTGTGACCATCGTTAAAACCCGGATAAACAGGCTTTCCTCCTGCATCCAGTTTTTGGGCACTTTCAAAATTAGCCAGTATTTCAGCGTCCTGGCCTACAGCCACAAATTTACCTTTGTCTACAGCAAAAGCAGTGCCCTTCGAGAATACGGTGTCGAGGGTGTAAACAGAAGCGTTATAGACGATTAAGTCGACAGTTTGTTTATTAGGGATGCAGGATGTCATGGTTACAATGGATATTAACAGAATCAGAAAAGTAGGTTTTTTCATCGTCCCGGTATTTATAGTTCAGGTTTAAAATATTTTGATTCGAAGCGCAGTGTAGTCGGATTAAAGATCACTCCTTCCTGATCGAAAAGCTGGTTGATATGCCCGTTTTCGATCAAAGATTTGGGAGTTCCCGCTTCAAAAGTATGATTTTTTCCAACCAGCCAAAGCTCATCGGCAAATTGCAACGCCAATTCGCTGTCGTGCGTGGTAAGCAGAACGGTTTTCGTTTTGTCAGCCACCAGGCCCTTCAACAATTGCATGATGGCTACTTTTCCGGGAGAATCGATAAACGCGGTGGGTTCGTCCAGACAAATCAAAGGGGTATTTTGGGCGAGTGCCCTGGCAATCATGGTTTTTTGCTTTTCGCCATCACTCAACGAGAAAAACCTGCGCTCCGACAAGTGCGTTACTCCGGTTGATTTCATGGATGATGAGATGATTTGCCTGTCTTCCTGCGTTAACCTGCCCGTGAGCGATCCGTAAGGATACCTGCCGGTGGAAACAACATCCATCGCAGTCAGGTAGCGGTCATCAATTTTATCAGTCAGTACTGCCGACATACACCTTGCCACCTGTTTCACCGACATCTGATGAAGTGGCTGGCCTTTCCAAAGTACCTCACCCGATAGGGGAGCAAGGTGACCGAGAATGGTTTTCATCAAAGTAGATTTTCCGGCACCATTGGGTCCCAGGATCGCCACAAACTGACCCAAAGCCAGCGATGTTTCTATTCTACGGCTGATAACAACAGGATTTTTCCCACCTGAATAACCCGTTTCAAGCTCCTTTAGCTGAAGCAACGTTTCTATATTTAGTGCCTTATTTGCCATAAGACCTCCCTTTTATAATCACCCAGATAACAATGGGAGCACCAATAACCGAAGTAACTGCGTTGATGGGCAATGATGAATCCCATCCCGGCAAACGGGCAATGAGGTTGCAAAGCAGACTAAGTGCGGCACCAATAAGCAACACCGCCGGCAACAAAACCCGGTGGTTGGAGGTATTAAAAAACGTGCGTGCCAGATGAGGAACGGCCAGTCCGATAAATGCAATGGGACCGGTAAAGGCCGTGCCCAACGCAATGAGTATTCCCGAAATCAGAATAAGCGACCGTTGCACAACACGCGTGTTAAAGCCGGTACTACGGGCGTAGCTTTCTCCCAAAAGGAGCGCGTTCAGTGGCCTGATAAACCAAAACGCCGATGCCGAAGTGAGTAAAATCCCAAGAAGCAGTCCCAGTGCCTGCGAAAGGCTGGTTTTTGAAAAGCTTCCCAGCCCCCAGAGAACATACGCTTGCAAGTCCTGCGAACTGCTGTAGAACTGCATGGTTCCGACGGCAGCACTTACCAGATAGCCGATCATGATGCCAATAATCAACACTGTAACGGCGTGGCCGATACGTGATGAAACAAATACAATCACCGACAATACGGTCAATGCGCCGGCCAGGGCGGCAACCACCATCAGAAAATCACGGTAGAGCCAGTCGTTGCTAACCAGATAAACGCCGGTGGCACCTCCAAATAACAGCACCAGCGCCACGCCAAAACTGGCACCGGAACTGATACCCAGAACAGAAGGTCCCGCCAGTGGGTTAC
>PCUL01000062.1:73524-76798 GCA_002771745.1 Bacteroidetes bacterium CG18_big_fil_WC_8_21_14_2_50_41_14
GAAGCAACAAACCCGCCACACTCAGGGCCATCCCAACCGCCAGGGCCGTGACAGACTGTGGCAATCTGTACTGCAACACAATGACCTGTGAAACACGATCTACCAATGGATTTCCGGTCAAGATGCCCCAAACATCCCGCCACGCCAGCCAAACTGAACCATACCAGAGATTGGCGGCAAAAAGCACCAATATAAACAGTCCGACGACTGCCATCCACAAAGTTCTATTTCCTGTTGTCGACATGCAGGCCAAAAGTACTGTTTTCCGGTCTATTCTTTAAACAGGCCACCAATAAATTTTCAAGAAAGGATTTGTTGAGAATCGGGTAAAACAGGATGATATCAGGGAATCAATTTGTAGTAAACAGGCTTATAATCAGGAAGCAGTTCCGGATGAAAGGCATGGATTAAGTCTGCCAGCTGAACCTGGGGCTGAAGAGGTCCCTGTTCAAAATATCCGGTTTTACGCGAATCACAAAAAAGCACTTTCCTGTTTTTAAACGCATCGAAATGGGAATAAAATTCATTTTCACTGCCCAGCTTTTCATAGGATGGATCACCTTCATAAGACCCGACAATGCGCCAGAAATCAGCATGTGAGGCTTTGCTGAGCACCGTTTCCAGATTTAGGGGAATGCTGGCGTTGTGTGGGTCGTCCCTCCAGATATAATCGCCACCTGCATCGGCAATCATCATGGCCATGTAGCTTTGTCCACCGGGCACATACCACTGATCGGCAAAATACTTGTCTGACATTACGGTAGGACGGTAATCCACGCTTGCAGCCAGCTTTTTGAGGCTGTCATAAGATTGTACCATCGTGTTGAACAGGCTGTCTGCTTTTGGAAGCTGACCGAAAAAGAGGGCAGTAAACTTGATCCATTCGGCCCTGCCCAGGGGATTGGTCTCCAGAAAATCCAGAAATGGAATCATAATCTGGTGGCTGGCTGCCAACGGATGCGCTTCATTAAGCTGATAGGGCGAGTAAAAAATAACCTGCGGATGCAATGCGAGTGTTCGCTCCACAAAAAAAGCACCGTTGTTTCCCAACTCCACAGCCTTGCCTTCTTCAATACGCTGTTTCATGATGGGATTGGTAATATACCTGGCTTCCGACACTCCCACTACCCTGTCCAGCTGGTTTAAGATGGCCATGCTGCTTAGCTGGGTAGCAGAAAATACCGCTACACTATCGATGGGCACCTGAAGTGTCAATTCATCGTTATTTGATTTGAAATCATTGCTTTTAGGAACCAATGTGCACGAAAAAAAAACCTCCTTTGGAGTTTCGGGGTTAAAAATCAACAGGCGGTATGTTCCGTTCCCCTGATCGAGAATGTTAAAACCATGCGCATATCTTACAATACCCTTTGGTGATAGATTTTCATCGGATTTACCAGCACTTGATTGCGGGCCATTACATCCTGAAATGACCAAAACAACCAGCAGGATTATCATGCTTAAAACCCGAAATGCTTTACTGAATAAGGAAGAGAGAACTTTCATGCAGCAAAAGTAAACATTTAGTGATGGAGATACTTTGTGTGAATTGTTTAGGTTTTAATAAATTTCACCTACTTTTATCCTATGAAAGAAAGTTTCCACACATCCCGCATTTTCAATTTAGGATTCGTCCTTGTCTGGACGTTGATCCTGATCGGTTGTACTACTGCAACCCAACCTTCACTGACCATTGCTGTCAGCAAGCAAAGCGATGCCTATGTTCAATGGCTTCAGCGCAACGACAGCACGGTAAAAACCATTAATCTTTATCCATTGGGAATTGACTCGGCTTTGTCTATTTTAAGCGAGTGTAATGGTCTGCTCCTGACAGGCGGTGAAGATGTTTATCCCGGATATTATGATCAACTTGCTGATACTTCACGTTGTGGTGAATTCGATCGTTACCGCGACAGCCTCGAAATGGCGCTAATCGATTTTGCTGTTCAGCACAAAATTCCAATTCTCGGAATTTGTCGGGGTGAGCAGATTTTAAATGTGACCCTGGGAGGCAGCCTGGTTGTGGATATTCCAACCGATTTTGATACCACTGTCATTCATCAGCAGGAAGATTATCTGCATTGTTTTCATCCGGTTACAGCCGTTGCAGGTTCCGTTTTAATGATAATGGCAGGAGCCGAATCAGACTCCGTTACCAGCAATCACCACCAGGCCATTGATCGGTTGGCCGGACCACTCTCGATCGTGGCCTATGCATCTGATAGTCTTCCTGAAGCAGTTTCCTGGAAAAATCCTGAAAACATGGGCTTTTTGTTTGCAGTACAATGGCATCCCGAACGGATGAAACCCGGTCGTCCATATTCTGACCCCATCGGACTTGCTTTTCTGGCTAAAGCCAAAGCCTATCACAAAAAGTAGTATGGGTGATTTGAAACACTCCGAAAAGACAGAATACCTCTTGATTACCGGCGCATCCAGTTTTATCGGTACCTTTCTGATTGAGAAATTACTGACCGAAACCAACTTTGAGCTGGTGGTTACAGGAAGAAATCCTATTAGCATTTCTGAAGTTAAAAATACCCGGGTTCATTTTGAGGAAATGGATTTGCTTCAACCCGATTCGTTTGCAAAGGTGTTTACCAAATATCGCATTTCAGGCATTTTTCATCTGGCGGCTATGGCCAGGTTATCGGAAGGAGAGAACGATCCCATCCAATCCATCAGGATCAATTACATAGCTTCGGTTGAGTTGATTCGTCTTTCCATACAGCATCAGGTAAAAACCTTTGTGTTTACTTCGTCTGATTTGGCCCGACAACCTACCTCTGTGGTAGGCATGTGTAAATTCCTGGTGGAAGATGCTTTCAGAAAAATTCAAAGCGTAAACAACCAATTTATCACCATCCGTTTGGCCAATGTAATCGATAGTCCGGGTGCGGTTACCTTGATTTTTAAAAGGCAAATAGAGCAGGGAGATCCCGTTACCATCACCGAACCAGGCATGAGTCGCCGTTTTATAACAGGCCCTCAGGCTGCTGAGTTTATCTACCATGCTTATCTTTTCGGCCAACACAACGACTTGTTTGTCAGTACCGACAAGGCTGTTATCATTACCGATCTGGCCCATCAACTCATGCGCCAAATGGAAAAAACCGTTCCCATCTGGTATATCGGTGCTAAACCCGGTGAACGGTTATCGGAAAAAGGTTATTTAGATGGCGAGGTATATCCAACTTCACTGTCTGGCTTAGGAAAGCTGAGAAATAACCTGTCTGATCAAGAAGAAACGTCTCGAAATCAGGAGCAGTTATTA
>PCUL01000270.1 GCA_002771745.1 Bacteroidetes bacterium CG18_big_fil_WC_8_21_14_2_50_41_14
TGACCCAGGGATTGATTACCTCTTCAAGAACACCTTGCTCATTGATCAGGTATTTTTGAAAATTCCACTTAACTGATGAGTTGGAAACATCATTTAGTTCCTTCTCGGTAAGCCATTGATAAAGTGGTTCCATGTCATCGCCTTTCACCGAAATTTTCCCCATCATTGGAAACGTAACACCGTAATTAAGCGTGCAAAAAGATTTGATCTCTTCATTGGTCCCGGGCTCTTGTTCTTTGAAGTTATTTGCCGGGAAACCGATGATGACAAAATTGCTGTCCTTATACTTTTGATATAGTGCTTCAAGTTGCTCGTACTGAGGGGTAAATCCACATTTTGAGGCCACATTTACCACCATGACCTTTTTGCCTTTTAATTGACTTAGGGCATACGGGTTTCCATCAATGTCGGTGACTGTAAAATCATAAAACGCGTTTTGTGCTGACATAGCAAAGGTCAGAAGAGCACTGGATAAAAGGGAGAAGATTAATTTTTGCATCTTGTAAATTTTTAGTGTGTTAGTTTAAGTGAGGCTGTTACCGGAAAATGATCGGAGCGATTAAACCGATGCCTTGCATATTGAGTGGTCTTAAATCCTGAATGCAGGATATAATCGATTCGCAACAAGGGGATCGGTCCTGCAAAGGTAATACTGATTCCTTTTCCACGTTCAACGAAACTGTCTTTTAGATGGGATTGAAGCTGATGGTAAACCCAGGATGAGGGCGTATCGTTAAAGTCGCCACACAGTAAGATCGGATAGGGAGTGTTCACTATCATATCCTTGAGCAAAGCAATCTGTTTTTCTCGAAGTAAAAAGGCCTTGTTGAGTTTTTGATAGATTGCCAGTGATTTAACTTTGAGTTGCTCCTGGCTTTCGTTAGCGGGACTGGAAACAAATCCAAGGTCTTCCTTTCCCAGCTTGATGCTCGCCAGGTGAATATTAAAAACCCTGACCGTATCTTCATTGATCAGCAAATCGGTATAAATCCCAAAGGTGCGTGAACCCTCTATTTTCAGTTTGCCCTTGTCCACAGCGGTGTATTTGGAAAAAATCACCATCCCCGATAA
>PCUL01000061.1 GCA_002771745.1 Bacteroidetes bacterium CG18_big_fil_WC_8_21_14_2_50_41_14
CCGGACTGCAATGGATGTCTATTTAACACCTTCATTGCAAATGAATAAAACTCCTTAGAATCAATCCATTGCAGCTTGGCTTTAGCCAGCTGAAAAAAAACTCAATAGAATCAATCCATTGCAGCTTGGCTTTAGCCGACTGCAACAAAAAGTTCCTTCTGCTTCAGCAACATTTTAAAATTGAAATAAGGAAATGGCATAAACTGAGACTAAAACTTAATGGTAGCAAATATATGGAGGTTAGGCAAGAATTATAATTGAAAGGCAGTTGGATAAATCCAACTGCAATGGATATCAATTTAACACATTCAGCGTAAATGAAGTAAAAACTCAATAGATTCCATACCTTGCAGTCTGGCTTTAGCCGACTGCTTTTATTTACTAATTCAGCTATCCCTTTATAAAACTCCAACCATGTTTTTCCATAAAATCATTCACCTCTTCCTTAAAACTGTTTCTGCTATGATGAATTTCCTGGTTAAAAATATAGTTACGAACAGACTTAATCTGACTCTCACCTACCCCTACAACCCAATAGTCGTCTTGCCAAACAAACTTATTTTCAGTTAAACCCTGCTGATTTATCCAATATGACGATTCGCCTTTAATGAGTTGGGCTACTTTACTAATGGTCTGTTCCTTACCCAATGAAATTAAACAGTGTGCATGGTCCTGCGAGCCATTCACACTATCGAGCCAAATGCTTTTTTCAACAGCATTCATTTTAATATGCTGAAATACAGTTTTCCTCAATTCATGTGAATTCAAATATGGAATTCCGTTTTCTGTTGAAAACACCATGTGAATATAAACCCTTACCCAACTCATAACACCTATTTTATCTATTTGGCTAGAGCCACAAGATGAATTTAACCTGGCAGGCAGTCGGATAAATCCGACTGCAATGGATGTTCTTTAAATACATTCATTGTAGATGAATAAAACTTTTTAGAATCCATCCCTTACAGCTTGGCTTTAGCCAGCTAAAGCCAAAAAAAATCTTATGCTTAAGCAATAGTTAGTTACAGAAAAAAAGTAAAGATAGAAAAATAGAAAATAAATTCCAAATGT
>PCUL01000280.1:0-19555 GCA_002771745.1 Bacteroidetes bacterium CG18_big_fil_WC_8_21_14_2_50_41_14
GGTGGTTTTGGTATATTGACCACGGCGGTTTATGCCGCTGCGCGGATTTATCACATTGGTAAAAACCATGGAAGGCCCCAAAAAAACATCATCCTCGCAGATGACGCCGGTGTAAATGCTTACGTTGTTCTGAACCTTCACATTGTTGCCCAATATTACTTCGGGTGAAACCACCACATTCTGGCCAAGGTTACAGTTTTCTCCCAACCTGCAATTTGACATGATGTGTGAGAAATGCCAGATTTTTGTTCCTTTTCCTATTTGGCAGTTGTCGTCGATAACCGCTGTTTCGTGTGCAAAGTATTCTTTTTCCATGGTTTGAATTGTTAAAAAACAAGGCCGATAAAAAAAACCGACTTTCTGCAAAAGTGCAAAAAATCCGGCTTTCATACCGGATTTATTTAAATTCTATTGACTCCCTGAAACGAAGCACTTCAGGAAGCCATTGAGATGTGGTGGTGTTGGATCTATTGGCAGGCTGGAGCTCATTGATGGTTGGTTGGGTGTTTGCTGAATATTCGATAGGCAATTGTGTTTTTTTATCAATAATTTGAAATCAAAGATTCATATGGAATATTCATTTTGTCATGAAGGTTTCTAATCATTTTTAATGTCAATTTTCTTTTTCGACTAAATATTTCTGATACACGACTTTTATAACCGATGATTTCCGCCAATTCTTGATTGGTCATGTCCATTTGTTCCATTCTGAATTTGATAGCTTCAATTGGGTCAGGTGCTTCAATCGGATAATATTCATCCTCAAATTTTTCAACAAGAATGGATAATAGTTCCGCTTCATTCCCTTCATGAGAATCAATTGGGGCATGAAATATTTCTTCAAGTCTTTTTAACGACTTAGTATAATCTTCTTCTGTTTTTATCACTTTTACGTCCATGAGTTCTAGATTTTATTTGCGTCAATACCTGCCTGCCGACAAAGCAGGTTGTCATATTCTGAATGAGTTCCAATAAAACGAATAAAAACCCATTGTCTTTCGTAATTTATGTCTACAACAAGTCGGTATTTGTTTCGGCAAATATTAAAAACCACATTGGTAACTAATGTATTCTTTTTCTATTTTAGCATTGTTTCGTACATGATTGTTAATAGGAAGCATATGCTTTGTGGCATAGTTCCGAAGACACATCTTTCTGCCCAAGCTGATTTTTATTTCATGCCTGCGGCAGACAATTGGAACTAAACTGTTCATACCTGCCTGTCGGTAGGCAGTTTCTCCGCATAACCTGTCATAAAGTATATGCTTTATGCTGCGTAATTTATTTATCATAGTGATATTTACAACTATAAATCAATATTTCATTGTCAAATACTTGATAGACAAGTCTATGTTCTCTATCAATTTTACGTGACCAAAAACCTGACAGGTCAAATTTTAAAGGTTCAGGATTTCCGATTCCATGGAACGGGTTTCTCTGAATTTCTTTGATTAGTTGGTTAATTCGTTTCAACATCTTCTTGTCTTCTTTTTGCCAGGAAAGATAATCTTCCCATGAATTCGTAGAAAAAGTAATTCTCATTAGTCCTCAATTAATTCAGGGTTAATTATTGTATTTCCTTCTCTAATTTGTTGAATTGATGCATAAAGTCTGTCTGCATTTGCTTTAGAACTTAAAAGATGAACAGTCTCCATTATTGAATTGTATTCGTCTAAGGAAATCACAACAGTTCCTTTTCCTGATTTTCTTTTAATCACTAATGTCTCATGATTATTTTCAACATTGTCCAGGAATCGTTTTAGTCCGGTTCTAAATTCTGTAAAATTGGCTGCGATCATTGTCTAAATATTTAATGTTATTATTTAAGTACAAAAATAGGTACATTAAGTGATTTTTACAAACGTTTCCAGAATTTTTAAATATACCTCAGTTTCGGTCAATTTTATGCAACTAATGGGCAGCCGATACCTAGTAGCAAACTTTCAAATACAAATCTTTCTGCCTACACTGATTGAGATTTGGAACTAAAATGTTCACCAAATTTCTGTCTAATTCCGGCATGAGTAGAGGCTTCAATTTTATGTTGGACTAATAGTGCACCAACAGCATAAAAACAAGCGTAATAAAGTCTGTTAATAGCTGTGTTCCAGAATTTGTTGTCTATGTGAGTTTTCACTTCTTCAACGGTCTCAAGCGCACGGCCAAAACGGTATTTTATATAATCTTCAGGCTTGTATTCTGTCATAATAATTTTCCTTCACGCATCACATTTTTATAAAAAGGGGTGAATCTGTATTTCGAATTCCATTCCTTTTCACTGTAAATCATAGGACTAAATACTTCACCGATGTCGAATTCAAGGTCATAAAGTGGGGAAGCGATTCCTTGTTCAACTTCATAAGATATTCTTTCTCTATTAAGCAAAATCAATAAGTCCCAGTCCGAGTCACTTCTCGCAGTTCCCTTGGATCTTGAACCAAACAAATATATTTTAGCAGAAGGCTCTTGCTCTCTGACAATTCTCTTTATTTGTGATAGTATTTTGTTTTCAACAATATTCATGTTTCAAATGTAATCAAAAAGAATTTATTCTGTAAGCGAAGCGATTTTTTCCTGCAATTGTGGGCAGCATCCGCATAGCGTCAATTGTCGCTAGCCTATTGTATATTAATTTGTTTTACTTCGTAATTGCCTGATTTAACGACTATATAGTTCCTCCGACCCGCAGGGTTTTTTTCAACCCGGCGGGTCAAAAAAAACCCGGATTCCTGCACATGAGCAAAAAACCCGGCTTTTATGATGTTTGCCTGAGCTTAGTTCCCTACAAACTCAAGAACGGCCTCCGTAATTTCTTTTAAGGTTTCTTCGGTGAGCTCGGTATGAATAGGAAGCGACATCACCGTTTTACTCAATTGTTCTGTAATCGGGAAGTCGCCTTCTTTATACCGTGGATCGAGATAGGCCTTTTGCATGTGCAACGGTACCGGATAGTAAACTGCACAGGCAATACCTCTGTCGTTCAGGTGTTTCATAAGCCCGTCACGGTCGACTCCGTTCAGTACAAGTGTGTACTGATGGAAAACATGGTTGGTAAAAGAAGCCGTTTTTGGATAGGCAATTTTATCTGTTTTCGAAAAAGCCTCATTGTAATAGTTGGCGGCTTTTAAACGCGCTGCACCATATTCATCCAGATGTTTTAGTTTGATGTCGAGGATGGCTGCCTGAATGCTGTCAAGACGTGAGTTCACACCCACCAGGTCGTGGTAGTAACGAACGGTCATGCCGTGATTGACCACAACCCGTATCTTGGCTGCCAGCTCATCGCTGTTGGTAAAAATAGCTCCACCATCGCCATAAGCGCCCAGGTTTTTCGAGGGGAAAAACGAGGTGCAACCAATATCACCTATGCTGCCTGCCTTTTTAACAGTACCGTCCGGAAAAGTAAACTCAGCACCAATGGCCTGGGCATTGTCTTCAATCACGTACAGGTTATGTGCTTTGGCAATCTCCATAATGGCATTCATGTCGGCACATTGTCCAAACAGGTGCACGGGGATGATGGCTTTTGTTTTTGGAGTAATGGCTCTTTCAACGGCCTCGGGATCGATGTTGTAAGTAATTGGATCAACATCTACCAGAACAGGAGTGAGTTGAAGCAATGCGATCACTTCTGCGGTGGCGATAAAGGTAAAGGAAGTTGTGATGACTTCATCTCCCGGCTTTAAATCGAGCGCCATCAGGGCTACCTGCAAGGCATCAGTGCCGTTGGCACAGGGAATTACATGCTTAACGTCCAGGTATGTTTCCAGGTTTTTTTGGAATTTTTGTACAGCCGGTCCGTTGATAAAAGATGCATTCGACAACACTTCGAGGATGGCTTGATCCACCTCTGGTTTTATTTTTTTGTATTGGCCAACCAGGTCGACCATGTTGTGTTTAATCATGTGTGTTTTCTTAATGTTAATAAATTCACAAACAGGGTGCAAATATAGATAAAGTAAGCTAATTGGCCAGATGAAACATAATTTTTAGCCGAAAATTCAGTTATTGAAGGATAACTGCAAGGAACGCTGATATTCAGGTTATATTTGCAACAAATTTATGGAGTTATGTATAGAAGGTTAGGTGTTCTGATATTTCTGGCATTTATTTTTAAGGTTTCTTATTCGCAGATTAATGCGTCCGATTCGGTGATTTCGGCCTTTATGCCATCCATCAGCTATTCATATCAAATTCCTGGTGGTGATTTGGCCAAACAGTATGGAAATAATTCCACCATTGGTGGAGGTTTTAAGTATAAAACCAGCCACAACTGGCTTTGGTCGCTGGATGCCAACTTTATTTTCGGGAACAAAATCAAAAATTCGGATTCGATTTTGAGAATGGTTTATACAAATGATGAATATATCATCGATGGTAATGGAACCTATGCTTTGTATTCTTTATACGAAAGGGGTTACAATATTACTTTTTCGACAGGTAAAATTCTGCCTGTCTTGATGGTAAACCCAAACTCAGGATTGATGATTACGGCTGGGGTAGGCCTGCTGCTGCACCGCATGAAAATCGACAACCAGCACAAAACAGCCCCTCAGATGGTGGATGACTATGCCAGGGGATATGATCGGCTGACAGGTGGTGTTTCTGTAACTGAATTTATAGGGTATTTTTACATGGGCAATTCTAAACTGCTGAATTTCTATGCAGGTTTTGAATTTGTCCAGGGGTTTACAAAGAGCCAACGCGATTGGATTTTTGATGAAATGAGAAAGGACAACAGCAACCACCTGGATTTATTTTATGGAATTAAAGTAGGCTGGATACTGCCCATTTATAACCGTGCCCCTGAAAAATACTACTACAACTAAGCATGTACGGGTTTTACCAACTTTTTATTTATTTCTATTCATTTGGTGCACACCTGGCTACCCTGTTTAGTCCAAAAGCCAGGCGATGGGTGAGTGGCCGCAAACAGCTTGTTGCCAGGATAAAGCGAGAAGTGGTTACCAGCCAGCCGATTGTGTGGTTTCACTGCGCCAGTCTGGGCGAATTTGAACAGGGGAGGCCTGTAATTGAAGCACTTAAGAACGAGTTTCCGGCAATAAAAATACTGCTTACTTTTTTTTCGCCCTCAGGTTATGAAGTAAGAAAAAATTACGACCAGGCTGATTGGGTGTATTATTTGCCAATCGACACCAAAAAAAATGCCCGTGAGTTGGTGGAACATTTACATCCGGCTTTGGTGGTTTTCGTTAAATATGAGTTTTGGTTTAACTACATCGATGCCATTTACCTGAAAAAAGTTCCCATGGTCTTTTTATCTGTTATCTTCAGACCCTCTCAATACTTTTTTCAGTGGTGGGGAGGGTGGTTCCGCAATCGCCTTCATAAAATCACTTTCTTCTTTGTGCAGGATGAACTTTCGGCAGAATTACTTAATAAGGCAGGAATTCATCAGGTGGATGTGGCCGGAGATACCCGATTCGACCGGGTGATGGCATTGTCAAAAAAAGTACGGAAATTTCCACATATTGAGCTTTTTAAACAAAACTCAACCATGATAGCCGGAGGAAGCACCTGGCCAGTGGATGAGAACCTGTTACTGGAAGTGTTAAAAAACACCTCTTCGGATGTAAAACTTTTGCTTGCCCCGCATCTGGTGGATGATAACCACATTGTTTTCATCCAGAAAAAATTTTCCGCATTTAATCCCGTATTGTTCACCAACATGTCTGATGTGATCCCCGAAAACAGCAGGATCCTTGTGGTGAACACCATCGGTTTGTTGTCACAACTCTATCCTTATACCGATTTAGCTTACATCGGTGGTGGATTTGGCGTTGGTATTCACAACCTGCCCGAAGCGGCCGCCTATGGGATTCCCGTTGTTTTTGGTCCCAATCATCTTCGATTTAAAGAAGCGGTCGATTTAAAAAACATAGGAGGTGGGTACGCCATTTCCTCCGAGAAAGAAGGTGTTGAGGTGATTTCAAATTTGTTGAATAACGATGATGAAAGAAAAACAGCAGGGGAGATCGCTCAAAACTATATTCGCCAACACACCGGGGCAACTTCTAAAGTGGTGAAAAAAGCAGGGGTTTTTCTTTCCTGATATGAAGTAAAATCATTCATAATCAGTTCCCAGGTGAACATCTTCCATCTTCCTGGCTTCTTGTTATTAATCCGATTTACCTCAAAATTTCCCCTTCACTGATTCATTTTGTCTACATTTGCTGCCTTGTTAAAAGCTACATAGCATGAACACAACACGAGAATTACCAAAAATTACAACCCACGTGCTTCAGGAAATGAAGAAAAAAGGGGAAAAAATTGCCATGCTTACCGGATATGATTATAGCATGGCCCGTTTGTTGGACGAAGCCCGCATTGATGTGATCCTGGTGGGCGATTCTGCATCAAACGTGATGGCCGGGCACAAAACCACCCTGCCCATCACCCTCGATCAAATGATCTATCATGCCTCTTCGGTGATGCGGGCCGTGGATAGAGCGCTGGTCATAGTGGATTTGCCTTTTGGTGCTTATCAGGGAAATTCCAAGGAAGCCTTAAACTCAGCAATCCGGATCATGAAAGAATCAGGAGCTAACGGTATTAAGCTGGAAGGCGGTCAGGAAATTGTGGAATCCATTGACAGGATACTGTCTGCCGGAATCCCGGTTTTAGGCCATTTGGGACTTACACCCCAGTCGATCAATAAATTTGGTACTTATGTAGTGAGGGCTACTGAGGAAAAAGAGGCTGAAAAACTAAAAAGCGATGCTCAGATTCTGGAAAAAGCCGGCTGTTTTGGCTTGGTCTTAGAAAAAATACCTGCAAGCCTTGCTGCTGAAGTAACCAAATCTTTATCTATTCCAACCATAGGCATTGGTGCCGGTAGTGAGGTTGACGGACAAGTATTGGTACTTCATGACATGCTGGGCATCAATCAGGATTTCTCTCCCAGGTTCATTCGCCGGTATGCCAACCTACACGATGAGATGATTAAAGCTTTCGAAGGATATATCGATGATGTGAAATCGGTAAGCTTCCCCAATAGCAAAGAGCAATACTAAACTGCTTTTTGGCAATTAACTCTTGAATCTTTGAAAACATGACAGACATTCCCAGCCCATGGGCTTTAGAAGGAAGGATACTTTATGAAGATAACCACCTGATTATTGTCAATAAGCTGGTGTCAGAGATCGTTCAGGGAGATAAAACCGGGGATGAGCCATTGAGCGAAACGGTTAGACAGTATATAAAAGAAAAATTCAAAAAACCGGGCGATGCTTTTTTGGGCGTCATCCATCGGCTAGACCGTCCGGTGAGCGGAGCCGTTGTGTTTGCACGTACCGGCAAAGCGCTTTCGCGGATGAATTTCCTGGTAAAAAACCATGAAATGCACAAGATTTATTGGGCCATCGTGAAAAGCCCTCCCTCACCTGAACAAGGAACGCTGGAACATTACCTGGTTCGTAACGAGAAGCAGAACAAATCTTACCCGTATCCCGGGGAAGTGCCCAACAGCAAAAAAGCCGTGTTGAATTACCGATTGATGGCCTCAAGCCAGGATTATCATTTGATAGAGATTGAGCTGATTACTGGTAGACACCATCAAATAAGGGCACAACTGGCATCCATCGGGTGCCCGATTAAAGGTGACCTTAAGTATGGATTTCCACGCAGTAACCCCGATGCTTCCATCAGTTTGCATGCCCGAAAATTAAGTTTTATCCATCCGGTAAGTCATGAATTGATTTCTGTGCTGGCACCTCCACCTTCAGATAACTTGTGGGATTATTTTCTTAAATCCGTTTAGTAGCGTACAATTCAGGTATTGGTGTCGTTATCTTTGCAAATAAAAGTCAATTGAAGCCCATTGCCCGGAAATATTCTGATCGTGAAGAAGTACTCAAGTTGTTTTTTACCGGTCGTTACGATGTGGCCTCCCTTATCGGCTATGTGCTGATGGGATTGATCATCCTGATAGCCATTTGCCTTTGTTTCGTAATTTATTGATCGGGGGATTAATGTGGCTGATGGCGGGTGGTGTTGCCTATATCGTTGGAGCCTTTTTTTACATTTGGCATACAATACCATACAATCACGCCATTTTTCATCTGTTTGTTTTGTTGGGCAGCCTGTGTCATTTTGTAGCAGTGTTTTGGTACGTGCTTTAAGCAATAGGTTTACTTATAATCACTAAAATACTTCATAAACTGAAGTCTTTCATATACTTCCGGATTGATATTTTTTGCCTGGCTGAGCTTTCCGCGAAACTGGTGCAGGGTTTCAAAGCCTTTTTCATCCATCCAGTCAGAGACAAAGGCAAGCACTTTTTCAATATAAGTCGGTCCGTTTTTATAGATGGCTGAGGCCATCTGGACCACGGTGGCTCCGGCTAACAGTTGTTTAACCACCGCTTCGCCATCGTGTATGCCTGTGGTGGCAGCCAAATCAATATTGACGCGCTTGGCCATCAGTGCCACCCAACGCAACGAATTGGCCATTTCCACCGGCGAACTTATTACATCAGCTATGGTCATTTTAATGTTGTTGATATCGATATCCGGACTTGAAAACCGGTTAAACAAAACCACTCCGTTGGCCTTGTTTTCTTCCAAACCCATGATCACCCGACCCAGGTTGCTAAAATAGGGGCTGATTTTTACAGCCACCGGAATACGAACGGCTTTTTTCACCTTTTGAAGCACCTGGTAGTAGGTTTTCTCGTTGCTCTCGCATGAATTTTTCATATTGAATGGCATCACAAAAATGTTCAGCTCCAGTGCATTTGCCCCTGCTTTTTCCATGCGTGTTGCGAAGCTGGTCCATTCCATCGACGACATACAGTTGATGCTGGCAATCACCGGAATGTGGACTTCGTTCCTTGATTTTTCAATCAAACCAAGATAATTGCCAATTTCCTGCTCCTTCACATGAACATCTGCGTAATCAAATGTTTCGCTATACTCTACGAACAACCCACCATGTTCTTCTGCCTTGCGCACCCGGTAATCGGCTTCCATCAGAATTTGTTCCTCGAACAACGATTTCAGCACGATGGCTCCGGCACCGTGTTTCTCCAGTTCAATGATTTTATGTACCGAATCGGTGAGACCCGAACTGGCTATCACCAGCGGGTTGCGTAAGTTTAATCCCAGGTATCTTGTACTCAGATCTGCCATGTTTTTTGTGTTATGGGTTAGTATCTTTTGAAAGCTTCTGCAAATTCATCATCGAATCGCTTCATCAGGTAATCGCATCCGTGGTTAAACAGGCGCTGTGGCGAATCGCTTTCGGTGGGCATAAATGCGATGGGTTGATCTTCCACAATGGGTAGATGCCCAATGATTTCAGAAAACACGTCACCGGCATTTGCCACACCATTTAGGTCAAAATGTTTTCCAAGTGATATCAATTGATCGAGGTTTGTTTGGCCAATCTTTGGTTCGATTTGACGGTCGAATTGTTGCAATATTTTTTGCGTATTGGTAAAACTTCCCGCTGATTCTATCGGGAATGAAGCAGGTAAGATCAGATGCGCCAGTTTGGCCGTTTCTGTTATAAAATAATCCTGAACAACCATAAAAGGTAAGTCACCAAGCCATTCCGTTACTTCGGATTTATTTACTGCGGTTCCAACAGGATCTTCACCAAAGATGAGTATATTGTTAAAGGTCTTGCGGCGAAGTTGCTCTTTCATCTTTGGTCGATCGCCTCTCGGGATATCAACACCTCCTGTTCCTATACAGCCAAACGCTCCCATATCGAACAAACCCTGAGCGTTGTTTTTCTCTTTGAGTGGCATCAATCCGCTAGAAGTTTTGCCCAGTTTCCCGGTGATCATGGCCAGGTTATACAATTCACGGCTGGTGTTGACGGTGATGTACTTTTCCGAGAAAACAAGCACGGCATTCATCTCATCGTTGTAAGCACGGGCCCATGTTTCGAGCTCATCCGTGGAGACCCCGGCTTTGAGGCACATGTCATGTAAAACCCATTCATGAATGGGTTTTACATACTCCTCAAAGCCTGTTGTATTGGCACTGATATACATCTGGTTTTGCAACCTTTTTTTTACCAGGTACATGTTGGCCGCTTTCACAAAGGAGTAATAATCCTTTATGACCAGATGGTTATCCACTTTATGTAATGAGCCTGGATTGGAGTTGGTGGAAATCAATTCCACTTTTACTCCCTTTTTAACCCGGGCATTGTTCACCAAAAAGCCAACATAATCGTGATCTTCAGCAAGCTCGGCACCAAATAGGTAAATCCTGGAAGCTCCTTCCAATTGGTTAAACGGAACATTTTTTTGTGAGTTGATTGCATATCCGCTACCTCTGCCCATGTAATGGAAGTTGGCAATATAGGGTGTTTTGATTCCCTTTCGTGCCCATTTCTGAATCAGGTATATTTCTTCGTTGGTAAGACGTGCCCCGGCAAACAAAGCTGTTTGTTCGGGGGTGGACGCTTTAATATTTTTCTCAATCAGCTCATAAGCTTCTTCGAAGGTAATGGGTTCAAACGCATTGCCTTTTTTGAGCATGGGAGTTTTAATCCTGGAAGAAGAATTGAGGTAACGGTAACCAAATTTCGCCTTTCGGCCGATACTTCCTTTTTCGTTTACCAGACCGGGACGCCCTTCAACCCTCATCACGAAATTGTTTTTATACGACATCAGGTTCATGCTCACACCTTCGGAACCATAGTTATCGATGGCCTCCAACGCGTTCTCTTTCACGGGGCCCGGTTTAAACAGGAAGTTCTCTGAAATAGCACCTGTCGGGCAAGTGTCGATGCACAATCCACACGATTGACAATGGGTATCGGTGAGTTTGCTGCCCAGGCTGGGAGCCACATAAGTTTTAAACCCCCGGTTTACCAAGCCCAGAGCATTGTCGCCTGCCAGCTCGCTGCAGATTCGTACACAACGCGAACAAAGGATGCATTTGTTGCTGTCGATTTCTATATAAGGATGTGAGAAATCAATGCGGTATTCGTTAAAATCACCTGCAAATTTCTCCTGATTCACACCGTATTCATCCGAATATTTTTGCAGATCGCAGTGTAAAAACTCCTGGCAACCACATTCCAGACAACGCTGGGCTTCATTCCTGGCTACTGTTTCATCTGCGTATCCCAGCTCCACTTCTTTAAAGTTGAGGCGGTTATCAGGATCGAGGGTGGGCATTTCTTCCCGTGTTTGGTGAACATAACTCTCGACATAATCTGCCGGGATTTGCTTTTTGAAATGGTCCTTTTTGCTCAGGAAAGGCCTTTTGTGAGGAGTCAGTCCTTCTCCGCTCAGGAATTGATGACAGGAGAGAGCCGCTTTTTTGGCCTGGGCGATGGCTTCGATGATGGTGGCCGGGCCTGTTACGCCGTCACCGGCGGCAAATACGTTGGGAATTCCGGTTTGAAGGGTATTTTTATTGGCTTCAATATCTCCCCAACGGGTTACCGCTAGTTGTCCTTCAGTAGCATATTTATTGATGTCATCGATAAAATTCACATCTGTTTTTTGCCCTATGGCCGCCAGGATAATATCCACCTCCAGGTTAGTTTCAGAACCTTCCACTGGTACAGGACGTCTTCGGCCCGAAGCATCGGGCTCGCCCAGTTCCATTTTTATTAAGGTGACCGATTTCAGCTTGCCTTCGGCATCTTTATTTACCTGTACAGGATTGTTCAGAAACAAATATTCCACTCCTTCGAGCTTCGATTCGTGGATTTCGATGGGGTTGGCAGGCATTTCCTTTTCAGTACGGCGATACACCACTTTAACATCGGTGCTGCCACAACGGATGGAAGTCCGGCAGCAGTCCATGGCTGTGTTTCCACCACCCACCACAATAATTTTCTTTCCGGTAAAATCAGCAGGCTTGCCGGTTATCTCCATGTTTTTCAGGAAATCGATGCCTGAATACACATTTTCCGCATCATCACCGGGCGTTCCTATTAAGGTGCCTTTTTGCGAACCAATGGTTAGAATGGTAGCATTGTATTCTTTTGTGATTTCTGCGTACGACAGATTGACGCCTAAATTTTTCCCACAATATATGTTGGCCCCCAGTTCAGTAATCGTCTCAATTTCTTTGTCCAACAGATTATTTGGCAGGCGATATTCGGGGATTCCGTAACGTAACCAACCTCCCGGTTTTGGCCCGGCTTCAAAGATATCACACTGATGTCCTTTCTGTTGCAGGAAATAGGCTGCAGACAATCCGCCTGGTCCTGCTCCGATAATGGCGATTTTTTTACCTGATGAAGGTGCTATTTCAGGTTTGAAATGGTTGTTGGATTCCAGATCCCAGTCGCTGGCAAAGCGTTTCATGTAATCGATGCCCACAGGAGTGCCTTCATCCATCAGATTTCTCCGGCAGGCAGCTTCACACGGACGCACACAAACCCGACCACAGATGGCGGGCAACGGGTTTACTTCTTTGATCAGGGCCACGGCTTCATGATACAATCCTTTGTCGATGAGGGATATATAGCCTTGTACATCCACGTTGGCCGGACAGGTTTGAATGCAGGGGGCCTGGCAGTCGGCATAGTGGTTGCTCATGATCAGGTCGAGTGCTGTCTGGCGCGATTGATGTACTTTTTCACTGTCGGTGATGATGTTCATCCCGGGCTGGATGCGGGTTGAACAACTGGGATGCAATCCGCGCAGGCCTTCAATTTCCACAACACACACAAAACAGGACGAAAATGGATCCAGCCGGGGATCATGGCACAGTGTTGGAATTTTAATGTTGTTACGTCGCGCTACCTCCAGGATATATTCCCCCTTAGTTCCTGAAACTACATTCCCGTTTAATTTTATGTTGATGATTTCACTCATAGTTTACTTCAGTTTAATGTGTTGACTAATAAACCCTGATGGCTTCGAAATTACATCCGGCAAAACATTCACCACACTTGATACATAATTCCTGGTTGATAAAATGAATTTCCTTGCGGGAGCCATCGATACAGCTTGATGGGCACTTCACGGCGCAAACGGTACAACCCGTACAATTTTCAGCAATCACTTCGTAAGTAAGCAGTGCCTTGCAATTGATAGCCGGGCAACGTTTGTCATTGATGTGGGCTTCATATTCATCACGGAAATACTTGATGGTGGTGAGCACAGGGTTGGGAGCAGTCTGTCCCAATCCGCAAAGCGACCCGTCTTTGATTTGTTGTGAGAGCTCCTGCAACAATTCGATATCTCCTTCTTTTCCTTTTCCTTGCGTGATGCGGGTAAGAATTTCAAGCATGCGCTTGGTTCCGATGCGGCAAAAGGTACATTTGCCACAAGATTCTTCCTGGGTGAAATTGAGAAAAAAACGGGCCATGTCTACCATACAGGTTGTTTCATCCATCACCACCATACCACCCGAGCCCATGATGGCTCCGGTGGCATTTACAGAATCGTAATCCACTTTGGTGTCGATGAGTGATTCGGGAATACATCCGCCGGAAGGACCTCCCAGTTGGACGGCTTTAAATTTTTTGTTCTCCTGAATTCCTCCACCCAGATCGAAGATAATCTCACGGATAGAAACTCCCATGGGCACTTCCACCAGGCCTCCATGTTTTACTTTCCCGGTAAGGGCAAACACTTTGGTGCCTTTACTTTTTTCAGTACCGTACTTATTATATGCATCGGCACCATGAAGCAAAATATAGGGGATGTTGGCAAAAGTTTCTACGTTATTGATGTTGGTAGGTTTGTTCCAAAGGCCCCTTTCGGCAGGGAATGGCGGGCGTTTACGGGGCATCCCCCGTTCTCCTTCAACCGATGCGATGAGGGCTGTTTCTTCACCGCAAACAAATGCTCCGGCTCCTTCTTTTACGATGATGTCCAGATCGAAACCTTCAATGCCCAGTATATTTTTACCCAGGTAACCTTTTTCGCGGGCTTGTTGTAAGGCGATATTCAAGCGCTTGATGGCCAGTGGATATTCGGCCCGGCAATAAATCACACCACTGGTAGCATTCATGGCATAGGCACCAATGATCATTCCCTCGAGGATAGCATGTGGATCGCCTTCCAGCAGGGAACGATCCATAAAAGCACCCGGGTCGCCTTCATCTGCATTACAGATAATATATTTTTCATCGCTTTGGCTGTTGTGTGCAAAGCGCCATTTTAGTCCTGTTGGAAATCCGCCTCCTCCGCGACCTCTTAGACCGGAATCAAGCACGGT
Source organism: Bacteroidetes bacterium CG18_big_fil_WC_8_21_14_2_50_41_14 (assembly GCA_002771745.1). Classification (GTDB taxonomy): domain Bacteria; phylum Bacteroidota; class Bacteroidia; order Bacteroidales; family F082; genus UBA6244. The sequence goes on from PCUL01000280.1 coordinate 14,166, forward strand.
TTGTATTACCTCCTCAGAGCTGACATGCTCAGTAGCTATTTTCCGGATAGCCTCATAGGCTTGGCGTTGTTCGGCTTCTTCGATGGATTCGGGATCCATATAACCACAGTTACGCAAGGCAATTTTTACCTGTCCGGCAAAGTAATGCGATTCGTGACCCTGTATCACATCCGACTCCACCACATATTCATCGATTACTTCACCATTTCTTATGTGTTTTTCGAAAATTTCTTCCAGTTTCTTTACATCAACGCTGCCATAGAGGTAATGACCCCGATCGTCCACCACTTCTACCAGCGGCTCCTTATAACACATTCCAATACAACTGGTTTGTTTAAGAAGGACATCGGTGTTTCCTGCTTCGATCAGTGATTGGGCCCTGGCATATACCTTGCCCGCACCGGCAGCAATGCCACAACTTCCCAACCCGACAATAATCTGTTTTTTCATCTGTAACTCTTTATCACATTTACATTTTTCTATTTTGAAGAAGGCCAAACTCTCCTATGGGGTAGTTACGGTTGGGTTTCTTTCCGGCGAAGCTCTTTGATTACCCTGGCAGCCTTTTTGCCAGTTAAACTGCCGAAAGTTTCATTGTCGACCATCATGACCGGTGCCAGAGAGCAACATCCCAGGCAGGCGACTGACTCAAGGGTAAATAACCCATCTTCGGTGGTATGCCCGTCTTTAACGCCCAACTCCGTCACAAGGGCTTCGGTAATTTTTGTGGCATTTTGGACGTGACAAGCTGTGCCATGGCATACCTTAATAATATGTTTACCCACAGGGCTCAACCTGAACTGGGCATAAAACGTAGCCACACCATACATCTCGTTTAGCTTAAGCCCCATTTCCTCGTTGAGCCTGATAAACGCTTCACGCGGCACGTACCCATAAAGGCTTTGAACACCTTGAAGCACAGGTATCAAATTGCCTTTTTTACCCTGGTACTTTTGGATGATCGGATTGATAAGAGAAATGTTGACATCAGGCGTTTCAACTGCTTGCAGACTGATTTTCTTCCTGGAAATTCTCATACGTTTGCACTTAATCTGGTTAAAGTGCGAAAATTACTAAATGTTGGACAACTTGAATGGAGGGGCCCAAAATTTATACTAAGTCTGAATAATGATAGGTCAACTATCTAATGGGGTTTGATGATGTTAAACACTGATCAGATAAATCCGCTTGCGGCCGTCCATTTTTATTTTCACGGGTGTTTTAAACCGGATGTGTTTAAAATATTCACCCTGGTAGACTAGTAGTTGATCATCCAGCATTTTGAAGTTAATATAGCTCGTTGATAGTTCTGGTTGAACAGTGAAATATCCCACGCTCATGCTGGTTACATTGTGAAAAAAGTGAGATCCGGAAGAAGCCTCAAGAGGAAAATCATCCATAGCGGTTTCAACAATCACACGGGCATTGGAGATCATGTGCCATTTAACCGGAATACCGATCCATCGGTCACGGGTGCCCCATCTTCCCGGGCCTATCAACACGTATTTTCGTTTTTGTTCTATCATGTATTGATTTAGACTTTCAATTTCCAGGGCCATTTCCTGTGTTTTTGTCTTGTCAAATTTGTTTAAATCAACATAAATAACATCGGTAACATCATCAACAATGCCATTGCCCATTCCCTTTTCAGAATATAATAAGATGGAATCTTTATCCTCCTCTTCCAGATCGATCTGGCATTCCATGGTATTGGAAATAAGTGGTTTTATCTGAAGGATATAAAATGAGGCCCTATTGTGGTCATCTTTTTCCAAATCAACAGCAAATTCAATTTCAACTGCATTGCCCATGGCATCCTTTCCTAACCCCAGTACCAATTCGATGGTTTTTGCCAAAGGGATATAGTTGTATCTCACGACATTTGCGAAATTTACTATGCGTGGTCCGGTCTTTGAGAGTCCGGGGTACATGTTGTCGCTTTCAGCATGATAAACGGAAACGCAATGCTTTAGTGATCCATGGTATTCAGCAACTTCAATATCCAGCTCAGCTAAGCCGGCCATCTCACCTTCAAGCAAATTCAGGTTTTGCTTGTTTAAATCCACGGCATAGAAGTTTACCTGGGAATTGCGGAATTGATCTTTCGTGGAATTGATTTCCGTTCCGGGATAGTGAGGTGAGAACCGATAGGCTTTGTTACCATCAACCACATACCGTCCCAAACCAAGAGCCATTATGGCAAACCCTTCTTCCGGTTTCATGTGGGCAAAAGGGTAAAAATTATACGATTGTGCCACTCCGCTTATATGGGGATAATAATAGTTATCGAACTGATTGCCTACCACTTCCTGGATAACAACCGCCATTTTTTCGTCTTCAATTTTATAGTCGATGGCTTTTACATAACCTTTGGCATTGGTGCTATAAACCGATGCAAACACCAGTTTAATGGCATCAGCAGTTTGTTGGGTTCTGACTTTAATATCCGGATGGTTGTTTGGGAGCAGGTAGGTTTCAAAAACACCCGCAAACGGCTGTGTGAGTGAATCCTCAAACAAACCGGAAGAACGCACTGCAATGGGTTTGGTTATATTCGAAAGCAAACTCTCCAGTTTTGTCATTAAGGCTGAGGAAAGTTCGCCGTTTATAAATTGCTTCTTAAGCAAATAAAACGATTTTTGAGTATAAACCTCCCCTTCAAGTTGATTATTCTTGATGAACATTTCAAATTCACGAGTGCCAACCACGAAAGTTTTGGGTGTGCGAACCCTGATGTCCGGTATAAACCGGTTGAAATCGTATTTATGGATGAGGGCATCGATAAACGCCAATCCACGACCTTTCCCGCCCAACGAGCCTTCTGCCAGCGTGTACACGTTTTCCTCGGTCACTTCCATACCCGGTTCATAGGGAATCACATTGCCGGACGATTGTTCATTGCGATATTCCTTGAGCATTTGAAGTAAATCGTGCCTTAATTCATGAGCATCCCTGAAATCGGCTACTTTTTTCAGGTTGATGATGCTGGCCGCCCTGATTTCACCCCTGGCCATAATCCACATGGAGAAATGATCACGGCTGGCATGGTAAATCAACGATTCATCAGAAATTTCTTTCAGGTTTTTTTCAAATTCGCGCATATTGGAAGCACGGGCGATGGTGATGCCATTGATGTCCTTGAATTCAAAATCACCAAAACCCAGATAATTGGTGATAAAATTCTCAAGATCTTGATAAAGCGTGTCGGATTGTTTATGAATGAAAAGAGAATTGTGCTGCCGGGCAATGGGTTCATAGGAGCTGTCGGACGACTGTAAGATGGCAGGTAAGTTACGAAGTTTTTTTCGCGTGTATTCAAGGAGGGCAATGCCTGCATTCTCATCCAAAACGCCGTTTCGATCGAATTTTACATCGGTAACCAAACAGAGCATGTAATCCTGATAATTGTCGATTATTTCGAGCGCTTCTTCGTAATTAGAGGCCAGCAATATCTTGGGCCTGGCCCTCATTCTGAGTACCTTATAAAGTTCATCTGTACTAACGTCATCAATAATCCGTTTGGTTTGTTCCATCAATACCTTGTATAGGAAACTCAGGTAGCGCGAATAATATTCAGGAGAATCCTCCACCAGCAAAATAACCCTTACCTGACCCAGTTGTGTGTCGTTTTCCACATTCAATTTATCCTCCAACATCTTGATCATGGCGAAAAAGATATTGGCATCCCCATTCCAGGTAAACAGTTTATCTATATAGGGAATGTTTTGCAAAATCTTACTATAATAAGATACATCGCTGCTGTTGTTCAACAGCAGAAAAATAGGTATAAATGGGTAAGCCTTATTGATTTGCTCACTTACCGTAAGTGGAACTTTTTTTTCTGCTCCTACCATGTAAATGATTAAATCGAAATGCTTAAAGTTCAGCAGGTGTAATGCCTGGTCGAGGCTTGTTGCTCCAGTAATCCTGGGAAAAGAAGTGAGATTTAATTGCCCGTATTGCCCCAGCATGTGTTCTGTAAAACGCCCCTCACGCTCGATGGCATAAGCATCATACAGACTTGAAATCAGCAATATTTCGCCCACTTTGTAGGGCATTAAATCATGATATATATCTCTGTTAAAGGTGTTTGCATTTAAAAATCGTTGTAAAAAACTGCTAGTGACCTTGCCGTTGGTTTCAGGTGTGTTTTTATGAAGTTGGTTGAAGGTGTTTTGGTCGTTTCGCTCTGTGGAATTCAGGAACTGTTGGATGTTTCGTAATAGACTATCGAGCAAAAAATTTTGTTCCAAAGGCTTTAACTCCTTTTCCTTATATTGCACCGATCCAAGGCAAAGTTGAATTGTTCCGACATTGCCGGCGAGTGTGGCAAAATGATGTTGTTGACAAACCACCTCATTCTCAAAAGCCGGCGAGCTAAACTCCTCATTGTTGAATGTTAGCTTCAAACGAATGGGTACTTCCATCACCTGGCTAAACGGTACCGTGCTCACTATTTCGGTAAAGGTTTGTTCGATATTTTTTTTCTGACGCAGGATTCTGTCCACTTTATTGATAATTTCAAGCAGACTGATGTAGCGAAAGTTCTGGCCTTTGGTCATTCGTAATCAAATTAATTCACACAAAAGTAATTCGTTTTGCGAAAAAGAAAAGCAGGAAATGGATTAATGTCACAAAACAGGACACTACAAATTTTTTGTTTATAATCGTTTTATATTACCTGCAAACGAAAACCATCAGGCCAACATTTGCTATTTTCGCCTGATAACTCATGTAGAAAACCATGATCAGAGTTGCTCTGGTAGACGAACACCCCGTGGTATGTGACGCCATTAAAGCCTTATTGGCTGGTGCTGATGATATTGAAGTAACTTTTACTGCCACCTCCATCGAAGAAATGATCCTGAAAAATGCCAATGACCCGGTTCATGTTTCGCTATTGGTAAAGTATAAACCCGATATAAATGATGCAGAAGAAGTAAAGCAACTCATGCAGCGCTTCCCCAGGATCAAAGTGCTGATCATGTCCATGTACAACGACGAGCCTTTTATCCTCAAAATGATCAAAGCTGGGGCAAAAGGCCATCTGGCACGCGACACCAACCGATCGGAGATGCTGGAAGCCATTTACACCTTGCGCAATGGGTTTGAATACTACGCCAAGACCATCACCAATATCTTGTTATCAAGTTATTTGAGCGATAAAGACATCGACAATACCGAGAAAGAAAAACGTCAAAAAGACCTTTCCACCCGCGAGATGGAAGTGTTAAAATTGTTTGCCGAGGGCCAATCGAACCGCTTCATTGCAGAAAAACTCTTTATCAGCGTACGCACCGTAGAGACGCATAAAAATAACATCATGAAAAAAATCAACCTGAAAACCACGGTTGATCTGGTCAAGTTCGCCATTAAGAACAATATTATCA
>PCUL01000280.1:19567-33326 GCA_002771745.1 Bacteroidetes bacterium CG18_big_fil_WC_8_21_14_2_50_41_14
AGCCATTAACACAACAATTTCCAATCCCTAAGAAAACCTCATACGAAAAAATCAACTTATCGCCTGCCTGCCCCGTTGCGGAGCTTTACGGGGTCCCCTCGGGGAAAGGGAGCCTGCCTGCCGAAGGTAGGGGATAGGGGTTCTGATAACCATCATAACAATCCATGCCTGTCCCGTTCTTACGGAGTTCTATTTTGTCCTTCCGACCACAGTAACGACGAGGCACGAGGAGTTACGTAGTGGAGGAGCCTATTTTATCTTTCCATTCAACACCGTATTCTTGATGTGGCATCAGATTCCTCCGTTCGCTCCTGGCGTTCGCTCAGTCGGAAAGACAATCCTCTTTTTTATGTAAATTGCCAAATACAAAAGAGTCATTAACACAACAATTTTCAATCCATAAGCAAACCCATTATAATAAACTACGCAATCGCCTTTCCCCTTTGGGGGATTCCAGTCTGCCGCCTGCCTGCCGCCTGCCTGCCGCCTGCCTGCCGATAGGCAGGGTAGGCAGGGTAGGCAGGGTAGGCAGGGTAGGCAGGGTAGGCAGGAAGGGGTGAAGATCGGTAGCAACAGAGTTAAGGAGTAATGGAAATTGTCACGAAAATTATTGTTACATCAAGTGGTAAATAGTTGAAAATAACCGGAAATAATTTTACGGTATCGGATAAAATAGACTACGAATTCGTAAGGATGGACAAGGAGGGTAAATGTTTTTATTTCTATTAAGTTCTCATTATCATCATCATGCATTTTATGGCATTGTTTTTAAGAGTTTGTTTGTGTTAGCTACTTTTATAAATAGCTTGAGTTTGGTTTATTTGTAATTATTATGAATAAAATAATAAAAAAGATTGCTTTTATTAAAAAATTGTCTATATTTGTTTTCTGTTTTAGCTTTTTGAAAATAATTGTCCCGACCCAGGTTAACATAAATTGAGATTAATTAACCTTATTATATAAACGTAATCCTTTTGACTAACTAAATTTTGTTTCTTATGAAAAAATTATTACTTCTGGTGTTCACTGCAACACTTTTGCTGTGCTTAAGCCCGTATGCCATTGCACAAAATGGCATTCAGGTGAAGGTGGCAAACAATGCCGAGCTGATTCAGGCTCTGGACAACCCCAACGTAACATCCATCGAGATTACTCAGGATGGATACTACGAAGCCCTTTCGATGCAGGCCGCTGCCGGTTCCGTTGTTGTTATTTCCGAAAACGGTGACGGCACTAGAGGAACCTGTACGGTCAGTATTACAAAAAATGATGTATGTTTTGTGAGCGACACTACGCTTAATACTGCTGTAGCTGGTACCAGTGGTGACCCCTCATGTCCGCCTCAGCCAACAACCGGACCTTACGGTTGGAGTGCCACCACCATCCCCACTACCCCCCCAGGTGGTGTGTTGACTTTTGATTTGGGAGTAATGGGCGATATATATAACTATAATGCCGCGTTTACTGCTACTGCCGCAGGACGGTACAAAATCCTTTACATATGGGACGATTATGTTTCTGCCGAAATTGATGTTTTTTTCTTCGATACCCCTAACGTTGATATTACAATACCTCCAACCGGTTGTGAAACAATTTCCTTTGATTGGCTTTATAGTTTTGGTTATTCAGGACCCGGCACAACGGTTACTATGACCATATCTGATGGCGCTAATTCGATCGATGTAACACCGGCAGGCCCTTTTACCGGTGGCGAATTCGGAACAATCAATTTTACCCCCGTAGTTCCAATGGCTTTGTGTGGTGATTATACCCTTCATGTGACTTCATTTAATTCTACCGGATGTAGTACGGATTCAATTTATCCTTTTTACCTGTATGATACACCGGTTGTTAATGCCGGGCCTGATCAAACAGAAGTTTGTGAAGTTGCCGGGGTATTGAGTACTTCTCTAAGTGGTAGTTTTGATACGGTTAGCTGTGACAATGGCAGTACACCTACTGTTGCATGGACCCAAACATCCGGCCCAGGCACTTCTACATTTACTTCTGCAACAACCAACACTACTGATGTTGAGGTTACTCTTTGTGGAACTTATGTATTTACTTTCACGGTTACCAACGGAGATTGTGTTGCATCTGATGATGTAATTGTAGATTTCTACGATTTACCCACCAATGTGAACGCGGGTACCGATCAGGAAGTTTGTGAAGACGCAACATTAGGTTATACTACTGTTCTTGGTGGTAGCTATACCGATGTAGGATGTGGTACAACATCCATATTGTGGACACAGGTTAGTGGCCCGGTTACAGCTACAATTACTAACGGAACCACTTTAACACCCTCTATTGAGGCCTCACAATGTGGAACCTATAAATTTAGGATGGAGATAGCAAATGGACTTGATTGTATAGTTGCTGATACCGTTACTGTTGACTTCTTCGATTTACCAACTTTAGTAAATGCCGGTGCTGATCAGCAGGTTTGTGAAGTTGCAGGAGTGTATAGTACCAGTGTAACAGGAAGCTTTGAACCTGTTTCTTGTGGAACGGCTACCGTTGCCTGGACCCAGATTAGTGGCTCTGGTACCATCACATTTGACCCCGTGGCTGCCGATACCAATACTGTAGGTGTTACTGCAGACGCATGTGGAACCTATGTCCTTAGATATACGGTGACAAATGGCCCTGGTTGTAGTGCATTTGATGAGATGACCATAAAATTTTATGATTTACCAACAGGGGTTTCTGCCGGACCTGCACAAGAAGTTTGTGAAGATGCCGGCAACTACCTGGCCGATCTGGTCGGCACTTTTACCGCAGTAGCTTGTGATAATGGAACTCCTCCCACCGTTGAATGGACTAAAGTAAGCGGGCCCGGTGCAGTGGTATTTAGTGATGAAACAGCGAACAATACAACCGTAACGGTTGATACATGCGGTACTTATGAATTCGCATTTTGGGTAACCAATGGTGCTTCCTGCACCGTGTCGAATACTGTATTGGTTGACTTTTTTGCTAAACCCGTTATTACGGAAATCGTTGCTCCTGAAAAAGTTTGCGGCTACACCACACCCATCGAAGGGCTCTTTACAATGTATTGTGCCGGGGACACAACCTTTGCCTGGACACAAACCGGCGGACCCGTCGGCGGAACAGCAGTATTTACCCCTGCGGATCAAAGTCTAACCTCTGTTGAGGTTGATATGTGTGGGGAATATGAATTTTCCTGGACTGTAACCAACGGTCTTGGAGGATGTTCTACCGTTTCATATACCACGGTTATATTCTACGAAACCCCTGATCCTGAAATTTCAGGGCCTTTATCGGCTTATGCTTGTTCTACATCCGATTATACAGTAATTGATGGTGCTACTTGCAACGATCCACTTTTAATCACCTATACATGGTCTGTTTCAGGTGGAGTATTTGTTGGTTCCAACATTGGTACATCAGTGACTATTCAATGGGACAATGATTATACTACCGATGGTATTGTAGGGCTTATTGCTTCAGTTGACGGATTAATGGACTGCTCGGCAGAAGCATTAGATGTACATGTAGATAAACTCCAACCAACCCTCGAAGGTCAGGTGAAGTACTGGAATGCATTTGAAACTTACATGCCTTCTCCTTTCCCAACCGATTTGTATGGTACCTTCCCTGAAGATTATTTCTATGTCACCCTGTGTTGGAATACAGGAACAGCTTTAATAGATCTTGAAACTGCTTATGTACAACCTAATTTGTTATTGGATATCAATGGCAATGATAGCACCCTGATGTCTTATTTTGGTTTCGATATCAATACCCTTACTTATGGTTGTGATGCTGAGTATGTACTGAAAGTTTGGGATGGTGGTCTGGTCTACCATGGTACAGTGCCCCTTAATTCACCCACATATTTAGGTGCTTCGTATACCTATAATAACTGGGGTGGTGTAAATGCAACCGACGGATTGGCTATTCAGCTGATGGCTACCGGAATCGAAATCAACGGGGCTCCCTATAATTATACCTGGGTGGGCTTGACAACGTATACTCCTGCTTATGGATACTACTCGGATGATGTTGCTGATGTTAACAATACCTCTACCATTACCGCGCTGGATGCTTTAACAGCAAAATACCGTGCAGTTGGCCTGTTGGGCAGTTATCCTGACAATGGCACATCGAACTTGTTCGCACCTAACTTTGCAGTAACCGGCAGAATGGTAACTACCTTACCTGAAATGACCTGGTTCACACCATTTAATTCACCTACCAATGTGGATGATGTTCCATTTACACACAGTGGAAATGATTATCTGTATTTCTCAGGAGCTGTTGATCATAAGTATACCTCATCAAATGTTCCTTGGGAAGGCAAGAAAAACTTCATCAACCTCTATTATGAGGCCGAAGGTGATGTCAACGCCAGTTATGTTCCAACCAGTGCCGGATTTAAGGCTGAATCAGCAATTGAACTGAACTATGAAGGATTGGCCACTACAAATGTTGACAACGAGATGACCATTTCGATCAACATCGACCAGGCTGCCGAAATAGGTGCCATTTCATTGATGATGAACTTCCGCAACGATTTGATCGAAGTGCTTGGAACCAACTATACTGAGGATGATGTATTCATCAATCAGGAAGCAGGTATTCTGAATATTGGCTGGTTCAGCACCGAAGCTGTTGAAATGGAAGCTGAGGCCTCTGTTGCTCAAATCAGGGTACGTATTCTTGGTGAAATTCCTGTTGGAACCGAACTGTTCAGCTTAAATGTTAACACCGAACTGGCCGATGCCACAGCTACACCAATTGGAGACATTGATTTGAAAACCATTGGAGTAACTACCGACAAGAATGTTAACGTTGGTTCTGAATTAACCGCTGTTAACTATCCTAACCCATTTAACGATGCAACCACCATTAGCTACACACTTCCTGAAGCAGGAAAGGTGAAAGTGGAAGTATACAATAACATGGGCATGTTAGTGACTACACTTGTTGATGAAACACAGGAATCTGGTGTTCAGAATGTTACATTCAATTCTGAAAATATTTTGCCAGGAGTTTACTTCTATCATATTACTGTTATGGGAGAAACCAAAAACTTCTCAACAGTTAAGAGGATGATTGTTACTCACTAATTCCATTCAGTAAACTGTTTGGGGCCTTGGCTCCAAACAGTTTATATTAAATCATAAATAAACAATTAATACAATATCTCTTATCAATGCAACTGATTCACCACATAACAACCAAAGTTCTCACCCTGACGGGACTGATAGCTCTGTTGGCATTGCCAACGCTCGCTGTTGGTCAGGTTGTGGTGAAAATGGGTGAATATGCAGGATGCAGCAACACGGAAATAGGCATTCCCATCGGTGTTGAAAACTTCGAAGATGTGGCGGCACTCACCTTATATATTAAGGTGAATACCAATCAGGTTGAATTTGTTGGTGTGGAAAACATCAATGAAGTGTTTTTATCAGGCGATTTTTTTGGAGAGATCAACCTTCAAAGTCAGGTCATTACACTCACCTGGTTTAGCATGGCTCCTGCCAATCTTAACGATGGAATCATGTGTAGTATCCGTGTGTTGCTTAAAGGGGATTTTGTGGATCTTAACTTTCAGAATGAATGTGAAATTGGACGTTCAGATCTGAGCGTGATCGACAATGTTGAATACCGGAATGGAACACTCGCGGCTTTAAACAGTATGGAAGTAGATCCGGTTACCCAATCTCTTATCGAGGGCAGTAAGGCCACCATCACGGTGATCGGACTTCCCGGTCAGGTAACCTGTCAGTGGCAGGTAGGCCAAGGTGAGGATTGGACAAACCTAACAGAAACATCACCTTATAGCGGAACACAAACACCTCAATTGGACATACAACCTGTTTCGGCAGACATGACCAATTATTTTTACAGGTGCTTGTTAACCAGCAATGGTTGTTCTGAGGGTTCGCTCTCGAGCGAGCTTCTTGTAACACCCAATGGTGTTGACGGATGGAATGGAATTATTGAATCCGCTGCTTTACTGGTTTATCCCAATCCTGTTGCAGGTCATTTGAACTGCACTGTGAATGCAGATCTGCCGTCGGCAGAATGGGTTGTGGTAACCATCACCGGGACAAAAGTTCTTTATCAGCAGTTAGGCGATCTAACCTCCGGACAAGAGTTGTTGTTAAATACAGCAGATCTTAATCAGGGGATTTATATCATTCAACTGATGAGTAGAGGTAAATTAGTTGCTGTTCAGAAATTTTTACGAAAATGAACTGTGTTTATGATTTTTTTGGATATTAATTTTTTAAACAATTAAAACTCAAAAATATGTTAAAGAAAATATTACAACTCATAGTGGTTCTGTTCTTTACCGCGTCGGGTGTAATGGCACAAACGGTCCAGATTGAGAATGCGACGCGAGCCCCCGGGGATATCCTGGTGCAGGTCGACATGCTCAACTATACGGATGATGTGGCTGCCATTACCCTCAATATCGGTTTCGATTCAGACCTCATGGATTTTACAGGTATCAGCGGTACCACCTTAACGGGAAGTTGGATGGCTAACTATAATTCGACTTTGAACCAGGTGATGATCAGTTACACAGCTACCCCAACTGGAACTGGATATCCCATCAATGGGAAACTCCTTGATTTAATGTTCTTTTACAAAGGTGGTTTTTCAACAGATCTTACCTTCTTCGAAAGTACCTGTGAAATAGCCGATAAGAACCTGGCTCCAATCCCATCTACCTATATTAATGGCTCTGTTACGCAATTAGGCTCCGATGGTACAGTGAGCATGGCTGATTTAACCGACCAGACTATTGGAAATACCATCTTGATGCCCGTCACCATTGGTGGTGGAGGATTTGGGACTGTTGATGCCATCACACTTAAAATCATGTACGATCCGGCACAGCTTTCCTATTCAGGGTTAACCAATACTTTACTGGCAGGTTTTGCTGCCAGTGCGGGAAGTGGAATACTAACACTTACCTGGACTGGTGCAGCTCAGGACTTTACAGTTTTGTCAACCCTTTTTGATATTCAGTTTGTGTATTATGGAGGGGTGGCTGCTGTTGAATTTGCTCCCGGATGCGAAATCGCCAGTGGACTGTCGTGGTTACCAACCACATATGTGGATGGTTCATTTACGCCAAGAACTGAAGTGGCTTCATTAACATTAAGCGATATTGGAGCAACTCCGGGAACTGCAGTACAAGTTCCTATTGTAGCTTCTGGTTTCGGAAGCTCTGAACTGGGTGCCATCACTTTGCATATCAGCTATGATGATTCACTCATCTTTACAGGTATTTCTAATGCCTTTTATACCGGAATGCTGGTAACAGGAAACTCGAATAATCAGATCACCATTGAGTGGAGTAACCAAAATAACACAACGTTACTTGCGGATGATGCTGTTCTGGTTAATTTGAACTTCAATTATGCCGCTGGTGGTGGTGAGGCCAATGTGGTTTTTGATCCGGCCTCTTTGATTCAATCAACAAACCTGGTGAACATACCTGTAACTTATATTGATGGTTCCGTAGCTAGCTTTACTGTTACTTTTACCGTAACAGACGATTTTGCTACTCCTATTGCAGATGCAGTGATAACCTTTGATGGCACAACCTACGGTGCAGGTGTATATGTATTTAATAACTTAGGAAATGGCACTTACCCTTACTCTGTGGCCAAGGCTGGTTATCTTACCGCTACCGGAAGTGTTGTGATTGCTGGTGCAGATGTTACTGAACCTGTGGTATTGATGACACTTTATTCTGTTAGTGGACAAGTAACCTACATGGGCGACAATGCCCGCCCGGTTGGTACTGATGGTACCAGTACAACGACAGTATATCTGAAGAATCCTGTAGATTCAACCGTTGCTTATACAACCGGTACAGATGCCAGTGGAAACTACACCTTTACTGATGTACTAAATGGCACTTATTTTCTGGATGCTTCAACCGATATAGATGCCACCTTGAGTTACGACCTTACTGATGCGTTTGTTATCTTTGGTATCGGAGGAACCTTAACTGGCCTGCAAGCCCTTGCCGCCGATGTAAATGTGGCAGATGGGGTGGATGTGACGGATGCATTTATCGTTTATGGCAGTTGGTTAGGAGGCAATGTAAAAGTTCCTGCCTGGATAGCTCAAGACTGGTTTTTTGACAATCCTGTTGTAATAGTTACCTCCAATCTAGTCGGAGAGGACTTTAGTGCGATATGCTCAGGTGATGCTAATGGTGACTTTGTGCCCATTCCATAAAATATAATTATGAACAATTAAAATAAATGATATGAAAAAAATAATTATGTTTTTAAGCGTGATTTTGTTCTTGAGTATTGGGACAAACGCTCAAACGCTATCTACTACCACTACTCAACCCGCTGTTGGTCCAATCGATGTTCCTGTTAATATCGCTGGAATTGGCACCATTTACACTTTGACTGTTTATTTCACTTACGACAATAGTGTATTGACCTATACCGGATTTACAAATGCAGCTGATCCAAATGTAACAATTACCAATCAAACACCCAATACATTAAAAATATTGGTAGGTAATTTTCCTAACACCACTACACTTGCTGATGGTAAGTTATTGGATCTTCAGTTTGGCTATGTTGGTGGTTATTCTGATTTGGTATTTGGTGCAAGTTCAAGTACTTACAAATCTTCGATCCTTACCACTGCGTTTTCTACCTGGTTGTTTCCTCCTTCCAATGTAACCAACGGTGCTGTACAAGGGTACTATGACAATACCATAAGTGGTGGTGCCTGGGGTACTGCTGCCAACTGGACTGCTTTGAAAGTACCCAATGCATGGGCCAATGTTTTTGTTGCTTCAGGTTCTGAAACAACCATTGCTTTGGCCGCACTGGCTAATAATTTGACAATTAACCAAGGCGGAAAGTTAAGTCTGAATGGAACTACCCTTGATGTAAGTGGCTATTTCTTAATTGAATCCAATGCGACAGGCAATGGCTCTTTTATCAACAATGGTACCCTGAATGTTACGGGAACCACATCGGTAGAGAGCTATGTTACTGCCGGCCAATGGCATGGTATTTCAGCACCTGTTACCGGATTAACCGCTTTGGATCTGTACCTTGGGGGAGCTCCTGATGTATGGATGAAATCGTACAATGAGGTGGATGACTCCTATACTTATGCATCTGATTTCGGCACTCCGCTTGGAGACATGAAAGGCTGGATGATGTGGATAGGTGGTGCAGTGCCAAATACCTATACATTTAGTGGTTCGTTGCGCACAGGCCCGGAAAGTTCTGCTGTGACTAAAAATGGTAATGGCTACAACTTCGTAGGAAACCCTTTCTCCTCTGCCATTGACTGGCTTGCCGGTTCGGGTTGGACAAAAACCAACGTGAACAACGCGATCTTCGTATATAATGGTACTTCTTTTGCGTCATTTGTAGGCGGAGTAGGTACTAACGGCGGTTCACGATACATCGCCATGAACCAGGGATTTTTCGTGGAGGCCAGTGCCGCAGGTACACTTGCCATGACTAACGCAGTATGTGTTCATAATTCAGTTGGCTTTATGAAAGACCAGATGGAGATTGGACAAATTGTACGTCTTCAGGTGGAAGATGCCGGTTTGATTGATGAAGCCGTTATTCATTTTACCGAAGGTGCCACTGTTGATTATGATGGCGAATTCGATGCACACAAGTTCTTTAGCTACACACCTGGTTTTCCACAGTTGTACTCTACGGCCAATGATTTCATGGCTATTAATTCACTGCCTTCTGAATATAGAGAAAGCATCCCCATGGATGTTAGAGGCGCCAACGGAAATGAACTGACTATCTCGGCAACAGAAACCGGTGGTTTCGATAAGCTCTATCTGAAAGACGAATCTACAGGAAACGTGGTTAATCTGAAAGATGAATCCTATTCCTTTACTTATGACGATGCTATTACGGATAGGTTTACGATTTTGTTCAGCATCACCGATGTAGAGGAAAATCCACTTTCAGCTGATGCCAGGATTTTTGCTTCCGATCGTACCATCCAGGTGGTATTACAAGGCATGGATCAAGCCAACATCTCCGTGTACAATTTACTTGGACAAGTTATTGATTCACGCATGAACTCTGGAACAGTAACCCGTATACCTGTTCAACAATCAGGTTATTACCTGATCAAGGTGAGCAATGGTACGCAGGTTTCTACACAAAAAGTGTTTATTAAATAATTTGACAACCATAAAAAATAGAATAAGATGAAGAAAAAATTAATACCGATAATCTTGACAAGTTTCTTTTTTGTGTTGTCATTTGTAGTTATGGCGCAGACTCATGCCCCTGCAGCGGGAGAACCCGGCGATCCGGGCGGAGACCCTGGCACTGGAACCGAACCTCCAATTGGCGGAGGTGGTGCTCCCATCGGTGGCGGAACTCTCATTTTGATGGGTCTTGGAGCTGCTTATGGCGGCAAAAAAGTCTATACCCTCTTTAAAGAAAATCAGGAAGCATTGGAAGACTAATCTCCTGAATTACTTAACACTCAAAAACCCGGGTTAATTATTAACCTGGGTTTTTTTCTTGAGCACTTTTTTTAAAAAGTCATCAAAAAGCTTGGTGGAAATTTAAATAAATTTTTAACTTTACACAAAAACTCAAAATCATGACTGCAAAATTTGGTTCTAACAGGTTTAACAGATGTATTGTTATCAATTCATTGGTCTATTTTGTCATTGCCTATTATTTGGTTGTTTTCTCGTTTAATATTTTCTCCTGCTTTCTTACCAGTTGGCTTGGTTTTGATGTGGAGCTTTATTATTACGGGTTTACCCATTCAGGTAAAAAGTGGACCACTGATTATATCCTTCTGGTTTTTTTTGTAGGAAATGCATTTACTCTGGTTACTGCCGTTCTTTTCGAGTATTTGTACCGGAAACAACGCAAGTATTTTAAAGGGGTTAAGCTATTGTATTTGTGGATTTATTTGATCTCCCTCATCTGGTTTCTGGGTAATATCATCGTTGGTGCGTTTTTTAATTTTGGAATTGGTGCAGCTCTCCGGGCCTATGGCATCCCCTTTTTCCTGCGGTTGATATTGGCCATCATAGCAGTTGCCGCTTTGTTGTTCTTTGGATATAAAGCGCAGAAACACGTTTGCGTGTCAGCCAATTTGTACCTGCCAAAATTGTCTGGAACCAATGTAACCAGTTTTTTTATCAATCAAATGGTTCTTCCCATCCTCTTAGGCCTGGTGGTGATTATTTTACTCAAAATACCTCACCTGGGCATGTATTATTATGTTGATATATACCTTCTGTTATCCTTTGTGTTTTTTATTGCGGGTTTGTTTTATCAGCATAAGTCACTTAATTCCATCCGGTTTAAAACACATAGCGATGATAAAAAGCAGTTGAAGACAAAAAATTGTGAGCTCTCCTATTTTCCAATGGTCGTCATGGTTATTATATTAGCTTTGGTCAGACTGGGTTTAATGAATGGTATTTCATTTTAATCGGTCATGATTTGCCTTTTTATGTACTAAGTTTGTACTTTTGTCCATCATCTGTTCCGCAGTACGCTTGGGTATAACCATTCGGGAACAGGTTGAAAACGTATCAGTTTTTCAAAATTTTGACTTTATTAACCAACCAGAATAATCGGGTAAATGCGCATTCTATTCCTTGTAATTGCTTTTAGTTTTGTAACAGCCTGGTCGGGCAACGTTTTTGCACAAAACAACATTTTCCGGAATTTACCAACAGATGCTCCATTAATTGATATACATGATGCTGTGGTGGCTCCGGGAGAATTGTACCTTCAGGTAGACGCATTAAATTTTACCGGGGATCAGGGTCAGGTAGGTGCGATTACATTGCGCATTGAGTTTGATACGCTGCTGGTTGAATTTCTGGGCATACAAAATATGACGATTCCGGGTAGCTGGCTCGCGAATTTCAATGTTCTATTAAACGAAATCACCATCACGTATACGGCCCCTTTTGGCACAGGTCATGACCTGAATGGAAAATTGCTTGATTTAAAGCTTAATTATTTTGGCGGGTTTTCGGCTGATTTGGAATTTAAACCCGGATGTGAAATCTCCAATAAAAACCTACAAACGATCACGGGTGTTGTTTACGAGGGAGGGACTATTAGTCAAACTCCTCCGGTTGGAAATGTTCAGCAGGATTCTGTGGTTGTTATATCCGACGAGATCTTCCAAATGCCCCTGATTGCCCAGGGAGCTGGCTACAATCTGGTGACGGAAGTATTTTTGCGTGTGGGTTATGATACCCTACAGCTTGAATACATTGGTTTTGAGGAATCGGCAATACCGGGAGTTTCTGTTAATAATACAGGGGAGGTGTTAAATGTTGCCTGGGAGAACGACATCTTACCGATCAATTTTACCGAGGCAGACACCCTGTTATTTTTAATATTTAAGTATGTGGGTGATACCAATACCATTACGACCTTACTCCCCGGTTCAAAAGTTTACAACAATGGCGTGGTGGCTGCATCTGCATTTTATAATGGTGTTGTCCGCTCCCTTTGGACTGTTGAGCTGCTGAACAATCCTGATACAGCCGGAATTGCTCTGGGAGGAGGATCCTATTTCATCGGTGACACGGTAACCATTACCGCCATCCCTGAACCAGGATTTCACTTTACCAACTGGACAAAAGATGCAGTTGTCCTGTCTGACGATTCGGTGTACACCTTTGTAAAAGCTAGCTCCAACGATACCCTGGTTGCCGGTTACCTTGTTAATTCATACGAGGTTTTTTTAGTTGCCATACCCACTGAAGGTGGAAATGTAATGGGATCGGGGAGCTATAGTTATGGATCAATGGTTACGGTATCGGCCAATGCCTCAACAGGATACCATTTTATCTGCTGGATGCTTAACAACGAGATTGTTTCGTATGAAGCAGATTATACCTTTGTTATGCCTCCCAACGATGTCAACCTGAGTGCGGTCTTTGGAGTTGATATTTACACCATCTCTGCTATGCCCAATAACCCGGATTACGGAACTGCCACAGGGAGTGGAGAATACACATTTGGTGAACCAGTTACCGTGGTGGCAACACCCTTTGACGAATACCGGTTCATTGCATGGACCGAAGGCGGGCAGGTTGTTTCGTACGATTCCATTGTTACTTTTATTGCCAGTGCGAATCGAAATTTAATCGCTAATTTTCAATACATCACCGATTGTTCGGCTCCCGTTGGACTGTTTGCGGATAACTTGTCAGAAACCAGTGCCCTGCTTTTTTGGTTACCATCTGGAATCGAGCAGGAATGGGAATTGTTATGGGGAACTACTGGTTTCGACACGATTACCGGCGGAGAGTTGGTCAGCAATTTAGTTGAGACGTCCTATCAGCTCGAAAATTTGAACCCCGGTACGGGGTATGATTTTTATGTCAGGGCAGTCTGTTCTGATTTGGCCATCAGCAGATGGTCCGATCCAAGTACATTTACTACATGGTATGTGGGAATAACCCGGCACCAGGAGCCCGGAACAACAAATGTTTATCCCAATCCAGTTAACCAGGTTCTTCAAGTTGTTTGCCATGAAGACACTTATAGGATTTTAAATTACACGGTAATTAATACTGCCGGATTGCGGGTGATGGACAGTAAAACAGAACCGGTAAATGCCCTCTCGATACAGGTAGGACACTTGCCCCCCGGTGTTTATATTTTGCAGCTCGTTGTCGACAAGGCTCTGGTATCAAAAATGTTCATTAAAAAATAATTGTTATCACTTAACCTTGACCTGGTACGTTTTC
>PCUL01000280.1:33369-43853 GCA_002771745.1 Bacteroidetes bacterium CG18_big_fil_WC_8_21_14_2_50_41_14
CCTCATCGAGCATGTCTGATTTTGAAATGGCTAATATTCGCTGTTTATCAAGCAGTTCAGGGTTATATTGCCTCAATTCATTGAGCAAGATCTGATACTGTTCGGTAATGTCATCCGCATCTGCCGGCACCATAAAGAGCAGGATTGAATTTCGTTCAATATGCCGCAAAAATCTCAATCCCAACCCTTTTCCTTCGTGAGCCCCTTCTATAATCCCCGGAATATCGGCCATAACAAACGATTGTTGATTGCGGTAGGCTACCATTCCCAGATTAGGTACCAATGTTGTAAAAGGATAATCGGCAATTTCGGGACGGGCAGCCGACAGTACGGATAATAGTGTAGATTTTCCCGCATTTGGAAATCCTACCAGACCCACATCGGCTAGTATTTTCAACTCAAAAACGATGGATGCTTCCAACCCTTCGTCTCCGGGCTGGGCGAACTTAGGAGCCTGATTTGTGGCTGTCTTAAAATGCTCATTCCCCTGACCACCACGTCCTCCGTGCAATAGAACACACTGTTGATCTTCGGTAATGATCTCGCCCATCATTTCACCTGTCTCGTTGTTTCGGGCAATGGTGCCCAAAGGCACTTGAATCAAAATATCCGGGGCGCTGGAACCGGTTCTTTGCTGTTTTGCTCCATTTCCACCGTGTTCGGCCCTCAGGTGACGGGTGTATCTTAGATGAAGCAATGTCCACATCTGGGCATTTCCAACCATGATGATGTCGCCTCCTTTGCCTCCATCGCCTCCGTCAGGACCACCAAAAGGAATGTATTTCTCACGCCTGAAATGTACCGAGCCGCTGCCACCATCGCCTGAACGACAGAAAATACGGACATAATCAACAAAATTTGATGTCGCCATAATATGATCTTATTTCCAGTTCTTACAAGAGAACAATCATTTGCAAAAGTGTTAAATATAGTAACATGGAACGAAGAACCATGAAGATTAGATCATTTGTTTTCACTTGATTCGTTTATTCGCAAGAATTGGGCGAAGCGAATGCGGACAAATTATCGTACTTTTGTCAGCATAAATCTACAGCGTGAATTTGTTAAGAATTCTGTATTTTGTTCAAAACAATCAGATTTACAGGATTGGAAAAAACTTCGACTTATGCAAAAAGGGAACCCGGTAATTGAAAAGGACAGAAAAATCAGGGTGGGGATTACCCATGGCGACCTGAATGGAATTAATTATGAAATTATTATTAAAACACTAGACGACAACCGGATATTGGAATTGTTTACCCCGGTAATCTATGGGCTTTCCAGGGTACTGTCGTACAATCGCAAAAACATGAATGCGACTACATTCAATTATAACCTCGTCAGAGATGCATCTTTCGCCAAAACCAATAAGATTAATCTGGTCAACCTGAACGACAGCGAGGTAAAAATTGAATTTGGAAAATCTATTAAGCTGGCCGGGGAATATGCATATGAAGCATTGAAACACGCTGTAGCCGATCTTAAATCGCACAAAATAAATGTTGTAGTAACGGCACCCATTACCAAAGAGAACACCAGATCGGATGATTTTCCATTTCCCGGTCACACCGAATATTTTGCAAGTGAGTTTCATACCGATCAGTTTCTCATGCTCATGGTATCAGGCAACTTGCGCATTGGTACCGTTACCGGACATGTTTCCCTGGCAGAAGTACCAGCCCTGCTTACTGAAGAATTGATCACAACCAAAATAAACGTGTTGCACGATTCGTTGATCAGGGATTTTGGCATTTCCAGGCCCAAAATCGCCTTGCTGGGATTGAACCCTCACGCGGGAGAAAATGGACAGATTGGGCATGAAGAAGAAAACTTGTTAGTTCCCGCCATCTTAAAGGCAAAAAAGAAAGGGAAGCTTGTTTTCGGGCCTTTCCCGGCGGATGGTTTTTTTGCAGGAACTTATCAAAAATACGACGGAATTCTGGCCATGTACCACGACCAGGGATTGATCCCATTTAAGACGCTCTCTACCGGACGGGGAGTTAACTTTACCGCCGGGCTACCGATTGTGCGTACCTCTCCTGCTCACGGAACTGCCTATGATATTGCAGGCCAGGGTATTGCCTCTCCAGACTCGTTGCGCAATGCCATGTACCTGGCAGTAGATATCTTCAACAATCGGCAAAATTTTGACGAAGATGCCAGCAATCCGCTCCATAGTGGTTTATTGCAGGAATCGGGCAATGGGAAAAACAAGGAGGACAATGATGAAATTTCCCGGATGCAGGATTAAGTTCCGGCAACCATCTTTCATTTACCTTCAGTACCGTCTAATCTTACGATTGTATGCAGCATAGAAAATATACCGGTATAGAAATTGCAAACATCCTACAGGCTAAGTTGGTTAGTCCAAATCCTGAAGATATTCAGGTGTATGATATTTTAATCGACAGCCGGCGACTGATTGCGCCCGAAGGAGCCATCTTCTTTGCTTTGCAAAGTAAACGCAACGACGGTCACCTGTATATTGGTAGTTTGTATAAAAAAGGGGTACGCAATTTCGTAGTATCCCGTCTGAATGAGGAACAGGAACGATTTCCTGAAGCCTCTTTCTTTGTTGTGAACTCCACGCTCACCGCGTTGCAACGACTGACATCGGAACACCGCAAGCATTTCAACATTCCCGTTATCGGCATTACCGGAAGTAATGGAAAAACCATTGTAAAAGAATGGCTCTTTCAATTGATGCATCCCGATAAAAACATAGTCCGCAGTCCGAAAAGCTACAATTCCCAGATCGGCGTTCCCCTGTCGGTTTGGCAGATGAACGAAACCCATGAAATGGCTTTGTTTGAAGCAGGGATTTCGGAACCTGAAGAAATGCAGAAACTACAGCCCATCATTCAGCCGACCATTGGTATTTTTACCAACATCGGCGGAGCCCATGATGAGAATTTTATCAACCACACCCAGAAGACCGGTGAAAAATTAAATTTGTTCACCAAAGTCGATACCCTGATTTATTGTGCCGATCACAAAGAAATCAAGGGATCCATCATCCGTTCGGGCATCCTCAGCAAGATTTCCACTTTTAGCTGGGGCAAAGAAGAAAGCTGTAACCTCACCATAACCAAGGTGACCGTAACTGAAAAATCAACTACCATTTCTGCCAGATACCTAGCCAATAACATCGACATCACCATTCCTTTTGTTGATGACGCTTCCATTGAGAATGCCATTCACTGTTGGGCGACCATGTTGCTGTTGGGTTACGAACAAGCTAACATCCAGGAACGCATGTTGTTGCTGGCCTCTATCGCCATGCGCCTTGAACTCAAAGAGGGCATCAACAACTGCACCATTATCAATGATGCCTACAATTCGGATTTTAATTCGTTGGTGATTGCCATCGATTTTCTAAATCAGCAAAACCAACACAAGAAAAAAACCGTAATCCTGTCGGATATTTTCCAGAGCGGGCTCAGTGAAGTGGAACTTTACTCAAATGTGGCATCATTGCTAAAGGAAAAAAATATCCACCAGTTGATAGGCATTGGACCGGCCATCAAGCGGCAATCAGATAAATTTGAATCGGGCTCACAGTTTTTTGAAAGCACCGAAGACTTTATCAGGAATTTCTCGTTTGCCGGGATATCCGGACAAACCATTTTACTGAAAGGTGCACGTGTTTTCGAGTTTGAGCAACTGAGCAGGATTCTTCAACAAAAAGCCCATGAAACCGTTCTTGAAATCAACCTGAATGCCATTATCAATAACCTGAATAA
Organism: Bacteroidetes bacterium CG18_big_fil_WC_8_21_14_2_50_41_14; assembly: GCA_002771745.1. Classification (GTDB taxonomy): domain Bacteria; phylum Bacteroidota; class Bacteroidia; order Bacteroidales; family F082; genus UBA6244. The sequence goes on from PCUL01000280.1 coordinate 37,113, forward strand.
GTTCAGGTCGAAACTACAGCCCGGAACGTTGGTGATGGCCATGGTAAAGGCTTTTTCGTATGGCGGTGGTAGTTTCGAAATAGCCAATGTGCTTCAATACCACCAGGTTGACTATCTGGCAGTGGCCTATGCTGATGAAGGGGTGGAACTGCGCAAAGCCGGCATCGATTTGCCCATTATGGTGATGAGCCCTGAGGAACATGCCCTCGACACGATGATCAGGCACCAGCTGGAGCCTGAAATCTTTAATTTGCGCACCCTCAAATTGCTTGAGAAGGCCATCAAACGCAATGTTATCCCACAAAACAAACCGATTAAAATCCACCTAAAAGTGGATACCGGGATGCACAGGCTCGGGTTTGGAATGGAGGAAATTTCGGAAATCATTTTTACCATTAAAAAGAACCCCCATTTGTACCTTCAGTCGGTTTTTTCGCATCTTGCGGCAAGCGACAAACCCGCTTTCGATGAATTTACCCGTGAGCAAATCAAGCAACTAACGCAGGTAAAAGAACTGACTATAGGCCAGTTCGACCATAAAATTCTTTTTCATCTGGCCAATTCGGGAGGCATCAGCCGTTTCCCGGAGGCTCACTTCGACATGGTCCGCATTGGTATTGGCATGTATGGCATCGGCGACATGGAGATGCAGTTGGACAATGCAGTCCGGCTGAAATCGGTATTGGTTCAAATCAGAGAAGTAAAAAAAGGCGACAGTGTTGGTTACAACCGGAGTTGGATTGCAGAAAAGAATACACCTGTTGGCGTTGTGAGCATTGGCTATGCAGATGGTTTGTTGCGTGCCCTGGGAAACCAAAGAGCCAATTTGTTCATCAACGGTTATCCGGTTCCCATCATCGGGGATGTGTGCATGGACATGTGCATGGTTGATCTGACCGGAATCAACGCTATGGAAAATGATGATGTAATCGTTTTTGATGAGGAACACACGGTTAGCCAGCTTTCTGAGATTGTGCAGACGATTCCATATGAAATTTTAAGCCGGATATCACGTAGGGTGAAACGGATTTATTATTATGAATAAGCCGGGAAGATTGCGTTTGATTTATCCCGCGTGAGGATGAAATAGCTCGAAACCATTCACATATTTTGAACTTTTCGAAAGCCTGAAAGGCAATGCATTGGTAACAGCGGCAGCCTTTTTATCTACGTCGGCATTGTATTTAAGCTCAACAATAATGTTTGCTGAGGTAAATTTCTCCAGAAAATGATCGTTTTGATTTCCAATGGCATAGTATGACAATTCATGGTCGATGGTCAACCGAAAATGGTGATCGAAACTCAGATAATACTCCCTCAGATAGCGGTTGAGCAAGGCAGGTTTTAAAAGTGCCAGGACTTCTCTTACCCAATCAGGGAGGGTTGACTTGCGAAAAATCTCCTGCAGACTTTCACCCGAAAAGGCATCACCAAAAGTAAACGGATGCAGAATAAACGACAGTTTGTTGCCCAACATGCCTTCACGGGTTTTAAATTCCAACACAGGGGTATGAACTTCACCTTTCAGGTCGCCATACCAGCGTATCCGCGCCTTTTTGCGGCTTCCTTTACCGGAAACGTTGTCGAAATAGAAATCCATTTCGGTGGTATCGAGGTAGATATTGTTTATGTACCGGGGATAATGAATGGTATGAAAAGCAGCCGGATGATTTCTCACGATCTGTTGTATATCCCAATGGTAAAGCTCACCCTGTACAAACTTACGCTCATACCTGGCGGTGTTTTCATCAAATGGAGGAAACAACATCATTTTAATGCAACTGTTAAAAGGACTTGCTTTCGATAAATGAAATCCGCACGTCATCGCCGTATTTGGCCATTTCGCTTTTAAATGACTGGAGTTTCTCAGGTTTGGGCGAATTGACTACAAACGAGGCTTCTACCACCGATTTATTTTCATCATACCGCTTTAAGGAGTTCTTACCAAACTGCCGATTCACGCTTTCGACAATTTGTGACAATTCAACGGTGCCGGCTTTGGCCGTAAAATTAAGATATAGATTCTGGTACGTACCTTTGTAAGAGAGAAGGTGACGGCCCCAAATAATGACCATGGCTACAGCAAAAGCACTGACCACAACCAGTGTTTGGTTGGCACCCAGGCCCAATCCAAGTGAAATGGCGAAAAACAGATAGGCCAGTTCTTCCGGTTCTTTGATGGCCGCTCTGAAGCGCACAATGGAGAGTGCTCCGACCAAACCCAAAGACAATGCCAGTGAGGATTTTACAATGGAGATAATTAACATGGTGGTGAAGGCGATGAGCAAAAATGTTCCGGCAAACTGCCTTCTGTTTGAGATGGTTCTGCCACATTTGATGTAAGAAAATTCAAGAATAATGGCCAAAATGATGATAACACCTGAATTTACCAAAAAATCAGACAATGACACCTGTTGTTCCTGCGTGATTAAAAATTTTTGGAACAATCCCCACTTATCGTTCATGTTACTTATGGTTTAAGTTTTCTTTAAGAATTTGCAAAGGTAGAAAAAAGTGTAAATAAGGAGGTTTTAAAGCTTATCAAAAAACCCGGCGTTTGCAAACACTCTCATTGCCTGTATCACACAGATTTTTTAAACTCCTTATTTGTCCTTTTCATTTTTAATAACCCAAATGGCATCGAGCGTTAGCATGGAGTCCACGCTAATATTTTTCTTATTTGCCTTGCTTTCAATGGATTTCATCCATTCCTCACTCGATTTTATTTTATTTCGAAGCCTTCTTACCTTTTCCTGAAATTCATTAAGATCGATCTCTTTGTAATCAGGATTTGTAAACATATCATAAGCCCGTTCAACAAAACCCCATCCCAGGCCAGGCAGGGTGGCCTCGGTTGCCATAAGAATAATTACATCATGACCGGCAATGGCTTGATGCAGATTCACATCACTGGCTAAAAGATCAGACTTAAAGCTTTCGGGATAGACCTTTTTATTGTAAAACCAGAATTGATTATTTGAGAAAACATTGGACATGCCAAGATCAAAAATTCCCCAGTAATAACTATCGGAAATAACCATCACCGAAGGCTTCACCTTTCCTGAATCGGATTCAAATTTCACCCGAGGATAAGCCATGTCGAAAGACTTAAGCTTAAATTTAATGTTCATGCCATCGGCAATATCGTAATCTGTTCCCCTTGGCTGATCCAATTCAACTCCATCCCAATACAAATGGGGCATTTGAATGTGTCTTAAATCTTCAATATATCTGATCATGGAATCAGCCACCAGACACATCCCGTATTTACTCCAATGGATGCCGTATTGCGGATACAATGGATACTTCGAATCAATCTTATGATCAAGAAAGTATCGGTTGAAATCTAAATATTTTAAACCAGCATTTCCGGCCAGTTCAATATACTTTTCATAATTTGTTGTTCCTCTGTCCTTATGGTATTTGTCGGGGAAGTATTCAGGATAAAAAGAACCTTTCCCGGCAGCAAAAACCAATAAGATATCCTTATTCATTTTGGCCAGTGTATCCTGGATAAATTTCAGTTTGTCAATGCGTTGTTCGATGCTGTCCTGCCCGATATAATCAGTACCATAATAGGCTTTTATATAATTTACCTCATATAAATAATTTTTTTTTCCAACAATTACCCCGTTGGCCTTTGCATTATTGAATAAGCTGAAAGCCAACTGATTGTTAATCCTGACAAAAAAGCTTCTAAAACCAAAGGCATCATTTAAATAATCTTCTTCCTTCAGTTGATATTCACCGGAAAACCAATTGTTTACCGTGAGTTTTTTATGTTCCGGTTGACTGATGGCACCCTTTAAAGGAGCCATCTCAACAAAATTAAATAGTCCCTGAAAAAATGGGGTTGTTAGCAACAGTAAAATGATGATAAACAATACAATAAGTGATCTGTGGGAGGCTGCTTTCATGTCTAAAATCTAAAGTAGATAAACGGGTTAAAACCAAAAGCAGTAATTGAGCTTACTGATAACAAAAGTAGAACAATCGAGATGGCTGTTACAAACAAATGCCGACTGTAGCTGTAATCTTTAAAATATATGGAATCCTGAATTTTTTGTCCAACTGAAAAATAGGTAAAAAAGGCGAAGAAAATGGCAATGATGAAGAAAGTATAGAATTCCGAATCAAATGTTACCAGGTTCACAAAATCAAAGGCAAACATCCGGCTTAAATACAACCAGGCATCAGATTCGCTTTCAATTCTAAAAAATACCCACCCAATTACAACGATAAAAAAGGTGATGAAGGTGCTGGGAAATTTACCTATTTTAGTATAAAATTTTAACAAAAAGCCACGTTCCAATACCAGGAACAAGCCATGATAAGCTCCCCACAATACAAAATTCCAAGAAGCTCCATGCCACAATCCTGACATTAAAAAAACAAACCAAAGATTAAAGTAGAGTCGGGATTTGGATACTTTATTTCCACCCAACGGTATGTATAAATAATTGCGCATCCAGCTCCCAAGCGTCATGTGCCAGCGTCGCCAAAACTCGGTAATGCTCTGTGAAATATAGGGATTGTTGAAATTTTCAGGGAATTTAAAGCCAATCATTTTAGCCATACCGATGGCCATATCCGAGTAACCCGAAAAATCAAAGTAAATCTGGAAAGTATAAGCCAGTATTCCCATCCAGGCGGTGGTCGTGCCCAATCCGGCATAATCCATGGCAAATATCGCATCCGCCTGTTGTCCCATGTGGTTTGCAATCAGAACTTTTTTGGCCAGGCCGATTGCAAACCGATAAAACCCTGTTAACCTGTTGTCTATCGAATCGTTTTGCGATCGATCGGTGATCTGATCCGCCAAATCGTGATAACGGATGATAGGGCCTGCAATTAACTTGGGAAACAGAATGATATACAGTTGATAATCCCAGAAATTGGTCAGGGGTTTATGTACTTTTCGGTACACATCTACTACATAAGTGATGGTTTCAAAAGTATAGAATGAAATCCCGATAGGGAGCAACAGCTTCGTCCAATGAATATTGCCCGTTCCGAACACGGATAACAACCCATTGACATTTTCGATAAAGAAATTGGAATATTTGAAATAGAAAAGCAGGCCCATGTTGATTGAAACGGACAGTGTCAGCATCAACCGCCTGTTTCTCTTGCTATGGGTTAGCGACATCCACTTTACTAAATGAAAATCGATAAAGGTGGTTCCAAGTATGACAAAGATAAATTTTGGGGCTCCCCAACTATAAAAGAAAATGCTAAATAGCAGAATCACAATATTTTTATACTTTTTTCCAACCAGATAGTAAGTAATCAAAAAGGCAGGAAAGAAGTAAAATAAAAAAACGATACTGCTAAATACCATCACTTAACTGTTTAAGTTCGAGGAAACATACCCTTTCTTCACACAGAAATTGGTTTGAAAACAGGCTAAACTTAAGGACATGAATTAACCAGTAAGGCAACAGATTGGTATAGAAATATAAGGGATTATTTAGTAGCGACTGTATGTGATGATGTTCAATTTTACCTTTTCTCATCAGGAACAAAATTACTTTTAGTTCATGCAGGCGCAAAAATAAGTAAATATCAGGAAAAACAATTATTAAACTCAGGATGTTTAAGAATAGGCACTACATTGAAAAATCATTGCCTAAATGCAGGTATTGTTGTAAAAAAAAATCATTTAGAAATAAAACAACCTTAAAAAAGATTCCCCAACAACCTTTGAGAAAGTTGTTGGGGAATTTGGGATAATTTTTGATCGCGATCTAATGGAATGGATCATCAAAACGATGAGGCACAAAACTACTAAAGTGGGTTCGCAATTACTTTGGCCAGAATGTAGAAAGAGATGTTATAGGTTACATCATCTTCATCGGTTTGTCCGGAAAATGTCAGGGTAAATGCTTTTTTCTCATTTAAAATAGCACTCAATTTATCCAACTGACCATTTTCGTTAGTAAATGAGATTACATTTCCAACTTCAATAGGTTCGTTGGTAAACAGCCATTGAGCATTGGGCATTGCATCGGCTGTTATATTCAGGTCAGCATCCAGCATCACGGCATTTTTATTGACTGAAGTAATGGTTCCTGTAACTTCTAGTATTTCTACCGACTTAATCTTTTCGGCATACTTTTGAAACTCTTCGTTGGTTAGGGGATCGATGGTTGTAGAAGAACTAAAGGTTCCATTAATGCCTCCTTTCATAGTTGAAGGTGCAACTGAAATATCCATATCCGATTCGTAATCGGCCTGAAATGTAACATCAAGGAGGTCTTTGGTTTCCTTACATCCGGAAAACACCATGCCCGTAAGCATGAAAACGAATAATAAACGGTTTAAATTTTTCATGATTATTAGTTTTTGTTTTTAATATTCGCAGGTTTGAAATACAAATGTAATACATTTCGACACTAAAACAGATAACATCAAATACTTTTAAGCATTTTTTGTACTAACCCCGACCGATTAATAAAACAAATCGCTGCATTTTTAACTGTGCCCTGTATTTCATTGCCATCCTGAAACACCTTCGATCCCACTTCAATGAGCATTGGCGTTTGGGGATTCTGAATAATTGACTGATTAAAGAAAAGTGTTCCGGGACCATATTCAGGTTTTTTCTGCAAAAGGACCAGTCCGTAATTGCAATCGAGCACCTTTGTGCCGGTTACCTCAACGATGGACAAATCTTTGCTTGCGATACCGATATTGCATCTCCTGATATTGGTGTTTTTTACGGTAAGATGTGACATTTCA
>PCUL01000280.1:43936-47794 GCA_002771745.1 Bacteroidetes bacterium CG18_big_fil_WC_8_21_14_2_50_41_14
TGGTGATGGTACTTCCCGAAAAATCGATGGCATCGTTTCCGAGGTTGGTAAATTTACAGTTGAGTACCAACCCATTGCTAAAGTCCGAATCGAAGGCATCACCCCAGGTGTAGTCGAAAGTAACATCTTCTGTCAAAAACTTTGATCTTATAATATTCAACCCGTCTTCGCATTGATTTCGGTACACCACCGAATGTTTAATCTCCACATCCGATTCGTAAAAGGTAACAGCACCGGTAAGTTCCCATCCCTTGTAATTCAATGTATTGAGGTTTTCGAACCGGGTGTGCTCCACTTGTGACCGACCTTCAGCCTGCAACACCGTAAATCCATTTCCTGTAAAATCGGAGGAAGTGATGACGATAGGTGCATCGGGAGTGCCTCGCATGATGACGGGGGAATAGGAAATAAACATGGCGTTTTCAACCAAATTCATCACCGTTCCGGGTTCAAAATGAACCGTGTAACCTTCTGGAATTAAAAATGGTTTATTGATCACCAGGCTATCTTTCTTAATGTAGATATTATGATTTACAATCCTTTCAATAAAAGGGTTGTTCGCCAGATCTATCTGCTGAAAGAGTTCTTGTTGCGGAGTTATTCCTGAGGGGTATGGCCAACGATGGATAGGTATTTTAAAAATATCCTCATGATCCTTTAGTGTAAAAAAGACAAAATTCGAAACAGAATCCACCGTTAAATTCCTGACCACACCGTCCAATCCCTGAGTATAAGCTTCTATACTTGGCTTTGAATCAAAATAATTAAAGATAAATTTATCCTTTATACTTGCCCCCACGAGTATTATTTCCTGCGGATAATAATTATGAATACCGATCACCATGCTATCACCCTCATGCGATTCCATGTAGGCATTCACAAAAAATTCAGGGGTGTTTTCAAAGGTACTGGTATCGGTATAATGTTGCTTTTTTATTTCAGGTATCCCCTGGATGGTATCCAAATATAAGTTCAGCTTTACCGTAAGTTCCGGTAAATAATTTCTAATACCTTCGGCACTTCGCCTAAAAAAACTGGTGTCGTAACGATAGTGAACAAATTCAAGTTTTAAGAGTGAATCGTAGTGACGTTCTTCATTTGACAAAGAAAAAAGTATAGAATCGATGGATTTTTTATTGCTAAACTCTGCCAATTTATCCAGGTATTTTCCCACAAAAACCGAATCACGAAAAAAATCAAAATATAAATATTCTTCTTCGTTTAAATAGGTTGAATTCATAACAACGTTTGCCTGATTGTCGCTGATGCTGACATCCGTTGCCGGTAGATCTGTGTACCCATCAAACGCAATTGGTTCCAGTTTGCTTAAAACAGGATTGTAATAAAATCGCTGATTATGCCAGACCATACCATGGCGGGCATGTGTTAAATCGAGCATCGCAAAATAGGCAGCCAATTTATCAATATCAAATATCTGACTGGCAGGCATCAGATGCGCTCTATATTGATACATGAGCTTTTGAGCAGTAATAAATTGACTAAATAACACGGGTGAGTCCTGAACTTTCCCTTCCCCAAATGGTTCAATTTCAGCTGCCTCAAAAAAAGGCAGGGTTTTCCAGACTTTTTTCCTGATAAGAATTTTTTGAATCTGCCACATAGCCTCTTCCGAAAACTTCACTATGGGTCCTTCGCGGCGATTATTGCTTTCTACAATTTGTTTTTCAAAATGTTCTTCCCAGGCATAGAGACCTTTTGATTGATTGTTTACGATGAGTGGTACAAACCCATATCGGGTGGTCAACACATCTTTACTTCCATAAAGTTTATGAGCCATCCATTCCATCATAAAATCACGAGCCTCGGGCGTTTGAACAGAGAATGTTCTCAAGCGATTCCATGCGTTTCCTTTACCCACTTTAATCCGGTACGACCACTTATCACCCCAAAGGTGATCAAGCCAATCGCCTTTCAACCGTAGCTTTACCTTCATCATTTTGGAATCCCCATACACAAATCCTTTCACCCAATCATTGTCGGAGCTTTGCAAAACACCTTCACTAATTGCTTCTCTCCGTTTGTTGTATATTTTAAGATAAGCAAAAGTATCCATTTCAATTACAAGAGGTTGCTCCCGATAATTGGGATAATCAGGTCTTTTCAGCCTTTTTACCACCAGGTCATCAAAATAAACGGAATCAGTTCCATTATTCCACACATAAAATATTAAATCCTGATTTGAAAAAAGAGGAGAGGTTAAAACATCCAATTGTAGTTTTACCCACCCATCCGGTGTACTATCAACAGCAAATGTTGTGGCCTCGTATAATAACTCAGTGTTATCAGCGGCAACAACAAGGGCACCTTTTCCGTTTTTGGATTTCCTCCACACACTTACATTAAAATACCAATCCGGATCCACACTATTTATTTTATATCCCATCGCAAAAGCCTGGGTCTTTGGAATGGTAAGGGCAGAGTACTTTCCTGAATGAGCCTCCAAACTGCTTTGCGTGATTCCATTGGCAAAAAAGACAGTTGAGTCGTCCTTTGAAAGATATAAATCCTTCCCGTTATTTCTCATTTCGGCATTACAAATTACAATTTTTCCAGGTAAAAATTGATCTGGTTGTTTACAGGCAGATTGAAAAAAAACTACCGTACCAACGAGAAAGACTATCCCTATATAAGTATATTTGCTATTCCAATTCATGCTTACTGATTATTGACATGATTTACAACCGCAAAGATAGATGAATTCAAACCAACCTCAAATCAGGAAGAAAACATTACTACTTGCCTTTATTGGCTTAGTTATGGTTCATACGGGTATCTCACAAAATAATCCCGGGTTAACTTTTGGGGGTAGTAACAACGACAATGGTTATGCGCTATGCCTCACTCAGGAAGGTGGATATATCATATCAGGTGCTTCAAGAAGTTTTAGCAGCAATGCCGATGACATTTATTTGAATAAAATTTCTAACTCAGGAAACCTGATATGGTCAATGACTTATGGTGGTCCTCATCAGGATTTTGCACGATCAATCATATCCATTGATGGAGGTTTTCTACTACTTGGTGATGTTTGGGATGGCGGTGATCCAAGGACGTCAATGTATCTCTGTAAAATGGATTTGGATGGGAACAAATTATGGGATAAACAATTTGGAACGGGATACGATGAAAAGGGTTTTAAGGTCAAACAGGCAGCCAATGGTGATTTTCTACTCCTCGGATATAGTCGTGGTTATGACCTTCAGGGCGATATCTTTTTAGTAAGAACAGATGGACAGGGCAACGAACTTTGGAACAGCAGCTATGGATACGAGCGTAATGATTATGCCATGGATATTCTTGAAAACGAAGACGGAACAATCATGATAGCAGGCACAAAAAATGGTTTTTTTAATGATGTTCATGCAGATTATGAGCGTCATGACGCAGATATGTTGGTTATCAAGGTGGATTCTGAAGGTCAGGAAATCTGGAGACAATTATATGGTTTGGACAATCATGATTTTGGTTATTCAATCAATAAAACTCAGGATGGCGGATATTATTTTTTTGGCTCATCCCAAAGTTACGGTGAAGGCAGTTTTGATATGTTATTAATTAAAATAAACGAAAGTGGAGTTGAAGAGTGGCACCGAAGCTATGGTGGCCCTGAATATGAGTATGGGATGTCCATGGATATGAACCAAAATAATGAACTGTTTATGTTCGGAACGACTAGAAGTTTTGGACAAAATGGCAGTGCCGATTTTTATCTGATAAAGTCCGATGATCAGGGCAATGCACTGTGGGAGATTACAATTGGCGGTGATAATATAGATTATGGTTATTCTGTGGTAGCCACCGCAGACAGTGGCTGTGCTGTTGTAGGCAGCTCACAAA
>PCUL01000280.1:47843-50134 GCA_002771745.1 Bacteroidetes bacterium CG18_big_fil_WC_8_21_14_2_50_41_14
CGGGCTTATCGAGAACCTGATGAATGGTATTGATACATTATTGGATAATCAAATTGTGATTGCTCCAAACCCAATCAGTAATACCGGGCACATCTTATTGAACGAAGCAAATATGACCGCATCAAGAACCCTGGAAATAAAAACAATCAATGGAAGCCTGATAAAAAAATATCGGCTTACTGCACCTGATTTGTCGTTCAATGTTTTGGGTCTTCCGGCTGCAATTTATGTTTACACACTTTATTCTGATGACCCCTCAGCCCGGGTATTTAGAGGTAAATTGATTGTCCGCTGATTTTTAATGGATCAGTAAAGAATCCAGATTATGAAACCCATAATCAAGTTGTTTATTTTCAATATTATAATTAAATATCAAGACATTATTATCAGGTTCATTGTTATAAAGCCCGCATCCTAAGAAATGGATGCCCTCATCCGAGTCCATTTGAAATTTTTTTGGACCAGCCCCCATATCTCCCATCACACATATAACTTCAATTCCACGTTGTTTTACCTCTAATAATTTAGGGTAAACGACCTGAACAAAATTGGTGTTTACGGAGTCACAATTGGCATTCCAGTACCTTAGATCGCTTTGTCCATAAACCCCTGGTGGTGGCAAGCCAGGCACATCACGCCATAAACCATGATGCATGATCAAAATTAAATACCTGGATTCCTGAATGGTATCACAAACATTTGTAATAATACTGTACTCATTATCTATATCTTCGCAATTAGTTGGTACCAAATTGGTATTCAGAACAATTCGGGTAATTCCATATGAGCTATAAGCATAATAGGTGCGCCTGCCGGTAAATTCTTCATACCACTCCCAGTTGCCATTTCGGGCATCATGGTTTCCAAGTGTCCAGTGTGTTTCAGGATTTCCCAGATTAAATAAACTATCGATATATTGCATGGTAGAGTAATTCAACATGGCTTCGGAACATACATCCCCGCCAAGCCAAATACCTGCATAGGGAGTTTTATCCAATTGCTCAAGGCGATAATCGACTTTGTCTCCTACGGTAGCTGGTTGATAACAATGACCTGCAAACAGAAACTTAACAGTAGACTGAGCTTCTAATGAAGAACTGAATAAACAAATTAAAAGTGCAAAAATCAGATGTTGAATGCGCATGAATGAAGTTCTTTAGTTTGATAGAATCTATTACAAATACAAAAATACACTTAAACTATTCAGAGGTGATAACCATAACTTTAAAAGAATAAAATAATTGGTGCTTATCCCAGCAAGAGAAATGTATTCCATGAATAACAAAAAGGCGGCTCTTAGAAAATTAGTTTAAAAATATTCGCATCATATGTTTTACTTTTGCTCAAAACTAAGAAGTTTTCGAATATCAATTGATCTCAATGAATAATCACCTGTTTATACGGAAAATGTAAGTGCTTTACGACATCAGCGAACATATTTAATCAGTTGTTTTTATACTTTACACAGGTATTACCCTAATTTTACTGGGGCTTGCTTATTTTCAAATAACTGGCAAGAGCCGCCTGAGCCTTTTGATGATAGCCCTTGGCAGTTTGTTAATCAGCCTTTTTGTATGTCTTTCCGATCCTTTTCTTCATATGTGGGATGAGCAAATTCATGCTGTAGTCGCGAAAAACATGGTGCACAACCCACTTAAGCCCATGTTGATGACCTCACCAATACTCCCCTTCAAATTTACGAATTGGACTGTAAATCACATCTGGGTTCATAAACAGCCTTTGTTTTTATGGCAGATTGCCCTGTCGTTTAAATTGTTTGGAATTAATACTTTGAGCTTACGCTTACCCAGCATACTCATGACAACTTTGCTGATTATCCCGGTTTACCGGATTGGGAAAATTATCTCAGGAAAACAAACAGGAATTTATGCGGCCATTTTACTTTCAGGATCAAATTTCATTTATCAGCTGAATTCAGGCAGAATGAATACAGACCACAATGATATCGCTTTTTTGTTTTATGTCACGTTAAGCATCTGGTCGTGGTTTGAAAAAGAAAATTCAAGCAAAAAGATCTGGATAATATTAATTGGCCTGTTTTCGGGAGCTGCTATATTGAATAAGTGGCTGGTTGGATTGCTTGTGTATGCAGGTTGGGGACTTAGCATACTAATTTTTAAAGATAATCGGAATAAAATTAAATCATATATCGAGATTCTTGAAAGTATTGCAATCACCATCATAGTTGCACTTCCCTGGCAGCTATATATTCTGAATAAGTTCCCAGTGGAAAGTAAATATGAATTTAACTATAATTCACTTCATTTCTT
>PCUL01000280.1:50151-50615 GCA_002771745.1 Bacteroidetes bacterium CG18_big_fil_WC_8_21_14_2_50_41_14
TTTCAAGGATCAAAACAAAATACATAACTGTGATATTTATATGGATCCTTATTGTTAACGTGTTTTACGCTATTGCTGCAACAAAAATGCCGGCATTTACCATTATTATCGCTCCCCTGATCTATATTGTTGTAGCACAGGCTCTGTTTGAATTATTCACTTTTATAAATAACGTATTAGATAAGCAGAAAATAAATAAATTTGTAGTCATTCCTCTTAGTATAGTTTTGGTTTTCTACCTGTTTTTTCATTTTCTCGACTACAATGGCCTGACTTTAAAAAACAGGGAATGGCATAAAAATTCAGCTCAAATGTCATATAACTCAACACAGGTTTATAAGAATTTATCCCGTGAATTTAAAGGAAAAGACTATATGTTTTTTAATGCAAGAGAATTTGACCACTTAAAAATATTGTTTTATACTGATTTTCGCGCTAAACCAGGAGTACCTTCTCAAATTCAG
>PCUL01000271.1:0-20785 GCA_002771745.1 Bacteroidetes bacterium CG18_big_fil_WC_8_21_14_2_50_41_14
ACACCCTCATCCAGGAGGCCATTGATGCGGCGTCAAACGGGGACACTGTGCTGGTGTGGCCGGGAACTTACTTTGAAAATCTTTACATCGAATCCAAAAGTATTGCCATCGGGAGCCTAACCCTTACCACAGGCGATTTAGGTTACATGCACCAGACCATTATTGATGGCAACCAAACAGGAAGTTGTTTTGAGATCAGGAATTGCCAGGCAGGCATTGTGATAAACGGTTTTACAATGGAGTCAGGAAGTGGATCCTATTGTGGGGGGATTTGCGGTAGTGGCATGTATGTCCGAAACACCATGATAGAATTATACAATTGCTTGATACAAAACAATAAAGTAACTGCATATGGCGGAGGGATTTACTGCCATACATCAGATGCCTTTCTCTCCAATGTAACCGTCAGAAACAACTACGCCTACGGTCGTGGTGGCGGTATCATGCTATTAAACAGCAGCATAGAGTTTGATACCTTAAACAGGTGCAATATCTATTTGAATTATGCCTCGGTGGGTACTGATATTTACAAACTGGGCAATGCCAGCCCACCCTTCCTTCTGGCAGTCGATACCTTTACCGTTTCCAATCCCGATTATTACTACTTGCACTCCGCAGGTAGCATGGAGGTTCCTCAGGATGATATCACGTATTCAATAAATGCGGCCAAAATTGAAACCTCTTACCAGAATCTTTACGTGACTCCGGATGGGGATAACAACAACAGCGGCACCACACCCGATGAACCCTTAAAGGACATCAGCTTTGCCTTACTAAAAGCGGCTTCCGACAGTATCAGCCCCGACACCATCCATGTAGCCAACGGGGTGTATTCTCTCTCGGAGGGCGAGAAATTCCCCCTGAGCCTGAAACGCGATGTGTCCATTCAGGGAACCCACCGTGATTCCACCATCCTGGATGCCGATAACCAGATCTTTCTACTGAACGGGATCATCTTTGCCGATAATTACAAAATCAGCAACCTGACTCTGAGGAATGGTGACGGTGATAACATTAGTCCTTATGGTTTAGGGGGAGTAATAATAAATACAAATCGAAATTGCAAATTTGACAACCTTTTATTTAAGAGCAATCATGGTGAAATTGAGGGAGGTGGGGTTGTGGTTTCCTCGAATAATTTCCTATTAAAAAACGTGGAGTTTAATAATAATATTGGTGGAGGAGCTTTTAGGACGGTCTTTAGCGCTACCATTGATTCCTCACCCGATACTGTCCGTTTTGAAAGTTGTCGGTTTATAAATAACATTCCGGACTATGGGATGGAATATGCTTTCGGCGGAGGGTTGGGAGTTGTTGGACAAACGACGCACCCCTACTATAATACCACCATTTTATACAACTGTCTGTTTACGCACAACCACACTCGGGATATTAACAATGGTCCTGGTGCCGACGCCATAGGCACCCTGGATAATGCAAATGTTTACGTGGTCAACTGCACCCTGGCCGACAATACCTCGGATAACCCGGATGCCAAGGCCATCGGTGTAATTTATGGTTCTGATGTGCATGTGTACAACAGCATCGTTTATAACAATGATTTTGGCCCGGCCTACATGTTTACCCTCAATGGTGATTATGGCGATGGACATTTGTCTATTTACAACTCCCTGATCGAAGGTGGCGAAGCGGCCATTGATATTGTCACGGCTTATAACTACCTTAATTACTCCCCCACCAATATCGATGCCGACCCCCTGTTTACAGGCATAGGCGAAAACCCGTACCAGATAGATTATGGCTCTCCCTGTATTGATGCCGGTACGCTGGAACTGCCTTCATTTATCCACCTCCCCGAAACCGATTTAGCCGGAAATCTGCGCATTTATGGTTCTTCCATTGACATGGGAGCCTACGAATGGAACCCTACTGTGGGCACAAACGAATATCAAGCCATCATCCCTGAAAAGGAAAAGGTACTGATGGTAGCTCCCAATCCATTTAGCACCAGTACCCGGATTATGGTAAAAACCAACACCACGTCCAAAATGAAACTTGAAGTGTACAACAACTCCGGGCAACTGGTAAAGGTACTCATGGATGGCACTTCCCTTGCCGGAACTTCTGTTATTCGGTGGAATGGAGAAGATGCAATCAACCGACCACTGCCTTCAGGTATCTACCATGTGGTGCTGGTGGTGGATGGAAGGGAAGTGGAGGAAGTAGGGGTGGTGAAGTGGTGATCTTTTTTACAAAATCCGTTACTTCTTAGATAATTATTCAGAACCACATTCATTAAGGTGGTTCATTTATATTGGATAAAGGTTTTACCTGTCCCATTTCCCCATTCACCGAACAAGCGCCTCCATTGGCCTAATACCGGTTTACAAGTGCTCTTTTTCGTGGTAGTTTTGCTTCATAAACACAGAAACTATAAAAGTTAAATGCCATGAAAACGCTACTTAAATACTCACTCCTACTCGCACTGCTCACCGTTGCTCTTCACCTGAATGCCAACACACCGCCAACCGTAGCCGCTTTACCCGAAGAAGCTTATATCGATGATATCCCGTTCAACACCGGGCAAATTTTCGATAGCCTGTATGATGTTTCGCTAACCGATACCTACCAGATGACGGATGAAAGTTACATCAGCGACATTCCTTTCAACACAGCAGAAGTTGCAACAGAATCAATGGAAATGGAAACATCGGAATTCACTCTGGACAATGAATCCTACATCGATGATATACCTTTCTCAACCAAAGACATCGCCAAACTGTAAACTCCTATCTCAACATAGCTCCCATAGCCTTCAAAAGCCACCCGTAGGGTGGCTTTTGTCGTTTTTATCCGGAGGTAGCCTTTATAATCCAAACTTGTGCATCCACTTGGGGCTTTTAATCGGGAATCGGTAACCAATATACATCCTGAAATAATTGTAAGCAGTAACCGCATAGGCATCTCCCAGGGCATCATCAATAAAACCATCCGAAACGAAAAAGATGCCGCCATAAAATCGGTTGCCATTATAACCTGCCGTCAGGCGCGAATACAATGAAATCCCCATTGAATTATAAATTCTGGTTTCCTGTTGATTGTAAAAATCAGTAACACCCCGGCTATACAGAAATCCTTGTATGATGGCTCCATGTATGTAGAAACGCTTCAAGAATACAAAGGTGTGCATATATCCGCCTGAAAGGCCAATCTTAATTGAAGCGCCCTCTCTAAAATGTGGATGTACATTGCCGGTTAAAAGTGTGTCGTTGAGCATCAGGGGCTTGGTAGTTGAAATGCCCTCCAGGTTGGTTAAAAACCCGAGTACAAACGATCCTGCACTCTTTTTCTGCTGGTCAATTTGCCAAAGGGCCGCGGTGTTGGAATACTTTTTATGGTTGAAGGTATAATAAACCGAAAGGGCCAAAGTAACATTGCTCAGACTATCGAAGTGCGGATACCTGGTGTTGTGATCGAACCAGTCAGGATCGTAGTCTTCGATGTTTTTAAGATAAAACCCGGTGGTCGATCGCACAAAAAAATTCATTCTTAGCCTGCGCCCGGTCAATCCGAACCGGAATGAAAAGGCATCGCTTTCCCCCTTTTTAGCAGTGCGTAACTCCAAACCGCCAAAGGTTTTGGTGTATTCAAGAGTGACCCATTTGTAATCGACGGACATCCCAAAACCAAAGGGGTTGTTGGTGGCAAAATTCAGGTCGTAGGTGCTGTTGACATTGGCAAATGTTACACCGGTTTGTTTGTTCACCCCAACAAAAGCAATATGAACCAAATCGCGGTAGCTTTTGATGTAGTTGGTATCGTACTTTAATGGTTTTAACTGAACCACCGAATCTTTTTCAACTGCCAGCAACTGAAACGAAGAGGCGAAGCATAAAATTACCACCAGAATCAACTTGCGTTTCACAGTTTGTTATTAAATTATATTTAGTGTCCTTCAAAAACACAATGCCAATCATAAATTCAACCTGTTACAAGGATGGCTGTTTATAGTTTTACCACCTTGTTTCTGATTTTATTCTGATCGGTACGGATCTCATAAAAATAAATACCGGTGGGAAGTTCCTTTCCCGCGCTGTCTTCGCCGTTCCACACCACTGTGTGCTGTCCGTAAGAAAGATGCCGGTTAAGAAGTGTTGTCACCACTTTCCCGTTGATGTCGTATACCCGGAGGGTTACAAATGAATCCTGATCGAGACCAAAGGCAATGGTGGTTTGATCAGAAAACGGGTTGGGATAGTTGGTAACCGGAGATGATTTTTCTATCTGCCAGGGTTCCTCTGTTCCCACCAGGAGAACGATTCCTCCTGAATAGCAGTTGACTTCGCCATTTCTTCCACCTGCAACCATTTCCATAGAACCATCACCAACAATGTCCGGAATGCCATTGATGGCGTCCACCGGCGAAGGATAATTTCTGGAATCAAGTTCGGCACCATCCACCCCATTCAGAAAATAACAGCGATTGGATGAGTAAAGCGTGCCGATGATCACATCATTGATCTGATCGTCGGTAATATCATCTATCGCAGCCACATTCCACGATTTATCAGCCAGGCTTTTAAACCAGATGGTTGACCCATCCTTACCGTTGAGCACAATTCCGTTGGCATTGCTGTGAGCTACCAGTAGATCGGCAAAACCATCGCCGTTTACATCTTCAAGTCTTTCAAAACGAAGGATTAAAGCACCATTGATGGAGCCATGAAAAATCTGGGTGTTGTCAGTAGGATCAATATAGTAGAAATTTCCGCCAAAATCTCCTGCCACCACCTCTTTTACCCCATCTCCCGTAATGTCATCCAGTTGCTTCAATGCCCATACCGACGAGCCTCCGGTGGTTCGGGTCCACTGAATACTTCCGTTGGTGCCGTCAATGCCTACGATTTTTCCCTGGGTTTCATCCGCGGTGGAGGCACCGGCAATAACATCCGGTTTACCGTCACCGGTAAAGTCTTCCACCCCGATAACCGAAAAAACAGGACCTCCGATGTAAGCTTCCCACAGGGCGACACCATTAACAGCATTTAAGCAGTATACGCGTTTGGGGCCGGTATCTTCGCTGTCGTCACCTGTGGAGGCCAACACATCCGTTAACCCGTCGTTGTTATAATCGTAGCTTGCATTTACCTGATAAACCCAACCCCCATTTCCATACTCGTTGGTGTTGTGCCGCCAAACAGACTGGCCGGTTTTACCCGAAAGGGCCCTGATGGAACGATCGCCACCTGTGGTACCAATAATCACATCCTGATACCCATCATTATTCAAATCTTCAATGGTGGTCAAACCGGGTTGATCGTACACGTTACCGCTATAAATTTCAAATTCCCACATCACATCCGCAATGCCGGAAGAATTTCCATTAAAACAGCGTATATAATTGTCTTCGGAACAAACAATAACCTCATCAACCGTATCACCTGTAATGTCCTGAAGAGGTGCAATGGCTTTAGGACTTGGATCGAAGCCGGTGGTAATATTATAGTGCCATAGGGCATCGCCGATGGGGTATTTCCGGTCATCTCCATCACCTGTGAGGGGAACAAAATAAGGATTGTTCGCAGGGTCGTTGTTGTCGATTTGAATTTTTCCATTATAGGCTTCATTTGTCAATGGATTGAACCATATTCCGACGAGTACCGAATCCAATGGTGCTATCTGAATGGGGAAGTTGACGGATTCATCAACGATAAACACCTCATGATTTGTGGTAATATTACTCACCACGAGGGTGGCGTCGCCGATATTTTCTACCTCAAGAAACCAGCGGGTAAAAGCATGCTGCCTCACCAAACCGTAATGATGCGAATCGAACGGAACATACAATGAAGGACCTGAATTCACCGCATCTCCCGTAAGGGTGACCTGCTCATTTGGCGTAATTGGATCGGATGATACAACCGTAATGGAGGTGTTTAAATGACCGACCGTCACCGGAGAATAGGTGAGGGGAATAAAAATTGAACTTCCGGGTGTGATGGTTTGCGGTGGTGAAAATGTGGTGGAAACAGGCACTGCACCAGGAATGATGATGCTGGTGATGATCAGGTTGGCATTCCCCACATTTTCTACCTCCATATTCCATGTTTCGGAGGTGAAGGTGGTCACCATTCCATAGTTATGCGAATCGACCGGAATATTGATTTCAGGAGTTCCGGCACCCGTCAAACTCACTTTGTAGAGCTTGCTTGGCGACGAAAGCTGCCCATCCACATACCAGATATAGGTTCCGTCGTATACAATTCCTGAGGGTTTAATGTTTTCGCTGGCATGACTTTCAAGTACACTACCGGATTGATTTGTTCGGTAAATCATATTTGAATTGTAGTCAACCATCCACAAGTCGTTGTCCTGCATGCAGATATCCCAAATCTGATCGGCAGGCGGAGTAAACTGACTGAGTACATTGCCTGATCCGTCCACCTGGTAAGTAGTTCCCGGATCGGGATAATAGGTGCCTACCCAATATTCACCTGCATCCCAGGCAATACCACTCATATAATGATCGGGCAGGTCGAAGGTAGAAAGGATGGTCCCGCTAAGGTTGAGTTCGGTGGCTTGTGCAGGCTGGTTTGAGGAGGAAGGCTGATTCACGGCCCAAAGCGACGATCCATCCCAGGTTAAACCAAAACAATCGTCAATGGCCGGGTTGATAAACTGCTGTTGAATGGCCCCGTTGGATGGATCGAACCGATAAAAGTGATCCCCGTCGGAACCGTAAATTCCAAAATATAAATAGGTGCCATCGTAAGCCAGACCCGAAGCTTTTCCGGGTATATCCCACGATTGCAGGATGGACCAGGAGCGGTCGCCTTTTTCTGATTGCTGCCCTGCCCATAGTGGATTGGCAAGTATCAGTGCATTCACAAGGAATAAAAAGAGTACAGATTTCTTCATGATTAGTTGGTTTTGGTTATCAACAAGACACCAAATTTAATGTTTTTGTTTAAGAAAAAACAATCCTTGAAAGCTTTAAAATAATTGAATTTGAATATGGAGGATCAGTAATAATCAAAATTTTTGCCATTCATTCCCATTAACCGTTCCCATTCCCCAACTACCGAAGTAGTACCCCCATTCGCCTAAAACCGGTTTACAAGTGCCCTTTTTCATGGTAGTTTTGCTTCAGAAACTAAGAAACTTTAAAATATAAAAAGTCATGAAAACACTTGTTAAATACTCAATCGCTGTTACACTGCTCACCTTTGTACTCAATGTAAATGCCATAACGCCTCCAACCATAGCTGCCTTACCAGAAGAAGCTTATATCGATGATATCCCTTTCAACACCGGACATATTTTCGATAGCCTGGTTGATGTTTCGCTAACCAAAACCTACCAGTTGACGGATGAGAGTTACATCAGGGATATTCCATTCAACACAGCAGAAATTGCAGCAGATTCAATGGAAATGGAAACTTCGGAATTCACTCTGGAGAATGAAACCTACATCGACGATATTCCTTTCTCGACTAAAGAAATAGCCAAAATGTAATCTTCACTCTCAACATAGCTCCCAAAAGCCACCAAAAAGGGTGGCTTTTATTGTTATAATCAATTCGGTGGACTAAAGTTCACGGCAATGAATGCCGTCACAAATTCCCTCCTTCTACAACACCAACAACCCATTTCCTCTTAAAATATCCATCGGCTTTGAATACCAAAATAGCTCGAAGTTGTCAAACTGTCGTTCGTAATCTGATTTCATTTCGGCAAAGGTGAGTATCTCACTTTGGTAAATGGATGCTTTCTCCAAAAAACCGACCAGCCACCTGGATCGCGTTTCATCTAATACGACTTCAAAAGACTTCTTTTTACCATGAAAAATCATGCTCACCATCTGTATGTTTTCATTGTTAATATGCTTTTTAAAAGTGATTAAAACGGGGTTCCCGCCCAGCCAAATAATTTTGGCCGTCGGTTTAATCACCACAAATGTTTCATGTGATAAACAGTCTTTGATAAAATGGCTGTTCATTCGTGTCTTGGGAACTTTAAAATCGAACCACTTTTGCAACGGAAGCTCAAAGCCGATACCTTGCATGAAATTGAAAATGGATTTCCTGAGCCCATAGCTGAACCGGCTATGGTCGATGGCGGTGGTATCGGTAAATTGGACATCGTTGTTGGCAAACGTAATCTTTTGGTAATGGGGGACAATGCCATAATCGGATGGATGCTGACCCACCGGACTATGAGCAGTGAGCGCAAATTGGTGCCAGAATCCTGATCGAATAATGCCGAGTTTAAATAATTGCCGCACCATCTCCAGGCTATCTACCGTTTCCTGGATGGTTTGTGTGGGGAAACCATACATCAAATAAGCATGTACCATGATACCTGCATCGGTAAAATTTCGGGTCACCTGAGCCACCTGTTCAACGGTAACGCCTTTGTTTATCAAAGCCAATAACCGATCGGAAGCCACCTCCAAACCGCCTGATACGGCGATGCATCCCGATGATTGGAGTAAAGTGCACAAATCGCGGGTATAGCTTTTCTCGAACCGGACATTGGTCCACCAGCTGACGGTTATTTTCCTGCGAATGATTTCTATTGCCAAAGCACGCATGAGGGTAGGAGGGGCTGCTTCATCAACAAAATGAAAGCCCTTTTCGCCGGTTTGGGCTATGATTTGCTCCATTCGGTCTACCAGCAGTTTAGCGGCGATGGGCTCGTAGGCCTTAATATAGTCAAGGGTGGTATCACAAAAAGTACATTTGGCCCAATAGCACCCATGGGCCATGGTAAGCTTGTTCCATCTGCCATCGCTCCACAGGCTGTGCATGGGATTGGCAACTTCTATCACCGAAACATACTGATCAAGAAGCAAATCTGTGTAATCAGGAACGCCCAATTCCGACTGTTTGTAATCGGGTCGGGAGGAAGCATCGTTATAAACCACCTGGCCATCAACGCGTAAAAAAGTACGCTTTAGAAGATTGAAATGGGGATTCTCTGCCCGGGGATTGAGTGTGTTGGAAATCAACAGTTCGAGCGGTAGTTCACCATCGTCGAGTGTGATGTAATCGAAGAAATTAAAAACGCGTTCATCGGTAATCGACCTCAATTCCGTATTCGGGTATCCACCTCCCATTACTGTTTTGATGTGGGGATATTTGGCTTTGATCAATTGGGCACAACGAAAAGCGCTGGTCAGGTTCCCCGGGAAAGGTACCGAAAAACAAACCAACTTAGGTCGCTTGGTTTTGATTTGTTTTTCCAGGATTTTCCAAGTAAGCTGCTCGATATAGGTGGGCTCTTTTTGCAAATGACCGTGCAATTCATCAAAGCTATTGGCACTAGTTCCCAGCCGTTCGGCATACCGGCTAAAACCGAAATGTTCGTCGATGCATTCCACGATAAAGTCCGATAAATCTTCCAGGAATAAAGTAGCCAGGTGTTTTGCTTTATCCTGTATTCCCATGGCTCCAAAAGCCCATTCCATATCCTCCGTTTCATTGAACCGGGAAGCTTGCGGGAGAAATGACTCCGTACAGATTTGCCGGGCGAGCGTTTGGTTATTTCCCTGAAGGAAAACGATGACTTCTGCAAGTGGATTTAAATATTCGTTTTTAAGTGAATAAATCCTTCGCGAATTTTCTGAAACTATTTTGTTGTGCCGAAAGGCATTCTCAAACAGAGGTTCGAGTCTCTTTTTCGAAAAAAACTTCAGAAAAACCTCCAGACCCAGGTCGATTTGAAACGAAGATATCTGCCTGGTGTTGAGAAAACCTTTTAAATAAACCGTTGCCGGATATGGAGTGTTGAGTTGGGTAAACGGCGGGGTGATGAGCAGAAGATCTTTCAAAGAGTCGGTTGTTACAAAACTGAATGCAAAAGTAGAATAAGTAGCTGATAAAGTTGAATTTACCTTTGATTATTTAGTTGTCGGTTTTTGATGGTTGTATGTATTAATCAGCTGGCCACCCAAATTAACCACCACGGATGTACTGTTGTTAATTCCCAGGCCCTGGATTGCTCCGGTGTGGGATTTCTTCAATCACCATCATCGCTCTGTTTCTGCTGTATCTTTTTGGGGTTTTACACGATTAAAATAGGTATTTGGAAATCCTTTCAATATTTTTGCTGTTTCATTTTAACCAAAAGAAAAACATGAATAAATTCCTTGCCCTGTGCATTTTATTGTTGATTACATTCCAAATTCAGGCACAATCAGTCAGTCAACCCGAACCACAAGGAACCGATTATTATGCACAAAATTATCATGAAGCAAGTAAATCCAGGAAATTTGGAAGCACGATTGCGATTACCGGAATTTTGGTTGGAGGAGCAGGAGTGTTCCTGTTAAATAATCCCTTAAAAAAAAGGAATCAGTATCCAGGCAACTCGAATTCGCTAAGTGAATCCGAAGCTCTTGGCCTCGGGCTTTTCATGTTTGGAGGCGCGTTGACCAATATTGGAATTCCAATATGGATTTCCAAAGGGATTAAAGCTAAAAACAATAAAAAAGCCATGGACAGACAGTTAAGGGTGTCATCGGAAGGATCAGGAATCAAACTATCGTATCATTTTTAATCTATCGTGTCAGGTAAATTACAATTTCGGGATTATTGAAATAAGATTCCCTGCCTTGCCGGCCAGGCAGGCTTTCCGTCTCGTATTTTTGCAAAATTATTAAAGGGTCTATCAAATAGTAATTTTGTTTTTTAGTTTTCTGTTGGGAAAAGACAGGTTAATGTCTACCCGACTTCGTCGTGGAATGTTGATGTGGGTTTTTTGTTGAAAGGAGATGCTTTCGAGCCTCTATTGTGTATCGTTAATGGCATATTAAGACATATACTAAAAGGTGCAGACTACCGTCTATATTTGTAGAAAAAATCAGATATTTTCTCCAGGTGCAGCGCACCGTAATATTAATGGATGAGAATAAATGGAATATGGATTTTTATGATGGTTAGAAGAAGGCAGATTCTCGTTGTTATGTTCCGGTATTTTTTATAACAACCACATTTACAAGCAAAGTAGACACCCGAAACATCCTCGAACCAGTGGGGTTTCGAAGTTTACAATATTCACCACATAATTCTACCTTTGCGCCACATGAACAATTACGATGTCATAGTGGTGGGTGCCGGTCCGTCCGGATTGCTGGCTGCAGGCCGGGCAGCAGAACGGGGTTGTAAAGTCCTGTTGTTGGAAAAAATGCGACAGGCAGGCCGAAAATTGCTGATCACAGGCAAAGGTCGGTGCAACATCACCAACAACGCACCCATTGGCGAGTTTATTACCCATGTGTTTCCAAACGGCCGCTTTCTGCGGAACGCCTTTTCAAATTTTTTTTCACAGGACATCATCGAATTGCTGCAACGCTATGGAGTTGAATCGATGCTGGAAAGAGGAGGTCGTTACTTTCCTGCCAGCAACAGTTCTGCCGATGTGCTTCAGGGATTACTTTCATGGGTTAAAGAATTAAAAGTGGAAATCCGGTGTGGGTACCGGGTGGAGAAACTTATCGCAGATGACAACATGATACAAGGTCTCCGGGCCAACGGCGAACTGTTTTATGCCCGGAATATCATCCTGGCAACAGGTGGCAAATCCTATCCGGCCACAGGATCCAACGGCGAAGGCTACGAACTCGCCAGGGGAGTGGGACATTCCATTAACCGGGTAATGCCGGCCCTGGTTCCGTTGGAGACGGAAGGAAGCATCGCTCAAAAACTCCAGGGGCTCAACCTGAAAAATGTGCGGGCAGTAGTTTGGTCCAACGGAAAAAAAATGGGAGAGGACTTTGGTGAGATGATCTTCACCCACTTTGGCCTTTCCGGTCCCATCATCCTGACGCTTAGCCGGATTGTGGTGGAAGAATTGCACAAAAAAAACCAGGTTGAAGTTACCATCGACATGAAACCGGCACTGGATGATCAAAAACTCGATAACCGGCTTATCCGCGATTTGAATGAACATGGCAAGAAAAAACTGGGCAATATTTTCCAGTTTTGGCTGCCGGCCAGCATGGTTCCGGTATTTATTGAATTGCTCGAAATCGATCCTGAAAAAGAATGTCATCAGGTTTCGGCCAAAGAGCGAAAACAAATCCTCCATCTGCTTAAAAACTTCCGGTTTAAAATCTCACATCACCGTTCGTTCAAAGAGGCCATTATTACCGCTGGTGGCGTTGCCACGGATGAGATTTCCCCAAAAAACATGGAATCGAAACTGGTAAAAGGACTTTTCTTTGCCGGAGAAATGATCGATCTGGATGCGGAAACAGGTGGTTATAATTTACAGATTGCTTACTCAACAGGTTGGCTGGCAGGTAATTCGTGTTTGAAGAATTGAAAGAAAAAGCGCTTCATGTCTGGTTTTCCATCTTTTGCAACACGTTATAAACAAGATTTTCCTACATTAGCCCGTCCAATTGCAAAATAGGGATGCTCAAGTCAATCCGGTTATATTAAATGCCGGCCACAATGGTTCGCAATCTTTGTTGTTCCGAATTAAAGATCAGAGCGATGTTTTTAGGTTTATAATAAATGAATTGAAAGAATAAAGGATGAAACAGGGAAGTTTATTATTGCTCATAAGTTTGATTATAGGAATTAATGCTTGCGACCAGTTCACAATTAACTCCAATTCAAAGAAAAAGAAAAGCGGAAAAGAAAGCATCCTGAACGAGCAGGGTGACACGGTTATGATGACCTACCGGAAAGATGGATCTTTGGAATCATCTGTCACAATAAAGCACGGCGAACGAAACGGCCCTTCGTATGTCTATTACAAAAACGGGAAAGTACAATTCGAGATTCACTATAAAGATAGTTTTAAGGACAGTATTACAAAATACTATTATGAAAGCGGGATTCTTTACAGGACAACTCATTATAAAAGAGGGATTAAAGATGGAATTCAAACCTACTATTATAAAACAGGAGAGTTAAAAGCCGAAGTGCCCTATCAACAAGATGAACTTGTCCTGGGAACAAAAGAGTACTCTACTTCAGGAAAGTTAATTAATGATTATCCAAAAATAGTTGTTGAACCCATTGATAAACTTGCCTTTGAAAACAAATATGAACTCAGGATTTCGCTTTATCCAAAGATGAAAAATGTGTCTTTTTATTTCAATAAAAAAATGGATGATAAAAACGTAAAAATAATGCTCTCAGAAAGCGAACAACCTGGCGTTGTATCTTATTCTTATTATGTTCATCCCCGGCAGTCGATAATGGAAAAGGTGATTATCATGGCAGAAATCAAATCAAAAAGAGGTGTTCCGGTTGTTTTGACCAAAACCTATAACCTGGTTGTTGATAACAGAACTTATTAATTAAGTGCATTTAATCGTGATTTGAGCATGTAGTCATCAGGAACATATTCCAGTCCTTTTTTTAGGATTTCCTTCGCTTTTTTATTGTTCCCCATCTTAAAATAATAAGCTGCGCCGGTAGAATAGGGTATTGGAATCCCATTATATAGGTTAAGCGATTGTTCATCAGCACCCTCATAAAGCCCCTCAAACCGATGGCGATAGTATTCCGCTTTTTCAACATTTTTATCAAAAAAGTAACCTGCCTCTTTCGATGTGATAGATAAATGAAATTTCATTTTTGGTGGCCGAGTCGCTAACTTCCCTCGCAATAATTTGAAACGAACTGTCATATAATCCGGTGTTGCCTTCATAGTTAAGCTGTCGATCGGTAAGTTGCTGAAATAGTCCTATCAGGCGATCGGAGGTGATTGTTTTCCCTTGAAACCTGCATAGCTTACCAAGATATCGGGCATAATCCTTATCGGTTACATTGATATTCTTCTATAACCTTGCCAAGCTTTTGTTTGTATGCTTCATATTTGCTCTCATTTATTGCTGAATCAGCACATAAAAACAAGGCGAAATAATCATCGCTTTGGTCATTTAATACAGCGGTGAACGCTTTTCTTTCAAACGCTGAATGGAAATTTAAATCATTTATTGAGACCAGTGAGTCGGCGTGGCTGATGGTTCCAAATGCGATTAAAAGGATAAACAATAAAACGAAACGATGATAAAGTCTGTTTTGGCTCATGAATGGGTGATTATGATAGCAAATATACCAGAATCAATTTAAATGGCAAGTAACCGGGTTCCGTTTTAATAACTAATCCTCAAAGAAAGATCATAAATTGTCCTGATTACCTTCCGGGAGATTTTCATTTGTTAAATGATTATATTTCATAAAGTTTTGTTATGTTTGAACCTCCAAAGTGGGAACAAGTCACCACAATAAAAAAACACGCCTGCCCCGCTCAGGCTTTTGGTAGCGGGGGCGAATCCGAAAAGCCAAATGAGTAGGTGAACAAATTTATAATTATCAATAAATGGAAGCACAAAAAGTAGACATGTTTATTATGATGAACAGCAAATTTTTTGAAGGTCATCATCTTAGCCAAATCAGAGATCGCTTGATCGCGATGGACGAATCCAAGTGGGGAATGTTGCAAACCCTGCAATTTAAAGACCCGACCACCATATTAATCGTATCCATTCTGGCGGGTAGCCTGGGCATCGACAGGTTTTTGATTGGAGATACCGGTTTAGGCGTTGGCAAGTTGTTAACCTGCGGCGGGCTGGGCATTTGGGCCATTATCGACTGGTTTTTAATCATGGACGCTACCCGTGAAAAAAACCTGGAAAAACTTCAATTGGTACTATATTAAATTCATTGAGCAGGAATAAGTTATACATTTTATTAGCTGTTGCCTGTCTGGTTGGATACAGCTGGCTGTTCTTTAATTACCGGTCGGGTACGGAAACCAACCCTGACGGATCAGGTGTTTGCATTTTCAAAGAAGTTACCCATATTCCTTGTCCTTCCTGCGGGTCTACGCGATCGGCGATTTCGTTGTTACACGGAAATATGACGGATGCTTTGTATTGGAATCCGATAGGTTTTTTGCTGGGGATTATTTTGGTGGTTGTTCCCCTCTGGCTACTGTTTGATGTGGTTTTCCAGAAGGACTCTTTCTTTCGGTTTTATAAAAAGTCGGAAGCCACCCTCGAACAGAAGAAAGTAGCCGTTCCGCTCATTATTCTTGTACTGGCCAATTGGATTTGGAATATTTTTAAAGCTTTATGAATACAATAACCCACTTTTACTATTCACCCAACGAGTACGAGTCCGAAAAGGCCTCGAACAGTTATCTGATGTCGTTGATAGCGGTGATTGCCGGTTTACCGTTTCCCATCATTAACCTGATTGCTACTTTCGCATTTTATCTGGGCAACCGAAAAGGAACCTATTTCGTGCGGTGGCATTGTACACAGGCACTGTTGTCGCAATTTTCGCTTTTGCTGATGAACAGCGTGGCCTTTTGGTGGTCCGTCACGGTATTGTTTGGTTCGGAGAATCTTTCCAACAGCTTTATCGCATACCTGATCACCGTTTTTCTATTCAACCTCACAGAGTTTGCTGCTACCATCTACAGCACCATTAACACCCGAAAGGGATTGCATGTAAAATGGTGGTTTTATGGCGATTTAACCAATATGATTTGTAGTTCCTGATATGAAAAATATACTCCTTCAATTGGTCCTTTTGGTGGTCCTCTTTTTTGCCCTGTGGCTTGGACTAAGCAAAATCGACTGGATGGAACTTTTGAATGTGAATTACTTGACCAGTAAAACCCAACTGAAACTGGGTGAACTAATCCTGGATCAGATAAAAAATTCGGGTGAAGAATATCACAACCCAAAAGTCACCCTTCCTTTGGACAGTATCCTAACCGCAATTTGCATTTCCAATGCGATCGATCGCAGCCAGGTTCAACTTCATGTGATAAAAAGTGAGGAGGTAAATGCGTTTGCTCTGCCAAATCATCAACTGGTGATTTACAGCGGACTGATTTTGGAAACCCGAAACGAAGCTGAACTGAGTGGTGTAATTTGTCATGAAATAGCTCACATGGAGCTGGATCATGTCATGAAAAAACTAATCAAAGAAGTGGGTATCAGCGTTTTGATTTCGACAACCACCGGAAACTCCGGTTCTAATCTCATGGTAAACATTTTGAAAACATTGAGCTCAACGGCTTATGACCGCGATCTGGAAGGTGATGCCGATATCAGGGCCGTTGATTATTTACTCAGGGCCAACATCGATCCCATTCCGTTTGCCCGCTTTTTACGCCGGATTCCGGAATCCAAATCTGCAATCGACCAGCATCTTACCTGGATGAGTACCCATCCTGATGCGGAGGAGAGAGCTGCCTATATCATTGAATTTGTGGGAGAAGCACATGGAGAGTATCAACCAATATTATCTCCGGTCACATGGCAAAATCTTCAACACCAGCTTAAATAGGGGTGATCTTCTTTCCAAAAAAAGTTATTGTTATCTTTCGCCCAAATTTGAAAGAAGACCTTTCAGGAAACACATCAGATAATTTTCAGGTAGTATGTTTAAGATTTTCAAAAATATAGACCGTAAAAACTATAAGCCCAGGATTGGTGGTTCGGATATATTAAAGTTTATCGGGCCGGGATTGCTGGTTACGGTCGGATTTATTGATCCGGGAAACTGGGCCTCAAACCTGGCAGCAGGGGCCGAATACGGATATGCCTTGTTGTGGATGGTAACCTTGTCGACCATCATGCTGATTTTATTACAACACAATGTGGCCCATTTGGGAATAGCCACCGGGTTGTGCCTTTCGGAAGCCGCCGCCATTCATATCAAACCCGCCTATTCAAAAGTGCTGTTATCGTCTGCGATGCTGGCATCGGTTTCAACATCGCTGGCCGAAATTCTGGGAGGAGCCATTGCCCTGGACATGTTGTTTGATATTCCTGTTAAAGCCGGCGCTATTCTTGTGACCCTTTTTAGTATGATCATGTTGTATACCAATACTTACCGGATGATCGAAAAGTGGATTATCGCCTTTGTATCTGTGATCGGGTTATCCTTTATGTACGAACTTTCGCTGGTGGATATCGACTGGAACAGTGCCATCAACGGATGGGTTACTCCTTCGTTTCCGAAAGGCTCCATGATCATCATTATGAGTGTATTGGGAGCCGTGGTAATGCCGCACAATTTGTTTCTCCATTCTGAAGTAATCCAAAGCCGGCAATGGAACCGCGAAGATGAGAAAGTCATCAGAAAGCAATTGCGCTTTGAATTTACCGACACACTGTTGTCCATGGGCATCGGCTGGGGCATTAACAGTGCCATGATTTTGCTGGCAGCAGCAACATTCTTTATGACCAAAACTCCTGTTCACGAACTCGAACAGGCCAATCAGTTGTTGACCCCTTTGCTCGGAACTCATGCAGCGGTTGTGTTTGCCGTGGCACTTTTATTTTCAGGAATTGCCTCCACCATCACCTCGGGAATGGCTGCCGGAAGCATTTTTGCCGGTATGTACAAGGAACCTTACGACATTAAAGACAACCATTCCAGATTGGGGGTGACCCTGTCGCTTGTGATTGCCTTTGGAATTATCCTGTTGATTACCAACCCATTTCAGGGATTAATCATCTCACAGATGATCCTCAGTATTCAACTTCCGTTCACTATTTTCCTCCAGGTTTATTTAACTTCATCCGAAAAGGTAATGGGCAAATACAAGAACTCCACCCTGAACAAAACCATTCTTTATTCGTTGGGAGCCATTGTCACCGGACTGAATGTGGCTTTGTTTATCAGTCTGTTCTAGTTGATTGCTTTTGCGTTCACCATTTTTGAATATATTTGATACGCGATTTCCGCACCCATTTAAATAACTGTGGTTCAAACCATAATAACCCAATGACAAAAAAGGAAAATTCAACCTATTACTCGCAAGTAGCCTCTTATTACGATGAAGATGCAGATCTGGGGTTCGAGGACAGGGCTGAGGTGAACACAAGTTTGGATCGCATCAGGCGTGATTTTAGAAAAATCACCGTTCAATTTCCATTTACAAAAGTACTTGAAATAGGATGTGGCCCTGGTTTTGACGTGCATTGGTTTGCTTCGCAATATCCTGATAAGGAATTCGTTGCCGTAGATATTTCTGAAGAAATGGTCAAACTTGCCCGGAAACGATTAAATCGCGATCAGCTGAAAAATGCCTCCGTGTTTCAATCGGATGAGAGACAGCTGACAGAGCAATTTGGCGAGGCGAGTTTCGATTTGGTGTATGTTTATTTTGGCGCGCTTAACACAGTGGAGGACCTGACTTTTTCGGCCGACCAAATTCACCGGCTTCTCAGGCCCGGTGGTGTAGCGGTGCTTACTTTTGTAAACAAATGGTATTTAAGAGAGTTGGTTGTTCAGGTAATCAAGCTCAATTTTAAAATAGCGTTTGCCAGGTTGGGTAAAGTGTGGGGAGGGTATTCTCTTTCCAGGTATTTACCATCACACTGTTATAGTCCCGGCAGGATTTTAAAGGCGTTTTCGCAATTTAAATTGTTGCAACGCAAAGGGTACAGCATTGTATATCCGCCCTGGTACAATGATCATCAGGTGAGAAAGCATCCTGAAAAGGCAAACAAAAAGTGGGAATTGGACCAGAAACTACAGAAAACCTTCCTTTGGTCGAAAGGGGAATATACGCTGTTTGTTTTTCAAAAATAAAGTGGGTTACATATCTTCCAACACCTTTTCGATGGGTTTAAAAGGATATTTCTGCAACACCTCCTGATAATCGGAGTCGAGTACGATGTTTGAGTAAAAAGCTTCCACAACAGTCTTTTCCAAACCATGAGGATAAAGATTTCTGTAGTCGGTAATTTCACAATTAAATTGAGCCGAAACCATCTTGGCGAACTCTTTTTGAGTCGGGAGAAAAGGGGAGTAAATATTGTATACGCCACTACTGAGTTGGTGTTTGGAATACAGGATCATCAACCGGGCAGCATCATGCACCCCTATCACCGACATGAGATTGTAGCCACGGCCAAATAAAGGTATTTTTTTTTGCTCCTGCATATTCTTCAAATAAAACCATGAAAACCACGAGCCTTTTCCCAGCAACCACGGGAACCGCAACACGATCACCTTGAATTTTGAATCTGAATGATCTTTCAAAAATGGACTTTCACCCCTGATATATTGTTTCGCATAGCTCAACGGATTAAGTGGTGAGCGTTCGCTGTGTGCAACCTCGCTATTTCCATACGAAAGGCTTCCCGAGGCAAATACCAATGTAGTCGCTAATCCACTTTTTTCCAATTGTTTCACAAGACGCTTATTCAGACGTCGTGCTTTTTCGGCAGCCAACATTCTTCCCCACTTTTTAAAATAAGGAAAAGTGGGCCGTGCACAATGAAAAATAGCCACGGGATTGATCTCCCTGAGTCTGGTGGTTGACAACCCCTTTATCCCACCGGGGATAATGGAAATTTCATTGGCTCTGGGGATGGTTTTATTATTTTGTGTGGCAAAAACCTGATATCCCTCTGATATAAGATGATCCAAAACTTTTGAACCCAAAAATCCGGAAGCGCCGATCACAATTACCTTAGACATGTGGGTTGAGGAATGAGTTTTTGTTTATTTTTTAAGGCATTCAACACCTGCTCCTGGTAATTGGCCGGGTGATTTTTCGATACGTGCAGACTGGTGTACATGGCGTCATCGTATTGCTCCATGGGAAACGACTTCCTCCTCCATTTTGCCCGCCATTTCCGATCGGTAAGCTGCATCAAAAAACGATTCAGCCTTTCAGGCCAGAAGATGTTGAAAAGTTTTTCGATCCCACTTTTCAGGAATTCGGTATCGGTAGGGATTAAAAACCGTTCATCCTCAACGAAATCAGTATTGGGCAACAACTTCAATATCCAGCTATTTTGCTTCTTCAACTGAATGATGTTTTCGAGTTGATACACAGGAATCAGTGTCACCAGCTCTATGGCGGTAAACACATTCTTTTGGATGATCTCCAGGGCAGATTGGTCAACAAAAAAATTCATGCAATAATAATCCTGGTGACCGCGTAAAAAAGTGAATTTTTTGTAAAGATGCAACAAGGTTCGGGCTATCCAGAGTCGGTTGGTGCGTGTGATGATAAAATAATCGATATCGGCATCCTTATCAGCATAATATTTTGAAAGCGAACCTGAAATGCCTATTCCGTCTACAAACGGAAACCTCTTCATAATTCGGACAAAACGGGTCGATTTCCTTAACAGGAGTTCTGCCCTTTGCTTGCCATTTTGCCTTTCCACCGACCAACCGGGTTGTTGCAATCGGCTATAAAAACCTTGTTCAGATTGAAATATGGTATCAGAATTTTTCAGAGTCAACAGGTACTCCTCCACATCTGAAAGCGAACATTTAACATCCAGAAATCGGTGAATTTCACTTGCCTGTAGTGGATAATTAAAGAGTTCAAAGTATCTCAAAGTAAAGTTAATACTTTGCTCCAGTGTAGCTCTATGATCCGTTTTTTTATCCAATTTGAAACAAAATTTGGAACGTAGTTCTGAAAAAGATTTTGATATCGAGTGACAACGACCAGTTTTGAATGTATTCCAGATCGGAATCGATTCGGTTGCTGAAATCATTCACGTTGTTGATCATCCCATGATAACCGCGCACCTGGGCAAGTCCTGTAAGCCCTGGTTTCGCTACATGCCTTAAATGATATTCGGGCGAAAGTTTTGCGTATTCCACATTGTGCCGCAACATATGCGGCCGTGGCCCCACAATACTCATTTCACCTAAAAGCACATTGATTACCTGTGGTAATTCATCGATATGAAATTGTCTGAGATATTTACCCAACCTGGTTATTCTTTCATCGTTAGGCTGGACCTGCAGTTTGTTTGCATACGCATTGGGTTTCATGGTTCTGAACTTGATGCAATAAAAGGTTT
>PCUL01000271.1:20865-22075 GCA_002771745.1 Bacteroidetes bacterium CG18_big_fil_WC_8_21_14_2_50_41_14
AACAACCATGGGGCAATGAATAGCAACAACAGGATCGACAGGATGAGGTCGAGTATCCGCTTTAAAAACCGGGATATAGGCGGATTAATTCTATCAGTGAACATTGCATTCGTTATCTGATAATTCCGAATCTCAGTACTAGAATCCCTTGTAAGCAAACAATAATTCATGGGTTCTCTGGTATCTTGCGTTGTCGAAAAAATACGATGAAAATATTAAACAAAAGTAAACAATTCCCAATTGGCGTTCCAATGCTGATTCGGTCATAAAAAACGCAAAGCAAATAAAAATGACCCATTTATTTACAAAAAGGTTGGTTTTGGGCAAAATAATAAGTTGAACCAGCATTGCCAACAAAATGATAAGCCCGGGAATTCCCGTTCTGACCAGCGTTTCAACATATTGATTATGAAAGTTATAGTTCAAATATCCGGTGTCAGAGGTACCTTCGGTTCCGATATATAATCCATTGTTAAAATATTTCTGATTGAGCATTTCCCTGGCTTCCACCAACCCAACACCACTAATCCATGCATGGTTTTCATTCAAAATTTCCACTCCAAACCGCCATTGAATCAGCCTGAGGTTTAATCCGTTTAAAGGAGAATCGTAACTAAAATGCCCGGCAGTGGTCAGTTCCAGGTTGGGCTGCATCAACATTTTTAACCTTTTTCCAACTGGGATCAGCGCCAGCATTGCCAGCAAGATCATCACCGAAACCAATAATTTATGTTTCGAAAACCCGTTTTTCAACGGATGTCGGTAATGCCAAATTAACAGAGGTATTCCAACAATCAGGAATATTTTGGAAGCAGCCAGGAATAGCAGAAGCAGAAAGGCAAAAATGACAGCTCTTTGTAGCAATTTCCGATTTGAAAGCCACTCCAATTCAGTAATCTGAAACAAAGCAGTTATCAAAAACAAACTAAAATAGATGGCGCCCATGTGAAACGGAAAAGTGAGTTGGTGATAGGTAAATACCGAAAAATCCCAATTCTGTAGAAACTGCCATACTGAATCGCCCAACATGACAATCCCGGCAAGGGTTAACGAAAATACCAATCCTGTTAAAGAAGCCCGTGTAAATTTCTTTTTATCTATCGAACTCAGCAAAAACATCATCGGTATTGCAACAAACGACAATTGTTTCTCCAACTCTTTCCACCCGGAAATAGGGGATGCATGATGAAAAGCTGCAAAGGCAGATATG
>PCUL01000005.1 GCA_002771745.1 Bacteroidetes bacterium CG18_big_fil_WC_8_21_14_2_50_41_14
TTGTGAGCATGAATATTATAGATTTAATGAAAATTGTAATGGAAATGAAGATTATTCGAAAATAATGCGGCACGCAACATTGTGAGCATGAATATTATAGATTTAATGAAAATTGTAATGGAAATGAAGATTATTCGAAAATAATGCGGCACGCAACATAGCCTAAACCGTTACCTGCAATGCTAAAAAAAGAACATAGTAGATTGAATTTGACTTTATAAATTAAAAGACATGGAATTTTCACATGATAGATCATGGGATTGTTTAACAAGTATTTATTCAAACAACCTGACAGCAAAAGTTGCTTGGAATAAGTTTATTGACTTTCATGAACAAATAGTTCCAAAGTCTTATTGGTCTGCTTTTCGACAGTTAGACATTGAAGAAGAACAAAGTGAAATTGTTGAGTGGCTTCAACAAATTGTAACTTCCTCTCCAATTCCTGAAAGTGTTGTTGCACTTTGGATTGGTCTTTTAAAGTTTGCTGACAATGACAAAGAAATACCTACAATCTATTTCATTGGTGCTGACTCATATGACAAGGATAATATTGACTGGGCCTCAGACCCTATATACTTACCTGAAAATAGATATGCACAACCGGGAGTGCTTCAACAAATTGATGAAATAGCAAAGTTAGACGAGGATAATTATGAATTCTTTGACTGGATTTTACCACTTGCTTATTGCACATTTACTTTTGATGAAATAATTAGAACGAAAATAGACAAAAAACGATTTCTGAAAGATAAGGACAAACTGTATGTTGCTGTTGGACATGATAGTGGAGACTACATGGATTTATCAAATATTGAATAAATGATTAATAATCTAAATACGGACAAAATAAGCACATGCAGGTAACAATGCATATACTTTATGGCGGGTTACGTTATGAAAATGAATATCTTAGTTCCAAATATAAATCAGTGTGGACGGAAAAATTTGTCTTCTGAAGTCCGCCACAAAGCATATGCTTCCCGTTACCTGCAAGGCTAACAGAAAAACATGAAATATGAAAAGAATAATACTAACATCAATTTTTGCCTCTCTGACAATTTTAGTCAGTAGCCAGACATTTCTTCAAGAGAATAAAACCTGGAATGTTGTTGAATGTATGAATTGGGGTGG
>PCUL01000442.1:0-822 GCA_002771745.1 Bacteroidetes bacterium CG18_big_fil_WC_8_21_14_2_50_41_14
AAAATACCATGAATACGGCGTTAGCAATAAAAATCAGGGGGAAAAACAAACCAAAAATTGGAATATAGCCATTTGATGAAGGTGGTATTTCTCCTGCCATCAACCCAAAAATAAACGCAGCCAATGCTACCAGATTGAGCACAGTAACGATGTAAAGCAAGACCCTGACCAGGCTGCTCGTATTGGTGGTGCTTTTAGATATGTATTTAAACAAATTCAATGTTTCGGTTAAATTGGGCACTAAAATAAGCCAAAATTTGGCATCTTGATGGGGTGATGAGTGTCAGACTGGCTAATTATCTAAACCTTTTTTCAACTGAATAAGAATTAACCTATTGAAATAAAACATAATCGGGCAGGACTACTTTTTATTGCTCGATTTAAACAGCAGTTCTTTTTCATCTGCCGACAGGCTGGAATATCCCGATTTGCTGATTTTATCCAGTATTTTGTCAATTTGTTCCTGGGTGGCCACACGCCTGCTGTTGTATTCAACATCCGACAAAGGCTTGCCGTTTCCGGGGCGGCTGGTGGTATATTTCATGGATGCTTTGTGGGAGGAGGTCATTGGTTTTTTAAACCAGTCGAAGATTCGATAGAAATCGTTTCCTTTTTTTAACTGGAAAGCGTATACAAATCCCCAAAGTGCGCCGCCCAGATGAGCAATGTGCCCTCCGGGATTGCCATGCTGGATACTCAATAAATCGATACCAATAAAAGCGATAGCAAGGTATTTCATTTTTAAACGCCCAAACAGAAACAAATGGACGGTGTAATCAGGAACATAGGTGGCAATGGCTATAAAAATGGCCAGGACGGATG
>PCUL01000442.1:858-1000 GCA_002771745.1 Bacteroidetes bacterium CG18_big_fil_WC_8_21_14_2_50_41_14
TTTGAAAAACAGGAAACAGGTTAAAGGCACCAACGAAGAAGATGGCTCCGGTGATGCCGCCAAGTAGATAAGTGGTCAATAATTTTCGCTCGCTTAAGTACTCCAGAAATATTGTGCCTCCAAAATAGAGCATAATCAGGTT
>PCUL01000116.1 GCA_002771745.1 Bacteroidetes bacterium CG18_big_fil_WC_8_21_14_2_50_41_14
ACATTTAGTTGGTTCTCAAACTTGGCTCCTGCACCAATGATTGAATCTGATTGTTGAATGTGCATCCGGGAGTTTAGCTGCTGCTGACGAATGGCAAATCCCACTCGCAAAGAAAAGACCCAACGATTCCGTCGAATATTGCTACCGGCATAATGATCTAAATAAACGCGCTCAATGGTAGCATCCTGGTTGGTTACGTCATACTTTTGGTTATTATTTAACAGGCTTTCGAAACGGCCGGGGGAAACAGACAAATTTTGCGGTCCTTTGTCGTACCGTATCAACGACTGAAATTCAATTAAGGATTTTCCGGCACGAAAAATAGAATTCAATTTATTCGACAACTGATTAAATGGTGAATTGATGCGTTGATTTATTGAGTCTTCCGAATTAATAATCAAATCTTTATAGGTATCCTGATTAAACTTGAACTGAGTTTTGTTGTTCAGATAATTACGGCTTGTATTTCGGTTCAAATCAAATGAACCCAGCCAATATTGGCTCGACTGCTTACGATAATAAACCTCCCGCACGGATAATGTATCGTCAGGAAGAAGAAACAACTGGTCTACGGCACTTTCATTGTTGCGCCGGTCATCAACAAAGTAGATATTAGCCCGCAACTGCAAATCCTTTTTTAGAGGTATCAGGGCATTGAAGTTGGCCAGATGGATCTGATTATCCAGGTACCTTTTCTGGTTAATCGCGCCATATTGATTCATCGGTCCTGCATCAAACAATTGAATATCATCGTGAGGTTTGTAAGGAAAACGCATGTCGTTGTCCGGAATTAACTGCTGAAGCTGCCGCGAAACATCATTACCTGTATTGTTTGTCTGATAGGAAGCCAATAATTGAAATCGCGAACTCAATAGCATGGGCGTGAGGTTTACATCCCATAACCAGGGCGAAAACCCAGTGGCGACTTTCCCTCTGCCGGTAAAAGCCACTTCCTTTTTTAATTTGAGGTTGATGGCAGCCTGCTGAGAATATACCCGGTCTTCCAGAATGCGG
>PCUL01000003.1 GCA_002771745.1 Bacteroidetes bacterium CG18_big_fil_WC_8_21_14_2_50_41_14
TACGATCGTTTGCTGGTATTTATCATACATCTCGGTAGAAATGCTTGATAAATCAATATCGCATAGCGTGTTAAGATACTTCCGTTTGATAGGTGTACCATTGATGTGTCAGTAATTTTGACCTCGTGGATTTGTTCCCCTTGTCAAACCTGAATAGGAAAAGCTTATGTGCTCCTCTAACTGTGCTGTAAACTGCTGTGTCACTCCCTTTTTTTTTAGGATGCTAAGTTAATGAATTGTACTGATCGCCATAGATTGACCTTTAGGTCGGTATACATTGTGTAAAATATTTTTTACAAAAATACGCATTTATGTAAAGATGTTGGTTTGTTCTTTGTTGCCCATCGACATCTCGACAGGCTCGATGCATCGCTCCGCTCCCTTCGACAGGCTCCCTTCGACAAGCTCAGGGCATCGCAGGGTAAAATTTGTTGAGGGGATTTTTAACAAATAAACGGCTTATTGAGTTTGTTTAAGTTGCTTTATAATCAGTTCATTAAGAACTTTCGAATTGACAAATGTTCGATGCCTTTATAATTTCCGGTGGCGGTTTCGTCCATGCTTACCACTATTTTAGTGCAGTTGTCGGGAATAGCCAGAAGATTGCCAAATTCTCTTTCATGTGTTTTGTCGTCTGCTATCAGATAGGCTACCTGGATATAGGTTTTGTCTTCATTTTTAATCGCAATAAAATCAATTTCCCGATCGCCATGTTTGCCTACATAAACTTGGTTTCCGTTAATAACAAGGTGGTGATAAACCAGGTTTTCCAATGCTTTTCCAATATCTTTTTGTTGAAATGGAATGGTGGCATGACGCATACCAAGGTCTTCGAAGAAAAATTTATCGCCAATTTCAAATATTTTTTTTCCTGCTACTTCCATGCGTTTTACGCGATCAACCAAATATACAGATTCAAGATAAGTAAGGTATTCCAGCACCAGTTTTGGCGTTAGGTTGATTTTTTGTGATTTTAAGTAATCGCTGATGCGTTTGGCTGACAGCACACTTCCAGTAATATCTGCCAGATAGTTGATCAGGTCTTGCAAAAAGCCGACATTCCTGATGTTAAATCGTGCAATGACATCACGCAGGATAATAGAATTATGAATGTTGCGCAAATATTC
Organism: Bacteroidetes bacterium CG18_big_fil_WC_8_21_14_2_50_41_14; assembly: GCA_002771745.1. Classification (GTDB taxonomy): domain Bacteria; phylum Bacteroidota; class Bacteroidia; order Bacteroidales; family F082; genus UBA6244. The sequence continues at coordinate 1,128 of PCUL01000003.1, forward strand.
ATACACCACTGCATCATCTTTGCGCAGATTGATCAGATGCGGCATGCCTCCCCAACGGATGTACAAGAGGAATGCGTCTGCACTTTCGTGCAATTGGTGGAATTGAAGGAATTCGGGATAGGATAGTGCGTGAATCCTAATCTGTATGAATCTGCCACCCAATTGTGTAGCCAGCTCACCCGACAAAAGCATTGCATTGCTTCCGGTAATGTAAATATCCCAACTGTCAACCGCTAGCAAACTTCTTATAGCCAGTTCAAATTGATTTATTTCCTGAACCTCGTCGATAAACAAATATGTTTTGCCTTTATCCGACCCACGATAGTGATCGGGGCTTTCGAGGTAAGACATCAGATCGTTATGATCTTTAATGGATTCAAAACGGTAATCTTCCTTATTAATATAGATGATGGTTGCCTGGTGGTCGCGTTTGCGTATTTCGTCCATCACTTGTAAAAGCACATAGCTTTTACCCACCCTTCTCTGGCCGCTAAGTACTTTGATAAGACCTGTACCAATAAATGGTTCTATTTTATTGAAATACAAAGGTCGGGGTATGTACTTTTTATTGTTCATGGTTTACTTGTAAGTAAATGATTTTGCAAAAATACGAAAAGATTTACTTATGGGTGAATGTTTTGTTGATTTGTTCTTTGTTGATTTGTTTAGGAAACAACACATCAATGAATAAACCTTTTTTCCGGTCTATTAAGCTATGAGTGAAAAGCGTAACAGTAAAGCCAGTAAGCACTCCTGACCCATTGGACAACAAGTCGTTCAGATTGAAAGCCAGGGCAAACCTGACGACTTGTGTCCGTACAAATTATTTTCCAAGCGAAGCCACTGAAATCACGTTTATTCCATCAGGACGAGTGTAACTCATTCCGGTGCCTGTAATAATGTTTAAAGAGGATGGTTTAGAAATTTTTGTGTAGTCAATAACACTGTTAAATTTCAATAGATTTTTTGCAGCTTCATCATGCATACCGATGCCGAGTTTTACTTCAAAAGCTGCCCATGCACCTCCACTTTGTTGAACGACAGCATCAATTTCCAAGCCGGTAGAATCGCGGTAATGTGAAATTTCGGCATCATTGGCTCTTGCATACATTTTTAAGTCGTGATATACAAGCGACTCGAACAGGAAACCGCAATATTTCAGGTCATTCATTAATGCCTCTTTATTCAACTTCAATGCTGCAACAGCAAGTGATACATCGCAAAAATGCCGTTTTGCCGATTTTCGCAGTGAATTTGCAGACCGTATATGCGTATTAAATGCCGGCTGTTCTTCAAAAATCATCAATCTGGATAAGGCATCTAAATAATCAATGATTGTTGGCCGCGACAAATCTGCATCTTCAACTTTTTTAATATCTTTTTCTAATGTTGTGTTATCTACTAATGTTGCCACATTTCGAGCAATTGAGCGAAGTAATGTACGAACCTTCTGAGGGTCTCTTTTAACAGCAGAAACCCTGCTCATGTCTATGTCTGCCAACAAATCTATATAAGCACGATTTAACAAAATTGCATCTTCGAGCGACATGTTCAACAGAGCAGGCCAACCTCCTTTAATCATTCTTTCTATAATCAATTCGAGCGTAAGCTCCGTGTTGTAAAAAGAAATAGTATTTCCTTTCAGGAGTTGCTCAATGCTACCGTGACCAGAAGAATAGCCCATTTCCTGCCATGACATTGTTTGCATTTCTACGACTGTAAAACGCCCTGCTCCGCTATGCAACTTCACGTTTTCGTCGGGATTTGCCGAACCGGTTAGGACAAATTGCCCTTTTTCCTTTCTGTCATCAACTTCATGGCGTACATAATTCCACAATTTCGGTTGTTCCTGCCATTCATCCAGCAATCGAGGTGTTGCTCCCGACAACAAAATTTTAGGGTCAATTTGCATGATAACAGGAATCTGTTCATCTCTATCAACCAATAAAATGCTTTTGGCAAATTGTTTTGCGGTTTCAGTTTTGCCGCACGATTTAGGCCCCTTTATCAACACGGCACCCGAAGCGTTTAATTTTCGCTCAATTTCTTTTTCAATTACTCTTGAATAATAATTCATCCCTTCTGATTTTTTCGCAAAGATAGTAAAACGCTTACTATTTTACGAATTGCTACATGTTTATTTTACGATATATTAAGCGTTTACTTTACATATTACTGAAGATGTCGGGTTTTTAATCTTTCAGGTTGTTTCCGCCACGGCGGACAGGCTGATTGTTTCCGTCACGGCGGACAGGCTGATTGTTGATGGGTTGATTTGTTCTTTGTTGATGCGTTGATTTGTATGACTTTCTAATACATAAATCCAAAAAGCCACAATGGGATTTTGTTGTTGCGGCCAAATTCAATGCCACCGGCGATAACGTATCCTTCCTTTGCTGCTTTTAATTGCTTGGCTGATTTATGTTTGCCTCCAATTTCGAAATTGAATGCACTATTGACCAAAAAATCGCCATGTTCGGTATAATTGATCTCATGCTGAAAACCCACCTGATTGGCAAAAAAGGTTTCTCTGATATTGCCTGCATTGGCATTATCACTGGCAAAAACATAAATAAGATTCGTGTTTTCCAGATATATTTTTGAAGGTTTTTGCAATCGGGAAAATGCCTTGCGCTTCTTTGAACAAATTGCGGGCTGTTCTCTGTAAAAAGGATAGTAGACTTGTTTCAGATACAAATCAAAATGCTGCAGCGGCTTTATTTTATGGATAATTTTTCCAGCTTCACTCACATGATTGGTGAGTATTTAGTCTAAAGTGAGCCTATCAAAAGCTAAACCCGTTTCAACGCCCAAATATTCCCTGAACGAAAATCCCTGCATTGTATAAACAACCGCCCTTCTGCTTAAATCGGCACGTGTGAAGCATCCGCATTGCAACTGAAAGACCTATTTGTATTTCGTAAATGGCCATAAAAAAATGAAAAAGTGCAGCACACAACCCTGGAATAAATTCCAGGGTTACAATATCGGCCATGCCTACGGTATTGAGATGCTCATTAAAAGTGGATTGTCATTCCGACTGAGCGGACGTCAGGAGCGAACGGAGGAATCTGGTGATTCTTCTTTAAAATGGACGCTAATTTAGCTGAAAGTCAGATTCCTCCACTACGTAACTGGTCAGTACCCCTATCCCCCCTTTCCCCAAAGGGGAAAGGCGATTACTTAGTTT
>PCUL01000382.1:0-751 GCA_002771745.1 Bacteroidetes bacterium CG18_big_fil_WC_8_21_14_2_50_41_14
CTTTATTATTGTCTTTATCATGGCTACCGCTTTATTTTTACTGGCTCCATTTGTTATTCCTTTAGTTTTCGGAAATGCATTTTCAGCCAGTAGTCTCATGTTACAAATTATTCTCCCCGGAATTGTTATACTGACCTTCTTCAGGGTGTTAAGCGGACAGTTGGCGGGCATGGGGAAGCCACAAGTGACCTTGTATATTTTTGCTCCGGCCCTGGTGATTAATATCCTTTTAAACTTTCTTTGGATTCCTGGTTATGGCGGAAAAGGAGCAGCCATGGCCTCCAATGTAAGTTACCTGATGGGGTCGCTGGGCTATTGGATTTATTATGCGAGACTGCATCATCTGTCGTTGTTTGAGTTGTTTCATTTCAGAAAAACTGATTTTGATTCATTGAACAACCTCATTAAAAAAATATCAAAAAAATGGACAAGCTAAACAACATCCCATTTTTGTTTATCGTAGGCCGGCCACGGTCAGGAACCACGCTCTTGCGTACCCTGTTTGATGCACATTGCAACGTGATTATCCCGCCTGAATGCCAGTTTGTGGTGAACCTTTACGGGAAATATGGCAAAAAAACACATTGGTCAAAAACCGACCTCGAACACTATTTTCAGGATTTACAAACACAGTGGCGCTTTGATACCTGGAAAATGGACAACAAGATGCTGAGGCAAAACCTGCTTGAGTTGGAGGGAGAAAATCTTTACGGGAATATTTGTAAAGCAGTATATGCCGTTTATCCATCGT
>PCUL01000382.1:827-1865 GCA_002771745.1 Bacteroidetes bacterium CG18_big_fil_WC_8_21_14_2_50_41_14
TGGATTTTGAATTGCCCATTCCATCGTTGGTGGCACAAAAGTGGGTTTATTTTTCCCGGAAGATCCATCAGGAAGCCAGAAAAAAACCTGAAGCCTATTTTCACATCCGTTACGAGGACCTGGTGAACAAACCTGAGGAATCCCTTAAAGCCATGTGTGCCTTCACAGGGATTTCATTTCAACCGGATGTGCTTAATTTCCATGAGAAAAAGGACGACTTCTTCAAGCTCTACCCAGGAGGACTCCTGCAAAAATACCATAGCAGCCTGTTAAAACAAATAAATACCAGCCGAGTAGGATTATGGAAAAAGGAACTCACCGATAAAGAAGTCAGGCAATTGGACTACACGGTCGGGTCACTTGCCGATAAGCTCGGCTACGAAAGAGTATATCACGATTTCGGACTGGCCATTGTGTTGCAGACTTTACCGGGAAGAACCCTCGCAGCCCTGCTGTATTTGGCTACCCAATTGGTCGACAAACTCCCTTCTTCCATCCGCATGAACATACTCAGCAAAGGCCCACGGGTACTGGGGACTGTTTTTCTTAAGGTGTTTAATCCCAAAAAACTGGAGGAGATGAATAAGATGTTAAAAAATTACAAATAAAAAACCTTGTAACCGGCATGTTACAAGGTTTTTTTGGCGGGCTTTTTTGTCGGATCTTATCCGACCTTTAAAGGAAAAAGGATCGCTCATTAATAATAGAGTAAAGTCGAAACCGTTTTTTGCCCATAGGCTCAAAAAAATAGACTTTACTGTCTTTAGTGAAAATGCTGGAATTCACATCTTTCACATTCTTTTCAACCAAACCATTTGTTTCAATTTGCCTCATCGAATAGTATTGATTTACTTCCATAGCAGGATAATTATTTCATTTTTAATAGATACCCATCCTTTACACAGATAGGGCATTGTGAATCTTTTATAATACTGATATATCCACACCGATCGCACTTGTAGTACTTTTGGTACTGCACCTTCTTTTTTTCAGGACTTTTCTTAGAGCTAAAGGTAAACATCTTATCAGCGTTTTTCC
>PCUL01000382.1:1885-2184 GCA_002771745.1 Bacteroidetes bacterium CG18_big_fil_WC_8_21_14_2_50_41_14
TAAATAACACGTAATGTGAAGATTAAAAATTGTAATTTAAATTAAAAAACAATTGATCTGTTTTTAGATTACGATTTCGGGGAGCTTTTCTTCCTACATTTATGGATAGAATTACGATATCGTAATACATTTTAGTGGTCACCTGTAATGTTGTAATGCTGTTTGTTAATCAATGTTATTATTTTTGTAAAAAAATGGCAATTTTATTCGTTTAAAGAAACCGCAAAATAACAACTGGATATACTACCATGAAAAAATTTACGCTTTTCATTTTATCTATTTTCTATCTTTCCGTTTTT
>PCUL01000382.1:2272-13146 GCA_002771745.1 Bacteroidetes bacterium CG18_big_fil_WC_8_21_14_2_50_41_14
TGTCAGGATTATGCCCCTGATTTCCAGGCTTGTTACGAAAAATTTGGTTCAAACCAGGGCAATGTGTTTTTCATGGGCTTAAATTGGGGAAATGACAATGATGGCGTGCGCGAATTTGATTCCATTTTTGGATTAACTTATCCCTCTGTTAGCGGAAGTCAGGGTGGCGGTAACCTGGTTTATACGGATTATAATATACTTTCGTATCCGACGGTAATTGTGATCACTGCGGATCATCAAATTGTTGAACAGTATATTTGGCTTCCTGACGAAGCGAATATTACTCAGGCAATTGTCAACGCCGGCGGCTTAATCGTTGGAATGAACGAACCTTATAAAAGAAAAAACAGCATTCAGGTTTTCCCTCAGCCTGCCCATGATTTTGTGAATGTGTCGCTGGAGGTAAAGAGCGAAATTAGCATAACCTTTAACCTGTATCAACTTACCGGCAAAATGATTTATTCTCAAAATTTTCAGGCACACTCGGATGGAGTTGAGCAAGTGCGCATACCACTTACCGGCCTGGCTGATGGGATGTACCTATTAAAAATAGGCGATGAAGCAGGTCCGATAACGACCCGAAAAGTGACTGTGGTCAACTGATTTTAATAACTTCCGCTGGCAGGTCCTCCAGTTACAATGGCCACGCTGGCTCCGGCTCCAATGCGGGTAGCGCCGGCTTTGATCATGGCAATGGCTGTTTTGAAGTCACGGATCCCGCCACTGGCTTTTACACCCATTTTAGGACCTACAACCCTGCGCATGAGAGCAACGTCTTCAACGGTAGCACCACTTCCCGTAAAACCTGTACTTGTTTTTACAAAATCGGCTCCGGCTTTCTTTGAAATTTCGCAAGCCAATATTTTTTCGGTATCGGTCAACAAGGATGTTTCAATAATCACTTTCATGATGGTATTGTTTCGGCAAACCCTTTTAATGGCCCGGATATCCTCTTCAACCAGTTTTAAGTTTCCCGATTTAAGAGCACTGGTGTTGATTACCATATCCAGTTCATGAGCGCCATTGGCCAATGCATTCCTGGCTTCAAATGCCTTACTGCGGGTATCCATTTCCCCCAATGGAAAACCAATGACCGAGCATACTTTTACAGATGAACCTCTCAGTTTTTTTGCAACAAAAGGAACCCAGGATGAATTTACGCAAACCGATTTAAAATGATACTGTAAAGCCTCATCGCATAACTTTGTAAACTGTTCCTCGGTGGCACCCGGTTTCAGTAAGGTGTGATCAATATATCCGGCTAATTCTTCAGGAGTTATGCTGCCTTCGGGGGTATTTTTGCCTGATGTGCTGCTTTTATCAGCACCTTCAGTGATGTTCATTTTTTCAAGCTTCGAAAGAATCTCTTTCGTAATTTTTTCTATCAATTCGTTCTCTTCCATATCCTTTTACATCCTTTCAATTGACATCATTTTATTTATCCTTGGCCAGTGTCTCCCACCCTCAAAACGTGTTTCAAGCCATAATTTGGCCATCGAAGCCATGTCTGAAATGGAATGCATCGTGGTTCCCATGGTCAGGACATTGGCATTGTTGTGGGCCCGGCTGTTGATGATGGTTTCGGGACTCCAACACAAAGCGGCACGAATGCCTTTTACCTTATTACAAGCCATGGAGGATCCTATTCCGGCTGCATCAAGCATGATGCCACGTTCACACTCGCCACCAGTCACTTTTTTTGATACTGCCAATGCGAAATCAGGATAATCGACTTTGGTGGTGGGATGATGAGTTCCTACATCAAACATTTTATAACCTAAAGTCTCCAGGTACTTTTTTAGAGATTCTTTAGTCTCGAAAGCGCCATGATCGGCACCAATAGCGATGCGGCTTACATGATCTTTAATCCTATTTTCCTGGTGATTCGCCATATTCTTTTCTCTGGTGGGTAACATCCCCATTTGTTGAGTCTGCAAATTTGCAACTTTTCTTAATCTATTTCTTCTTTTTATCATGTCGAAATTTCATCAACGATTGCCGCGACAACAGTTTTCACTGTTACAGCATCTGCATCCTGAATAATTTGCCTGGCTGAATTTCCTTCTTCAATGGTCAGGACAAGATCGTTGACCCCGGCTTGTACGGCATCTATTGCTAAAAAAGAAGTGCCAATATAATTTCCCTTTGGATCAACAGGCTGAACAACAAGGATTTTTCTTGATTCGTAGCCTGGGGCTTTGGTGGAAGAGACCACGGTTCCTATCACTTTTGCTAACCTCATGGTCTAAAAATAAGTTGTATATCATCTACTATTCCCATTACCGCGGCATCGCAGGGGTTCATTTCTTTTTCGATGATCCGGCTGGCTTCCTTACTTGTTTCGTAATAAACAATTTGCCCTATATCGGCTTGAAGGGTGTCAACGGCAACCAGTGCATCACCGGCTACTTCTAGCTTTTCGTTTAAGGGCTGAACCAAAACAAGTTTCAATCCTTCAAAAGATTCAACCTTTTGGGTGCTTACAACCCTGCCGATGATTTTTCCAAATTTCATCCTTCAACTCCAATTAAATAATTCTAAAATAATCGACCAGGGTACAACGCCTTTCACGAGTAAAAGTCCTGGCACGGGTAACACCTTCGCCTGTAGGACTTGCGATGGTAAAGGAAGCGAAACCAGCACCACCCTCACCTAATCCTGCATAGCTGGGCCCGTTTTTAATGAAAATGGAGCAATTCATCGATTTGGCCATTTTACTTAATTTAGCAATATTGAGCGAGTGCATGATGGCCGTATGCCTGAATCCATGTTCGCAACGAACAGCCAAATCTATCGCGTCATCCACATGAGCAACACGAACCAAAGGCATGACAGGCATTAGCTGTTCAGTCCAGACCAAAGGATGATTTGCGTTAACTTCACATAGCAAGAGCCGTGTTGTTTCAGGAACAATCACACCAATGGCTCTGGCAATTTTCGCGGCATTTTGACCCACGTATGTTTTATTGGCGGCACCTTCATGTCCAGGCCGTCCCGGATCGGCAATTACCAATGTAGTTACTTTTTTGATCTGTTCCGGTGTTAAAATATAAGCGCCATTTTTTTGCATTTCCACTTGAAGCGCCTCGGCCACCGAATCAACGACAATGATTTCCTTTTCACAGATACAGATGAGGTTGTTGTCGAAACTGGCTCCTGCAACAATATCTTTACCTGCCTTTACAATATCGGCACTTTCATCCACCACACATGGAGGATTTCCCGGTCCGGCGGCAATGGTTTTCTTTTCCATTTTCATGGCTGCTTTCACAACTCCCGGGCCTCCGGTAACAACTAAAAGAGACACTTTTGGATGACTCATCATGGACTGGGCCGATTCAAGGGTAGGGTTTTCGATGGTGGTGATCAGATTTTTTGGCCCGCCTGCTTCTGTGATGGCTTTGTTTAACAGGCTTATTAAAAATGCCGATACTTTTTTGGCTGCCGGGTGCGTATTAAACACGACAGAATTACCGGCAGCAATCATGCCGATGCAATTGCTGATGATGGAAGCTGTAGGATTTGTGCTGGGTGATATTGATCCAATAACACCGAATGGAGCATGTTCAACCAAGGTGAGTCCATGATCATCAGAGAATGTTTCGGGCACAATGTCCTCCACCCCTGGCGTCTTGTTAATAGCCAATTCGTTTTTAACTACCTTGTCTTCCCACCGCCCCATGCCAGTTTCCTCGCAAACCATTTTCGAAATAAGGACTACATGCTCTTTCGATATTTTGCGAATGTTGGCAATGATGTCTTTACGGGTCTCCAGGGTCAGCTTCTCCAATTGATGAAAGGCCACTTCAGCAGCCTTTACAGCCTGATCGATGGTAGTGAAAAGGCCTGTCTTTTCTGATTGAAGGGCTATTTCATTCTTCAAATTGAGGTCGTTTAAAGCCTCACGTACCAATTGCCTGATATTTTCTTCTAATCGATCCATTTATGATATTCATTTTACATAAAAAAGGGCCTGATTTCTTTGTGAGGTTGAGGAATGATGGTGTTCATTCCCAGGAGGTTTTTCTCTTTGGCTTTTTCAATTCCTGCTTTTACTGCAGCTTGTACCGCATCGAGATGACCCATCATTTTAACATACGATTTCCCACCATAGCCATCCGCCAAACGGATTTCGATAATTTTAACACCTCCAGCTTTGGCTGCGCTATCGGCCGACTCGATACCTGAAACAATCGACAGGGTTTCGATGATGCCAATGGTATCCCATTCGCCTACAACAATGGTGTTTCCAATGGCGGGAATCACATCGGGATGTACCTGGGGAAGGAAAAGTTTATCAACAATATGGTTTCCTCCGGTTTCGCAACCAGCCTTGTAGGCGTACTCCACCGATGCCACATCCCCACTGAAAATAATCAGGTATTTTCCGGAACTAATCGTTCGTGCATCAATAATTTGAATGGGAGCCCTTTTCACCATCTGATCAAGAGCCTGTAATCCAATCACAATGCTACCAAACTCAATGGCACCGAGAACAATAATATTTTCCTTTTCCATCATTTTTTATAAACCACCTGATCGTTTTCATCAATCACATCAATTATCCCCACGATGATCGCATCAATGGCTTTGTTGGCTGTGACAGGTGTTTCGCGTGCTGAGGTGCTTTCCGCGACCATAACCAATTCATCGATACCTGCACTTACCAAATCGAGCGCCACCAAAAATTCGTTTTTAATTTCCCCTTTTTGATCGCACTTATTAACCAATAAATACCGGCCTCCGTTAATGTGGATGCAATTGGAGCTACTTGTAACCGTTCCTGCCACTTTTCCTATTACCATCTGAAATCTTTATCTTTTTTGATAGGTCAATGTGCCTTTTAGTTCAATGAGATCGACAATAGCTACCACAGTAGCATCGGTGGGCAATCCTTTGGTGGATTCCGCCATGCGGGCACTGCTGCCCGAAACATAAAACACAATTTCATCCACACCGGCGCCCACACCATCCATGGCCACAATAAAGTCGTTTTTGCCTTGCATACTGACGGGATCGATTTTCTCAAGCAACAATAACTTGAGGCCCTCCATTTGTGAGGCTTTCTGACTCGACACCACCGTACCTGTAACTCTTGCCAAAATCATAATTTCTACTTTTTGCTTTTGCGACCCAATGGCAAGACACTGTCAACATTGGCATGTGGACGTGGAATGACATGGCTGGATACAATTTCTCCTACTTTTTCTGCAGCAACAAGCCCTGCATCAACGGCTGCTCGTACCGAAGCCACATCGCCACGTACAATGGCAGTAACATATCCCCCACCTGTTTTTTCATAGCCTATCAACTCAACTTTGGCAGCTTTTACCATGGCATCGGAAGCTTCGACCATGGTTGCAAACCCCCGTGTTTCTATCATTCCCAACGCATCTGTATTAAAATCTGACATAACTTTATCTCCTATTAATTGTGTTTAATATTCTTCTCTACCAATAATTTCTGCCAACCGTTTTTCAACGATGGTTTTGCATTCAAGCACTTCTGCTTCAGGCCCACCAATATATACCCGGCCAAATTTCCCAAATCCAATCACATCGATTATTTTGATATTGGCAGCTTTTTCGGCCTCATTTGCAGCATAATATGCGTAACCTGCGGGTTCCATCTCCAATACATACAGTGTATCGCCGCGTAAAAGCATCATTCCATGCCGGGTTCTGTTGATTAATTGGGCATGGTGATCGTCCACGTTTTTAATCAATTGACTCGTTAGTATCCTGGGTTTGATTCTGTTTGCTTCTGTCTGGCTGATGGCATTTAATACGGCTTCCCCGGCCATACGGGTGTCTCCCTGGTTGTCGGAATGAATTTCGAGCATCCCATAGGCGCGTTCCACTATTTGCATTCCGGGCAACACGTTGGTGGCTTTGATGGCCACATCGGTTAAGGCATTGATCTCGATACCGGGTGCAATTTCGATAATACAACTCGACTGCCCTCCCACAGGAAGGAATCCTCTGGAAACCGTAGAGATATAGGATGCCATCTGTAACTGGAGGGAATCTAAGAATATATACGTTCTTAAATCAATGTGTGATTTGGAATCTTTCATCTTATGAGGGATTATTTACCTGTTTTTCTCCCGAGAGGAAGCGCGGTGTCGACATTTTGATGTGGCCGCGGAATAATATGTGAGGATACAATTTCGCCTACTTTTTCAGCGGCGCGGAGACCGGCATCTACAGCGGCGCGAACTGAGGCCACATCGCCTCGTACAATGGCTGTAACGTAACCTCCACCTGTTTTTTCATAGCCAACAAGCTCCACTTTAGCTGCTTTCAACATGGCATCCGAAGCTTCCACCATGGCTGCAAAACCCCGGGTTTCGATCATTCCCAAGGCCATCATTTCATTATTTTCCATACAATCTTATTTAACTTTTTGAACATATTTTACGACTTAATTACCTATTTTTTTCAGTATCCAAACAAGAACATTTTCGTGTACAAATTATTTAACTCATCGTATTTGTATTTGATTAACCGTTCTTTGAACCCACAAATGTAGTGATATTTATTTGTATAAGTTAGAAAATAAAGGAAAGACCCGGTGACAGAATATAACCTGAATTAGAAATGCTTTAACTTTTATTGATCATCTGAATGAATTAACGTCTTATCTTTACATCAATTTAATTTAAATCAAAATGAAAACGTTAAGATTATTTAAAGCCATTACTGTTTTTATCACCGTTGTCTTGACTTTTAACTCTTGTGTACCAACTGATGACAATGAGTTAAATCCAATTACTAAATTCATTGGTACCTGGAGTGTGAACGATCAGGCAGCCCGTTTAAATTATGAAGTAACCATTGATTACAACCCACTTAATTCAGCAGAAGTTTTACTGAAAAATTTTGCTGACCTGGGAAATTCTGCTGTAGGTCTGGTGGTAGGCAATACCATTGCTATTGATGACCAAGTGCTCTCGGGCGATAATTCTGTTTCAGGTTCAGGAAGTTATATCAATCAAAATAAATTGTCGTTCAATTACCAGCTCGATAACGGAATAGATACAGAATCGCGGGACGCTATCTTTTCAAAATAATCTGAGATAGTCAGGTTGGGGGTTAAATAGTCCACTTTTTTTATCCCGGAAGGCAGAATTCTTATTTTTTGGTTGTCAAACACCTGCAAGGAGTCTTTTTTTATTTTATCGGCTTTTAACTCTTTCTGCTTTCTTACTTTAACCTCCTCCTGTAGCTGACTCAGATTAGCAAGCACTCCATCATAAATTTTAATCATCACCTCTGTGCGATCCTGGTAATAATTCATATTCTCAACCAACTGGGCAGGTGTAATGCCATAGGTGCTGTAAATCTCCAAAGTGGTTTTTGAACCTGAATATCCGACATTCTTATTCACTTCTCTTTGCAAAACAGTCTTCCCTTCAGCAAGTTGAATTTCAGTAAGGAATTCAATCATCTGCTGCTCAGAAAGTAACTTATTGGGTAGCGGGGATTGTTCTTTATTATTCTTGTAACATGAAGTCAGTCCTAAAATCAACAATAAAATGGGAATTAATAACTTTCGCATGTTAGTTGCCAACTTCGGATAAAAACATAACACGGATCAGCCTGACTTCTTCTTCATTATATTCCGATTCTCCAAGTACTTTCAGAGCATCTTCAATGGAGTCTGTTTCGGCTTCGGCAAAGTAATCGTAAATGTCTTCCTGATGGTACTCGTCCACTTTATCGTTGATGTAGTAGCTGATATCTAGCTTTGTTCCTGACATCACGATTCGCTCGATTTCAGTAAGTAATTCAGAAAGAGAAAGGTTTTTAGCGTAGGCAATATCATCGAGTGGTAGTTTTCGGTCGATGCTTTGAATAATGTACACTTTCAATCCTGACTTATTAATCACTGATTTAATCACCATATCGTTGGGCCGTGTAATTTCGTTTTCCTCAACATATTTTTGTATAAGCTCAAGAAAGGGCTGTCCATACTTGGTGGCTTTTCCTGCTCCAACACCCACAATTTGTTTCAATTCTTCCTCATCAATAGGATATTGTATGGCCATATCTTCGAGAGAAGGATCTTGGAAAATGACAAATGGAGGCAGATTTTCTTTTTTAGAAATATCTTTACGCAAGTCCTTAAGTAGTGCAAAAAGGGCCGGGTCAGATCCCCCTCCTTTTTGTCCACCGGCATTTACAATCATGTCATCGTCCTCAACCGACTCATAATCATGATCTTTAGCAATAAGAATGCTGTAAGGTTCTTTGATGTAATCTTTCCCCTCTTCTGTAATTTTTAAAATGCCGTAGTTTTCAATCTCTTTTTCAGCGAGCCTTTGAATGAGTGCCTGACGGATAATCATGACCCAGTATTTGGCATCGTGTTGGCTGCCTGCTCCGAAATACTTATGCTGATCGAGTTTGATACTTTTTACATCACCGCTTTTTTTACCCGCAATGACCTCTGCAACCGTTTTGGCTTTAAACTGTTGTTTTAGGGAAACAATGGCTTTTAACGCAAGTCTGATTTCATCTTTTCCTTCGTACTTTTCTTTTGGCGACAAACAGTTATCACATGCACCACAATTTTCTTTTGTAAAGGATTCACCAAAATAATGAAGTAACAACCGGTGACGGCAAACAGAAGATTCGGCATAGGCTACTGTTTCAAACAACAATTCTTTGGCAATTTCCTGCTCTGCGACAGGCTTATCTTTCATAAATTTTTCCAGTTTCTGGATGTCGTCATAATTATAAAAGGTAATGCAGTTTCCCTCTCCACCATCGCGGCCACCGCGTCCGGTTTCCTGGTAATAGCCTTCAATACTTTTTGGAATATCATGGTGAATTACAAACCGAATATCGGGTTTGTCGATGCCCATCCCAAAGGCAATGGTAGCCACGATCACCTCCACATTTTCCATTAAAAACATATCCTGGTTGTTACGGCGGGTGGCTGCATCCAATCCGGCATGATATGGCAGTGCCCTGATACCGTTGACAACCAATGATTCGGCAATTTCTTCAACCTTTTTTCTACTCAAACAATAAACAATTCCCGATTTGTTGGGTTGCGATTTGATGTATTTGATAATGTCTTTAATAACATCTTTGGTTTTTGGCCTCACTTCATAGTATAGGTTCTCCCTGTCGAATGATGATTTAAAAACCTGGGCATTGGGGATTTCAAGGTTCTTTAAAATATCTTCCTGAACCTTTAAGGTGGCCGTTGCAGTCAGTGCGATGATCGGAATATTCGGGTTGATGGCATTTATAATGGGACGCAATTTCCGGTATTCCGGTCTAAAGTCGTGTCCCCATTCAGAAATACAATGTGCTTCATCAATGGCAAAGAGGGATATATCGATGTTTTTAAGGAATTCGATGTTGTCTTCTTTTGTCAGCGATTCCGGGGCCATGTACAACAATTTTGTTTTACCACTCAACAAATCTTCTCTCACTTCAGTAATTTCAGCTTTTGAAAGCGACGAATTCATTACATGGGCTATACCCGATTGGGTGGCAAAATTCCTGATCATATCCACCTGATTTTTCATCAGAGCAATGAGCGGGGAAACAATAATAGCTGTTCCTGGTTTATACAATGCGGGTAGTTGATAGCAAAGTGATTTTCCTCCTCCAGTTGGCATTACGACAAAAGTATCGTTTCCTTTGAGCAGGTTTTCAATTATAACTTCCTGAGTGCCTTTAAATTTTGAGAATCCAAAAAATGATTTAAGTAATTCTTTGGTATTGTATTTATCCGTTGTGGTCTCCATCATTTCGGTAGATAAAACATATCTTTGTCATGAAATTCATTTTAAGCATTCAAAAGAATTACCAAAATGAATTTTGGTTTTTTATTGTGTGTATATGAACAAATATAATACTAAAAAATTGCATAATCACCTATTTTAAATAAAAAATGTTGGAATCAAGAGAAAAAATACGCCAGGCTGCATTATCGACCATTGAAAATGAGTGGAAATCAATTAAGAATTTAAGTAATTCGGTGACTGATGATTTTATTAGGGCAGTTGAGCTTATTTTAAAATCAAAAGGAAGGGTTATTGTTACGGGTATTGGCAAGAGTGCCAATATTGCACAAAAAATAGTAGCCACGTTTAATTCTACAGGCACACCTGCCATATTTATGCACGCTGCGGATGCCATTCATGGTGATTTGGGTATAGTAAGAAAAGATGATGTGGTTATCGCCATCTCCAAAAGTGGTGAAACACCTGAAGTTAAAGTACTAATCCCTTTATTAAAAGCGCGTCAAAACCTGATTATTGCCTTAGTTGGCAATACGGGGTCTTATCTGGCAAAGCAAGCTGATTTGGTATTGGATTCAACGGTTGAAAAAGAAGCGTGCCCGAATAACCTGGCTCCAACCAGCAGCACAACGGCCCAGTTGGTGATAGGAGATGCCCTGGCTGTTAGTCTCCTTGAATCAAGGGGTTTTTCAGCCGACGACTTTGCTCAGTATCATCCGGGTGGTACTCTTGGGAAACGCCTGTACATGAGGGTCTCTGACCTTTCGGTAAATAATGCTTTACCCTCGGTAAATCAAAACGCCCTCATACCCGAGGTAATTATTGAAATTTCGTCTAAAAGACTGGGTGCCACCGCAGTACTCGACAACGATGAGTTGGTTGGCGTAATTACAGATGGTGACTTGCGCAGGATGATTGAAAAGCACAATGACTTTAGACAGCTTAAAGCGTATGATGTGATGACAAAACATCCACTTACTGTTGACCAGGATGAGTTGGTGGTGGCAGCCCTCGAGCTCATGCGAAAAAACAACATTACACAATTGCCTGTTGTATCAGAAAATAAGTATGTTGGCGTTATTCACTTACATGATATTCTCAGGGAAGGAAT
>PCUL01000382.1:13229-32151 GCA_002771745.1 Bacteroidetes bacterium CG18_big_fil_WC_8_21_14_2_50_41_14
GGTAAATCAGGGCGAGATAATAGGGTTGCTTGGCCCCAATGGAGCAGGTAAAACTACCAATTTTTATATGATCGTTGGACTTATTAAACCGCTCTCGGGTAGCGTGTATCTTGATGATCAGGAAATAACCAACGAACCAATGTACAGACGCGCGCAAAGAGGAATCGGATACCTGGCGCAGGAAGCTTCTGTTTTCCGTCACCTAAGTGTAGAGGACAATCTTCGGGCAGTAATGGAATTTACAAAACTGAATAAAGCACAACAAAGTGAGAAGATTGAATCGCTGCTCGACGAGTTTGGTTTACAAGCCATCCGAAAAAGTAAGGGTATTCAGCTTTCAGGCGGCGAAAGGCGCCGTACCGAAATAGCACGGGCTCTGGCGGTTGATCCAAAATTCATTCTTTTAGATGAGCCATTCGCGGGAGTGGATCCCATCGCGGTTGAAGATATTCAGCTGATCGTTTCAAAGTTAAAGGAAAAAAACATTGGAATCCTGATTACCGACCACAATGTACATGAAACATTGACCATTGTTGACCGGGCCTATCTTCTGTTTGAGGGTGCCATCCTTAAGTCAGGAACTGCCGAAGAATTGGCCAACGATAAACATGTTAGAAAGGTTTATCTTGGAAAGAATTTTGAACTACGAAGATAATATCCTGAGAAAAAAGATAATTAAAACTTAATGTTGGGAAAATTTAATTGAATTTTTTAACATGTAAACGTTCATTTCTAATCAATATGATAAATATCATAGATCAACTTACTCGTGATTACTTCAGGTGATCCTCTTTGATGTGTATAAATTCCTAAATTTAAAAAACATACAATTTTGATTAGGGGAATGATTGATTCAAAGAAAAAATTACGCCACCTTTACTTATTGTCTTAATTATTTCGTATCTTTGTCCTGTTCTTAATTGAACGATTAACTTTAGCAGGTTAATTTTTTGGGTTATCCCTCTTCTACGAGGGTTTTTAGGTTAATATGGGAAAAGCCCCGACCGCCTGGTCGAGGGCTTTTCTTTTTGCCCTGAATTTTTAAGTTATTCAAACGAGAGAATGGACTTCCTGATAAGCTCTATTGCTTGATGTAGCTCCTCTTCAGTAATGACCAATGGAGGGGCGAACCGAATAATATGGTCGTGAGTTGGTTTTGCCAGCACCCCATTTTCAGCCATTTTCAGACATACATCCATGGCTGTTTTCCCATTTTTTGGCCTTATCACAACGGCATTAAGCAACCCTTTACCGCGTACCAGCTCAATCATATCCGATTTAATATTTCTCATTTCCTGCCGGAAGATAACCCCCATCTTTTCAGCCTTTTCGGCCAATTTCTCCTCCTTCACCACTTTGAGTGCAGCCACTGCCACCCTGGCAGCAAGCGGGTTTCCACCGAAAGTAGATCCATGCTGTCCCGGTTTTATCGTAAGCATGATTTCGTTATTGGACAATACCGCTGAAACAGGATATACACCACCTGACAATGCTTTTCCAAGAATCAGGATGTCGGGATGCACACCTTCATGATCGCAAGCCAACAATTTTCCTGTTCTGCCGATGCCGGTTTGAACCTCATCCGCAATAAACAGGACGTTCTTCGATTTGCACAAGTCGTATGCTTTTTTTAAGTATCCTTCGTCAGGCACCATCACGCCTGCTTCCCCTTGAATGGGTTCGACCAAAAAACCGGCTACATTTGGATCTTCAAGTTCCTTTTGCAGAGCCTCCAAATCGTTGTAAGGAATTACGATAAATCCGGGGGTATAAGGCCCGAAGTTGGCTTTTGATTCCGGATCGGTCGACATAGAAATGATGGTGATGGTACGACCATGAAAGTTATCAGCACAGACAATGATTTTTGCCTGATCGGATGGAATTCCCTTTTTATCGTAAGCCCAACGACGGCAGAGTTTAAGTGCTGTTTCATCAGCTTCTGCCCCGGTGTTCATCGGCAGTACTTTATCGTACCCAAAATATGAGGTGATGTACTTTTCGTAAGGACCGAGCGCATCGTTGTAAAAAGCCCGTGAAGTTAGGGTGAGTGTCTGCGCCTGTTCAATGAGTGCGCTTACAATTTTTGGGTGACAATGTCCCTGGTTTACAGCTGAATAGGCTGAAAGGAAATCGAAATACTCTTTGCCGTCCACATCCCACACTTTAGCTGCCAACCCTTTTTTAAGCACCACGGGTAGCGGATGATAATTATGTGCACCATAATCATCCTCTAACCCGATGGCCATTTTTGCCGTGATTTTTTCTGTCATTGTTCAATCTATTTATTATAAAAAATCTGTTTAATGTAAATAAAATTTGAAGTTTCAAAATTAGTAATTTATAGCGAAACCAAGGGAGATTTTGAAGGGTTTATTCCGAATTTGGAGCGATTCTTAACTATTTCAATTGTTTTACCCGCAACTTAAAGCAGATGCCTGAAAGGCAAAAGTATCCATTCGAAAACCTTATTTATTAGTGGCCGGTCTTTCCATTTTACATAATCAAATGGCTGAGTATCTTCCTGGGTACGGTTGGCATGGGCACTGATTTGGTCAATAATATTGCTGTCTGTCCCAATCAGCATAATTTCATACATATACCGAAAGCTGCGGTAATCGAAATTTGATGAGCCAATGGCAAAATAGGAGTTATCAATTAGCAACAACTTGGCATGCAGGTTATTTAGTTGATAAAACAAAAAGTTAACTCCTTTCTTGTTAAGGGGACCCAGGTATTTGTTCCTCAAAATATCTATCAAGGTAACATCCGATTGCTTAGGAAGCAACACATTAACCTTCACCCCTCGTTGAGCCGCGTCGGTGAGTGCTTTTCGCAGAAAGTATCCCGGCAGAAAATAGGGAGTTTCAATAACCACCTGATGCTCTGCATTTTTGATAAGTCGGATAAATTTATTGTTAATCTTTTTAAAAGTTATTGATGGAGCGTCCCGAATTATTTCAAAACCGTTGAATTTGATGGTATATGTCCTGCTATTGGTATTGATATTATATTTATTAAAATTTTTGAAATCTTGTTTAAATAATTTAACAAAAACAGGCGTCAGGTTACTCTTTATACGCAAAACCGATTCACGCCAGTTAAGGTTATAACCGGTAATATTTGATGAACCAATATAGCTGATTTTATCATCGATGAGTAATAACTTACGGTGGTTTCGTTTATGGCTTTTGGTAAATATATCTGTATTGTATTTGATTTTTTGAAAAAAACGCACCTCTCCTTTATATTGGATTAATTCTTTAAAATATTCAGAATTAATCGGTCCTGCTCCCCAGTAATCAATCAATATCTTTATTTCAACGCCTTGCTTGGCTTTTTTAGTCAAGGCTCTTCTAAACCTATCCCCAATTACATCTTTACCAACCCTGAAAGTCTGGAGGTAAATATATCGCTCGGCAGACTCAATATCTTCAATCATAAATTCATAATACCTGAGTGGCTCGGCAAAAAGGTGGTAAGGCTCTTGTATAATCATGGATGTTTTTTTAATTTGGTAAATAACGCATAACCCATCAACATGAAAAAAAAGAGTGCGCTGACTCCTGCTAAAATCAATTTGTATTTTCTGATTTCAGCTTCCTTTAATTCGTTTGATATTTGAAGTTTTCTAGCTTCTTCCAACGCTTCTTCGGTTCTGAATTTACCTTCTGATTCATGGCTTTGCAACACGTTTAGTCTCTCAATAAGCGAATCTTTATCAAGGGTCACCAGCTTAAAATAGTTTTGGTATAGCTGATATTTTCCAAGAGCGGCATAACTATTCATTAAGGCAACTTGATTCAGGCGAATGAATTCCACATATTTAAAGTCTTCTGCCATTTTCAGGCTTTGCAAAAAATAGGGTAAGGCTCTGTCGTACTGATGATGATCCAGAAATAGCGATCCCATGTTGTACAAGACCATGACAAGGCCCGTTTCACCATGAAACTCTTCATACAACTGTTGGCTCATTCTGAAATGCCTAATTGCATTGGAGGTATCCTTCATGTTTGCATACAACGTTCCCAGGTTATTATTTAAGAGGGCAATACCGATTTTGTCGTTCATTTTATGTTTTAGGCTGAGCGATTGATCATAGAATTGTTTGGCTTTTTGAAAGTCTTTCAATTCAAAATTATAAATCTCCCCCAAGTTGGTCAATACTTGCGACAAACTTCTATCATCTCCTGTCTGCTCTAAAATAGGAATGGCAAGTTGATAGTAATCAAGGGCTTTATCAAACAAGCTCCATTCACGATAGATAATGCCCATGCTATTGTATGACAAGGCCAAACTGGCGCTGTCGTTTTCATCCCTGAAAATCAGCATGGCACGATAATAATTGTCGAGTGCATTTTGGAGTTCATCGCGGTAATAGCTTAGGTTTCCCAACTGCAACAATGAAATCCCTATGCCCCTTTTATTACCGATTTGGCTCTCAATATCCAGCGATTTTTGATAATAATATTGGGCAGAATCGAATCGGGAAGTTTCCTCAAAAATGAGCCCGATGTTATTCAAACAGTTGGCTTGCCCTTGTAAATTATTGGTGCCTTGAAAGCCGCGCAACCCTTTTCGATAATAGTCGTTGGCCATATCAAGCTCTCCATGAAAATAGCAACTGTTACCCAGTGATTTATAAACCTGCGCTTCCATATCGTATTCATTTTCCCTACTGGCCAATTGTGCTGCTTTTATACCATATTTGAGGCAATCGTTAAAAGCAGTATTTCTATAAGATTCCGATAAAACCAATAGCGCTTTTATATGCTCAACCCCTTCCAATTGATTCATCCTTGCTTCAATACTATCCATTTTATCGTAGGGATTGGGGAAAATGGATAGAGAAACAGGCAATAGAAGAACCAATAAGTAGTACTTTGCGCTCATGACGCAAATATAACCAAAAGTGTTCTCCTTTTCGCCTGTGTAACTTTTCTATCTTTGTACCACTAAAATTACCTTACAATGATTAAATCCATGACCGGGTACGGTAAGCAGGTTACTGAATCTGCCCGACGTAAATATGCCATTGAAATAAGAACGCTAAACAGTAAAACGCTGGATGTAAATTTACGGGTTCCCGGAAGCTTAAAAGACCGCGAACTGGAAATTAGAAATTTACTCGCAAAAGGGCTCGACAGGGGAAAAGTAGATATTTTGCTTACCGTTGAGGAGAAGGCCGAAGGAGGTTCGCTAAAGTTAAATATGCCGGTAGCACTTCAGTATTATCAGCTGATGAAGCAATTGTCAGAGGCTACGCTCGAACCCTTACCGCAAGATGTCCTTTCTATCGTTATTAAAATGCCTGATGTTTTGATTTCAGGTGATGAGGATGCCGATAAAGAGGAGTGGGTCATTGTTTCACAAGGGTTTTCTGATGCCATTGCGGCTGTCGATCAATTCAGAATTCAGGAAGGCGCTTTATTAAAAAATGAGTTTGTTGCTCGTGTGGAAAAAATTAAACAATTGCTTACCGAGGTGGAGCCATTTGAACAGGAACGACTTACCCGCATTCGGGAACGGATTTTAGCATCTTTAAATAATCAGTCGTATGACTTGCAGGTAGATAAAAATCGCCTGGAGCAAGAGTTGATTTATTACATCGAAAAACTAGATATTACCGAAGAAAAAGTCAGGTTGAAAAATAACTGCGATTATTTTCTGGATACCCTCGACGAAGAAACTTCTTCGGGCAAAAAACTTGGTTTTATCAGCCAGGAAATTGGTCGGGAGGTGAACACACTGGGTTCTAAGGCAAACGACTCTCAACTTCAGCGTATTGTGGTGCTGATGAAAGACGAATTAGAAAAAATTAAAGAGCAGTTGTTTAATATTTTGTAAAAAATCTTTCCTTCATATATGAAAAAAGGTAAGCTGATTATTTTCTCGGCTCCATCGGGATCGGGAAAAACAACAATTGTTAAAGAACTGATGAAACAGGTGCCGAACCTGGCTTTTTCGGTTTCCGCATGTAGTCGTCCTCCCCGCGATGGAGAGGTACATGGGAAGGATTACTATTTCTTCTCGGTAGAAGAATTCAAAAAAAAAATCGAAGAACATGCGTTTGTAGAGTGGGAAGAGGTGTACAAAGACCGCCTGTATGGGACGCTGGTTTCAGAGGTAGAACGTTTACGTAACCAGGGCACCCACGTATTGTTCGATGTGGATGTGATGGGTGGTATGAATATCAAAGCTGTTTTCGGAATGAAAGCCCTGTCAGTGTTTATACAGCCCCCTTCTGTTCAGGAACTGAGGACGCGACTCGAACAAAGGGGCAGCGACCCTAAAGAAGATATTGACATCCGTGTTGAAAAGGCGGAGTTTGAGCTTACTTTCGCCGAACATTTTGATGTAGTGGTGATTAACGATCGGTTGGATAAAGCCGTAAATGAAGTCGTGACACTGGTTACAGAGTTTTTATCTGAGTAAAATTTAAGCGTTTAAAATGAATATGATGAAATCCATCGTTCTGCATCAATATAACCGAAATGTACTCAGGGCACTCTTAAGCTTGAAAGTCGAACAAATTGAGCGGACAGTGCCTGATGCTGATGAAGTAGTGATTAAAGTGCATGCCGCACCTGCCAATCCTTCGGATATTGCTTTTATTCAGGGATCATACAATGTGGTGAAAACTTTACCTGTAGTCCCGGGGTTCGAAGGTTCAGGGACGGTGGTTGAAGCCGGCCATGAATTGGTGAATTTAATTGGGAAAAAAGTCAGTTTTTTTGCTCAAAACGATGGTCACGGAAGTTGGTCTGAATATATAACGCTGAAAAAAACTGACCTGATCCACCTTCGTGATGACATGGATATGGATCAGGCGGCCTGTTTTGCAATTAATCCTTTCACAGCTTTCGGCCTGTTCAATATTGCCATAGAAAGGAGTTGCAGCGCGGTGATCGTAAATGCAGCCGGCGGACAGGTTCCGGCTTTTATCAGAAACCTCGCTGCCCAACATCAGGTAGAAGTGATTAATATCGTGAGGAATACCGAGACGGCAAAACGTTTGATTGACGCAGGTGAAAAATATGTCCTGAATGAAACCGATGAGGAATTTGAAAGTGCGGTACGCGAACTTGCTCATCAACTGGATGCTACAGTTGCTTTTGATGCCGTAGGTGGTGCTCAATCGGGGATGTTGTTCAATGCCATGCCACCCAATTCTGAACTGGTGGTCTATGGTGGTTTATCCAACAAACCCATGACTGACATCAGCGTTATGGAACTCATTTTTCAGGATAAACTCATTTCGGGTTTTAACCTGTCGTCGTGGCGGCAGGAGCTGGATCAAGATGAATTTGAGCGTATTTCTTATTTGCTGCAAGAACAGTTTATCAAAGGTGCCTGGAAGACACGAATACAGCGTATGATTGCATTGGATGAGGTTGTGAACGGTTTGAAAAGCTATCTGGGCAACATGAGTGACGGGAAAGTGCTTTTTAAACCATTAAGTGATGAAGTGTAAAAACATATGTTGCCAAAGTTGGGAATCTGAAAAAGATGAATCTGTGAAATTTTAAAACATACCCTTTGAAGGAAGTTAAAAAAACCGGATTGTTATTTGGGTCATTTAATCCCATTCATGTTGGCCACCTTGTTTTAGCCAATTACATGGCTGAGTTTACCGACCTGGATGAGGTATGGTTTGTGGTATCGCCTCAAAATCCTTTAAAAGACAAAAAAACATTGTTAGCTGATTATCATCGTCTTGCCTTGGTTCGACTGGCCATAGAGGATCACCCGAAGTTGGGAGTCACCGATATTGAATTTAAAATGCCTGTTCCGTCCTATACCATCGACACGCTAACCTATATTCAGGAAAAGTATCCTAACCGGGAATTTATTCTCATCAGTGGTTCTGATATTTTCGAAAAGTTCCACAAATGGAAGAACTTTCAGGTGCTGTTACGTCAAACCCGGTTTTATGTATATCCCCGTCCCGGCTACGTTTTGGGTGATTACGCAAATCACCCGTCAATTGACCTTTTTAAAGCTCCTCAAATGGAAATTTCTTCCAGTTTTATCCGTAAAGCCATCCATCAAAAAAAGGACATGAGTTTTTGGCTGCCGGAAAAAGTATATCAATACATCCTGGAGATGCATTTTTACGAGAAGTAACCGGTTTGTTTTTCTTCAAAAAACTGACCTACAATTCCGCAAATAAAATCCACTGCATCGGGAGTCAACTCGAAGAACATAGGCAGACGTATGAGTGTGTCGGTATATTTTTGGGTGTTTGGCAACTCACGTCCATCGTGCTTGTCGGCATAATACGGGCTCTTGTGTAGCGGCAGATAATGAAAAACTGCATGAACAAAATGATCATTCAGGTATTGCAAAAGGAGGTTTCTTGATTGCTGATCCTTCATCAGAAAATAGAACAGGTGGCCATTGTTGGTGGCATAATCAGGTAGATCGTCCAGGGCAATGTACCCTTTTTTAGCTAGTGGAGCCAGGTTAGTAAAATACCTCTCCCAAAGCAGAATTCGCTGTTGCTGGATTTCGTCAATCATGTTAATTTGGGCACACAATACGGCAGCAATAATCTCTGATGGGACAAATGAAGAGCCAACGTCCACCCATTCGTATTTGCTTACTTCACCCCTTGAAAACGCACTTCGGTTGGTCCCTTTTTCCCACACAATCTCAGCCCTGGCGATGTATTTTTCATCATTAATAATCAATAAGCCACCTTCGCCACAACTGATATTCTTGGTTTCGTGAAACGAAAAGGCAGCAAAATGGCCAAAACTACCCAATGGTTTTCCTTTGTAGTACGAATCGATGGCATGGGCTACGTCTTCAAAAAGAACCAGGTTGTATTTTTTTGCCAACGCAACGGCTTTGTCCATGTCGACAGCTACCCCGCCGTAATGCATCACAACCAACACCCTGGTTTTCCTGGTGATGAGCTTTTCTGCTTCGTCCAAATCGATGTTGGGATGATTGGGCAGGGTATCGGCGAACACGATGTGTGCACCCTTTAGAATAAATGGGTTGGTGGTGGAAACAAAGGTAAAAGAAGGCATGATGACCTCATCGCCGGGTTTGAGGTCCATTAGCATGACCGCCATCTCGAAGGCATCGGTACACGAGGTGGTCATAAATGTCTTTTTGTAGCCATAACGCTGTTCGAAAAATGCATGCACTTTCTGTGTAAAAATACCATTGCCCGAAATGTGGCCAAAATCCATTGCTGACTTAATGTACTCGAGTTCCTTGCCCTGGCAATAGGGCTTGTTAAATGGTATTTTCATAAAACGCGTTGATATCCGTGGCAAAGATAAATTTTTCGTCGTACCTACATGGTGCGAAAACGAAGGATAACAGAATCCGTCGTTTCAACAACCTCTCCAATCATGGATGGAGTAACTTGTTTCATGAAAAAGTCCTTGAGGCCGCTTTTCATATCTTCTCTTTCGAAAACCAGTATGGTTTCTGTCACTCCCATAATTTTAAAAAGGGCTTTTTTAAGCAACTTTGTCCGTTGAAAAAAACGTTCCCTATTTAACACGTATAGTTGATTCTCAAGTTCTTCCTGACCATCGCACAATTCAAAACCCAACAGTTTATTGTATCGGATAGCACGTTTGTTCGATTTTAACATGTGGGCATAACTGGTCATATTAAAAATGTTTAACCCGATTTCCCCAAACGAAAGTACGGCCAATAAGGGCAGTTCGGTGTTTATGTACTTCTCTTCAGCTATGAAAATACCCGTTTCCATGGTTCCTTGTTCCCAGTTGATGTCCTTTCCATTAAAAACTCCTACTTTTTCATTTTTATATTCGATGATAAAATAGAGGTTATTCATGTTGTTGATGGAATGAAACCATGCTACCTGCATTTCAGGGGTAATATAGTCACGAAATGCCATGTATTGATTAATTTGCTGTGAGTTTCTCCAGTTTCTAACCAGCTCGATATCATCGATGGTTAGCCTTCTGAATGAAATATTTCCTTTAGTTAAAATCATAGCAATTGGCTAAAAGCCGAAGTTTGAAAATATCCTTAGCGATCGCAAAAATAGATTTTTCCTGTTTACCTTGTATTGAATTAGCAATATCCCGTTTGTTGGCAGTTGTCATACTCACTTCTCACGCATAACAGAGTCAGGCCGGGATGCTCACCCGGGTGCTGAAAGCCAATCCTGTTCACAAAAAATATTACTTTTGTGCAGGTATCAAAAGTTAAAATTTGAAAAGGAAAAAGAAATTATTACTGATCAATCCACTGAATCCGTATAAACGGGATGCATTATTCGACACCAGCACTATTTCGCCTCCACTGGGTTTAGGACTTATTGCCGGGCTCACCCCGGATGAATGGGACATAGAAATTCTGGACGAAAACTTCGGGGAGTTTCAATATACGCCTGCCGATTTTGTCGGGATAACCGCCCTTACATCAGCTGCCAATCGGGCCTATCAGATTTCTGAAATTTACAGATCGAAAGGCATAAAAACGGTTCTCGGCGGGATACATGTGAGTATGAGGCCCGATGAAGCTGTACAATATGCCGATTCCATCGTGGTGGGAGAAGCGGAAGCCGTTTGGTCAAAAGTGCTCGCCGATTTCGAGGAAGATAAACTCAAAAAGCGTTATTATGGCGATCAGCTTCCATTGGAAAATGCCACATGGCCGCGCAGGGATCTGTTTAATCCGGGTTATGCCTATTCAAATATTCAAACTACAAGAGGCTGTCCGATGAATTGCGATTTTTGTTCTGTGCACACCTTTAATGGCAATCACTATCGGGCACGTCCGATAGAGGATGTGCTGGACGAACTCGAGACCATCACCAGCGAGCATCTGTTTTTTGTAGATGACAACATCATTGGCTACAACAAGGCTTCAGTCGAAAGGGCTGTTCAGCTTTTCAAGGGCATGATTGCCCGTGGCATTAAAAAGGATTGGTATTGTCAGGCTTCACTCAACATTGCCGACCAAGATGAGGTGCTGAAGTATGCCGCTGAAAGCGGATGCAAAATGATTTTGATTGGCATCGAATCCGAAAAAGTAGAACAGCTTCAGGAAACCAATAAAAAGATGAACCTGAAAATTGGTGTGGAACATTATGAAGAGGCGTTTAAAAAAATTCATTCACATGGCATCAGCGTGCTGGGGGCCTTGGTTTTTGGCCTGGACTCCGATTCGATACAAGACCTTGAAAACAGGGCCAATTATGCCATCCAGTCGGGGATTGATGCCATGCAGGCCACCATTATAACACCTTTGCCCGGAACGCGTTTGTTTGAACGGTTGGAAAAAGAAAACAGGTTACTCTTCACCAATTTTCCTGAAGACTGGAAGCATTATCATTTTTTAGAGGTAATCCATCAACCCAAATTGATGTCGCCCGAAGAGTTGATGGAAACCATGCACACTTGCTGGAGCATGATGTGGAATGAAAAAACCTTGTATAAAAAGATGCTGAAAACCCTCAAGGCCACCAAGAGTGCCAAGGCTGCAGCCTGGGCTTTCACTTCAAATATGGAAAGGCACAATACGGCTTTTGGAAATAAAAAGTCTCCTTTGGACATCAACAACATGCTGAATGGACTGCCATTAAACAGGTAAACAGGCATTTTTTAAATTGACTTATGACCACTTCACAAAACCTCCCTTTTTTCTTCATTGTTGGACGACCTCGCTCAGGAACCACGTTGCTTCGGACTTTGTTTGATGCCAACGCGCATGTTGTGATACCACCTGAATCACAATTTGTTGTAAACTTGTATTCCCGCTACGGAAAGGTCACCAACTGGACCATGGACCTGCTTGATGCTTTTGCTGCAGATGTTCAGAATCAATGGTTGTTTTCGACCTGGAATATCTCGCCTGAAGCGTTAAAAAAGGCATTGCTTCCCTTCGCGGGAAACCATCCCTATGGTGATATCTGCAAGGTGGTTTACCTGCAATATCAATCCATTTACCCAAAGGGCGATATCCTGTTTTTTGGGGATAAAAACCCGGGTTATACCATTTATACCGAACGTTTGGCTAAAATTTTTCCCAACGCCAAATTCATCCATATTACCCGCGATTATCGCGACCATTTTGTCTCGGTACGCAATGTGGATTTTGAGCTGCCCATGATTTCGCTCGTGGTATTTAAATGGCGTTTGTTTGTCAGGCACTTTCGTGAAATGGTGAAAAAACACCCCGGTACACACATCGAAATTAAATATGAAGACCTGGTATTGCATCCCGAAAAGGAGATGAAACGCTTGTGCGAGTTTACCGGAGTTCCCTTCGATCAGCGGATATTCGACTTTTACAAACAAGCCGATTTGGATCATGAAATGTCAAAGTCAGAAGTTTTTCGGAAATTCCATTCAAGTTTATTTAAAAAGATCAATCCCGATAAAATTGGCGTTTACAAAAAAGAATTAACCAAAAGACAAATTAAAATTGCAGATACTGCTGCTGGAAAATATGCCGAACTGGCCGGATATCAGCGGGAATACAAGCATCCCGGTTTATGGATTTACTTACTGGCTTTCCCAGGTATTGTCATCGCCTGGAAGTTGAGGTTGCTGACAAAAATAGTTGATCATTTCCCCTATACCTGGCGTGAGCGCATCCTGAGCCGTTGGCCATTGATGCTGGCAAAAACATATCTTAAAATATTCAATCCAAAAAAACTAACCGGATTTAGCGATTTGTAAGTCTAAAACTAGCTTTCCAAAAGTTTTAAACTTTGTGCAAGTTTTAATGTCAATCCAGTACCTTGCTGATATGATAAGGTGGTTTTTTATTTTGAACGGTTTGTATCCTGCTTAAATATCCACCAATTACTCCCAGGCTAAAAACAATGATGCTGGTTGAAAATAATATCGTGACAATCACCGAAGTATACCCAAGCGGTACATTAAAAAATATTTTCTGAATGATGAATTTGATGGCCGTTACAAAAGAAAAGAAGGAGATAATAAATCCACTGTAGACCATAATTTTAAGTGGGATATTGGTGTAAAAATAGGTAAGGTTGGCGGCCATCATAAATAACCGCATCGGGTTGTAACCCGATTTGGTGTGTTCGCGTTTCACATGGTTCACTTCCACAAAGGCAATTTTATCGGTGTACCAATAGATTATTTCATCAATAAATACGAAACTAACCTGATGATCGAGCACTTTTTGGACTATTTTCCTGTCGATCAGTCGAAAAGAAGAACCGTTTTCAGCCCCGTTATGAAAAAGTTTAGACGAGGTTTTAACACTCTTACTCAGTATGTTGCGTGCAAATGAATGTTGCTTTTTGGAATAAATCCCATAGGTGATAACACTTTGCTCAATTTCAGCCTTTTGAATCAGTTTTATGATTTCCTCCGGAGGATGTTGCAGGTCATCATCGATGGTTATGATTTGGTTTCCTTTGGCAAAACCAAATCCACACAAGGTCGCATTGTGCTGGCCAAAGTTGCGGTCGAGCTTGATGGCCTTAACCAAATCCGGAAAATTTTCTTTAAGCTTGCCCAACACTTCCCAACTGCGGTCATCCCCTCCATCTTCCACAAAAATCACCTCAAAACTTTTCTTTTGTCCCTCAAAAAAAGCCTTTAGACGGTTAAATAATTCGGTAAGCGAGCCGGCGCTGTTAAATACGGGTACTACTACAGAGAAATCTTTGGTCATGGCAACATTGGTTTTAATGACAAAAGTAATCGATTTCCAACTACTGAATCACACTTCCCATGGGAATGGATGTGCCTGAAACCCATCTCGATTCATCGGAAAGCAAAAACAGAATGGTATTGGCCACGTCACTGGCTTCCCCCACGCCCATTGGATATTTATGTAAATAGCGTTGCAGCGATTCTTCCACCATCTCTATCTGACCTTCGCTGGCCGGTTGGTTGATGAGTGGTGTATTAACCAATCCGGGTTGCAGACAGTTGGAACGGATTCCCCTTTTCACGAGTTCGAGTGCCAACGAACGTGAATAGGCTTCCAATCCCGCTTTAGCACAAGTATATAAGGCACCTCCAAAATATGGCGATCGCGTAGCGATGGTGGAGATAAAGACAACAGAACCCTTGTTGCGCAGTTTTTTTAGCAACAACAAGCGTGATGTCAACAATACCGGGGTTTCAAAGTTAATGCGCAACAGGTGGTCGATGTCTGATTGACGGATAAACTTGGTGGGTGTTGGGCCAACGATTCCCGCTCCATGAACCAACCCATCGATTTCAGGCACCATTTTTGCCAGAGCAAAAATGGATGCTTCTTCTGTAAGGTCGCCAATATATAGCTGGTGTTCAGAGCCAGTCATCATGGTAAGGGTTTCCATCAGTCGTGCTTCATCGCGTCCGGCAATAATCACTTTGGCTCCTTGTTGCGAAACCAGGATGGCTGTTTGCCTGCCTATTCCCGAGGAGGCTCCGGTGATCAGGATGGTTTTTCCGGTAAGGTTACAAAAGTTCATGGCGTTAAGGATTAGGATGTACCAATATGGCAGGACATAGCAGGTGGTCTGTTTCCAGTAATACCGATCCCCACGAAAGGCCAACGCCAAAGCCCGAAAGCAACATCCGCGATTTGCCTGCCTCCAACACTTCCCTAATCTGGGTGACCATCGTTAAAGGAATGGAAGCCGAACTGGTGTTTCCGTATTCTTTCAGCGAAAGCGGCACTTTCACGGGTGATAATTTCAATTGTTTACGGATGGTCTCGTTCATCAACTTATTGGCCTGATGAAGCACCAGGTAGTCCACCTCATCCAGGGAAGTCCCTGCAAACTCCATCAACAGGTTTACATTTCGTTTCACTTCACGCAGCGAAAAATTGAACACCTGAATACCATCCAGGGCAATGTTAAACCCATTTCGATAAATGCCTTCGCTTATTTTGTGGTACTCAAACGAGGTTTCTTTGTCGGCAAAATTCCGGATGCCACCATCGGGAATGAGAATGGCATCGTATCCTGAGCCATCGGTTTGTAAGTTGAACACCATTGGCTTGGTGCCCGGACTGTATTCGAGGGCCGTGGCCGTTCCTGCATCACCAAAAAGAGGAAAAGCGCTTTTGTCGCGGAAGGATGTGTTGAGGGTTGAAATATCACCGGTAAACAGTAAGGCTTTTTTTATCCGACCTGTAGACATCAGGCTTCCGATGACAGAAAGTCCGTACACATAGCCTGAACAACCCAGTCCGATATCGAACGCCATGGTAGCGTGAGACAACCCCAACCGGTCCTGCAACAATCCCGCAGTAGCGGGAATAATATAATCACGTGATTGTGAAACGAAGATGACCAATTCGATGTCTTTTCTTTCCCAGCGAAGCAATTCCAGTAATTTTTCGGCAGCATCATAACACAGGTCCGCAGTAGTGGTGCCTTTTCGTGCGTGGCGTTTTTGTTCTACACCAATGGTTCTGATGAGGGTAGCGCGTTCTTTTTCCTCCACCCAATCGTACTCACTGTTAAGGTACACATCCTCGGGCACGCAGGCTGCAATTCCTGAAATTTTTATATCCGGAACCGAAAAGAGGGCCATTTACGCTATCTTAGTCAATTTTGATTCTACCAGGTTGTATAAATCGTTTACCGAAACAGCTTCAATCAGCTCGTTGGCACTAATTTCCACATCATATTCTACATTAACGTGTGCTAAAAAAATCAACGCGTTCACCGAATCCCAGGTGAATGCTTCTTTTAGTATGGTAGTCGGAGTAAGTGTGCCGGGTTCTACATCTTCAAACTCGGCTTCTACTTTAGCAATAAAGTCACTAATGTTCATAGTTATCATTTTGTGCAAAAATACTGGATATATTCGAATAATACAATCCGGCTATTTTGATGGTGGTGGAGGCTGGTTGATAGAGGAGGTCAGATTGATACAGCTATTCATTTTTCATCCAAATTCACATTAATTGGGATGGGTTTTTAATGGTTCCCTTCTGGTAGTTCGCAGCTTTATATTTTCAAATTAACCTTAAATCCGCAAGCAAATAATCAATTTTAATGGATAACCTTTTTAACTTTTTCACTCCATTCATCCGCCAAAAGTTTTGCCTGTTGGAGGATATTTTCTGTGGCGAGCAGTTGCATGTCAGGCGGATATCCATATTTGCGCAAGGTTCGTTTCACAATCGTTCTGAGCTTCGCCTGAACGCTTTCCTTTATTGTCCAGTCAATGGCGGTATTGGCACGAACCCGCTCCACCAAAACGTGGGCTAGTTCCTTTAATACTTCATCACTCATAACTGCCTTGGCACTGTCGTTATTTGCCAAGGCATCGTAAAAGGCGACTTCATATTCGGTAAGTCCCAATTCTTTGATTCTGTTGTCCTCTTTGCGTATTTCTTTCGCCAATTCAATTAACTCATCAATAATCTGGGCTGCTGACAATAAATTATTTTGATAGCGTTTAATGGCATTTTCCAACATCTCCGAAAGTTTTCTGCTTTGGATAAAGTTGCGCTTTGTTCTGCCCTTTATCTCGTCGTTCAGAAGTTTTTTCAGCAATTCCAGGGCAATGTTCTTCCGTTTCATGTTTCTGATTTCATCCATGAATTCATCAGACAAAATAGAAATATCAGGTTTTTTAATTCCGGCAGCATCAAAAATATCTACCACGTCATCGGCAACTACAGCACGATCAATAATCCGACGGATGGCGGATTCAATTTCTTCATCGCTTTTCCCACTACCAGTTGGTTCAAACTTGGTGAGGCGGGCTTTTATTGCCTGAAAAAAGCCAATGTCGTCTTTGATTTCCATTGCCTTAAGATGTGGTACTGACAATGCAAATGCCTTTGAAAGCAAACCTACCTCTCTGGTAAACCGATTCTTTCCATCATCTAAACCCAAAATATGTTCCTGGGCTTCCAGAATGATCGTCAATTTATCATGTGTCCCTGATGTGAAATACCGCTCGTAGTTAAACCTGTCAAAAAGCTGACAGACAACCTCTTGTTTTTCAAGCATCATAGCCACAGCCTCAGCTTGGTCAAAGGAAGGTTTTCCCTGTCCTCCACTTTCCGTATAGGTCGCCATGGCATTCTTTAAGTCGGAAGCAATGCCAATATAGTCCACAATCAACCCACCTTCGATATCACCATAAACACGATTTACCCTTGCAATGGCTTGCATGAGGTTATGTCCTCGCATGGGTTTATCCACATACATGGTTTTTAAACATGGGGCGTCAAATCCGGTAAGCCACATATCTCTTACAATTACCAGTTTTAATTGGTCTTTGGTGTCTTTTAACCGGGTTCCAAGTGCTTTTCGTTCTTGTTTAGAGGTGTGGTGAAGTTGCCAATTTTCCGGGTCGGAAGAAGTGGATGTCATGATGACTTTGACAACCCCTTTTGTTTTGTCTTCACTGTGCCAGTCTGGTCGCAGTTTGGTGATTTCTTCATATAATTCAACGGCAATCCGGCGGCTCATGGTCACAATCATTCCCTTGCCATCAAAGGCTTCACGCCTTTTTTCAAAATGATCAACAATGTCTTTTGCTACAACTCTTATCCGATCACGGTGACCAATGATAGCTTCCAATTGTGTCCATTTCGCTTTGGCTTTTTCACTGGCAGTTGATTCTTCACCTTCGGTAATGGACTCCACTTCTGCATCCAGCTTCTCTTTTTCGTCTTCTTTTAAGTGGATTTTTGCAAGTCGTGATTCATAGTAAATCCGAACAGTAGCACCATCTTCAACAGCTTGTTCGATATCATACACATCCACATAATTTCCAAATACAGCAGGTGTGGATGCGTCTTCTTTTTCAACTGGCGTGCCGGTAAAGCCAATAAACGTAGCGTTTGGCAATCCATCGCGCAAATATTTTGCAAACCCGTAACGGGTGAGCATTTCTCCATCCTTTTCAACATTTTTTGCACCAAAACCATACTGTGTGCGGTGGGCTTCATCTGCGATAACAACAATGTTTTCACGAACTGAAAGGAGGTCAAAATCATTTTCACCATCTTCAGGAGAAAATTTTTGGATGGTGGTGAATACGATTCCTCCACCAGTTGTTTTGAGAAGTTTCTTTAAATCAGCACGGCTGTTTGCCTGCACAGGTTCTTGTCGGAGCAACTGCTTGCACCCGGCGAAGGTTTCAAACAATTGTTCGTCCAGGTCGTTCCGGTCGGTAATTACCACCACCGTTGGATTATTAAGCTCCAATACAATTTTTCCTGTGTAAAACACCATCGAAAGTGATTTCCCGCTTCCCTGGGTGTGCCACACCACTCCGGCTTTGCGGTCACCAATGGCTTGTTGCTCCACGCTGGGGAGTCCATAGCGTTCGGGGTTTTCACTCACCAGAGAATTCATCCCAACCGCACGCGTTGTGGAAATTACGGCTTTGTTAACCGCATGATATTGATGATAAGCTGCAATTTTTTTTACAGTTTCAACCCGAACCATTCCGGTTTTGGGGTCTTCGCTTTTTGATTTCTCAAAAACGGTGAACTGTTTAATCATGTCCAGCAATACATCCGGACGTAATAAGCCCCGAATCAAAGTGTCCATTTGTGGAATAGTCGATTTGTCCTCCTTTACCCCATCAACTGTTTTCCAGTTCATAAACCGTGAAAACCCGGCAGTCAGTGATCCTGTTTTGGCATCCAGTCCATCGGAAGCAACCAAAATGCTGTTGTAAAAGAATAAGCCGGGGATGGCATTCTTATAATTCTGCAGTTGAGTAAACGCCTTTTTTACCGTGGCATTTTCATCGGTGGGGTTTTTAAGCTCAATAACCACCAATGGTAAACCATTGATGAGTAAAACTACATCGGGACGTTTGTTGGCGTGGTCTTGAACTACGGTAAACTGATTGGTTACAACAAGATTGTTTTTTTCAGGATTTTCAAAATCAATCAATTGAATCTCGGCTCCCCGGGAGTGCCCGTCTTTCAGGTATTCAACTTTTACGCCTTCGGTAAGCATGGTGTGGAA
>PCUL01000382.1:32192-35295 GCA_002771745.1 Bacteroidetes bacterium CG18_big_fil_WC_8_21_14_2_50_41_14
CTTCTGAAAGCTCTCCACGTTCGGTTTCCTGATTTTCCGGGGACAAATACCGGTATCCCTGCTCTTCCAGCAGTTCAATGCAGAGCTTTTCGACGTCGGATTCGTAGATTGGGGTCATAATTTATGCCATCATTTTATTATAATGCTGAATATATCCTGAATCTTCAAATATTTTTTTAAATGCTTCTTTGAAAATTTGAGGATCAATTTCTTTAGAATCAGAAATATTTATTGGATCAGAATGAGATTCCTTGTTTATGTATCTTATAAAAAAATTATTTTTCTCATCTTTTTCTAGTTCTTTTGTAAGTTCATTGAAATCATCTTTTTCTATGAATCCAAAAAATCTTTCAAGAATATTTCTCATTGAATTTGCTAAGATTACTTCTGTTGCTTTACCCTCATTATAATCTTTCAATATTTGCCAGTAAGACTGATATTCATTTTGAATATCTTTACGATTCATTTCTGCTAATAGAGAAAATTCAGATCTACAAAGTCTAAAAAGTTTGCAATTGTTTTCTTTTTGTTTGTGAAGTAGTTCATGAAAAAAGTACAAATTATGAGTCAAAATAAAAACTTGCTTATAATCATCATTAAAAAAGTTTTTTCTTATAAGCTGTGCAACATTAAAAACATACATATGTGACAAACTAGAAATTGGATCATCAATGACAACTATTTTCTCTGTTACTACCTCATCATTGTTTTCTTTGCCTTTACATAACTCCAAAAAATACAAAAAACTAATTACTGTTTTTTCTCCTTCGCTTAATGTTTCAAATTTTGTTATATCTTCATTTGGTCTTTTTAGTTTGTAAGACTCTTCGCCAGCTGGGCTAATAGAAAACCCATCTAATCCAAAAAATATCAATTCGCTATTTATGGCATCAATTGCATCTTGAATATTTACCATTTCCCTTTGAGCCTCTTTTATTATTGTTTTTTGTTCTTGAATTTTATCCTGTAGTTTTGATCTTTTTTGTTCAATATCAGATTTTTCATTTTTTAATTTAGCTTTCTGAGTTTTGTGATTTTCTATTGTCTGGTCATAATCCCATCTCATAATTTCCCAGAAATCTTTTATAATTTGTTTTTTTGTCTTTTGTTTATTATTTATCTTTTCATTATGAGCCTTAATTTCATCAATAATCGAAATCAAAAAATCATTTAATGCTTTTTGTTCTAAAATACTTGATTCTAAATCAATGGTTATATTTGGGCTTTTAATTTTATTATTAATCTTTGACCAATTACTACTTACTTTATCAATGAAATTTTTAAATAAGAGCTTATATTCTGTTTCTTTGCTCTTTATAAAATCTATTTTTAAAAGTTCAGTCTCTAAATTTTTTATACTTTGGTATTCTCTCCAATATTCTTTATCTAAATTTTCTAATGAAGTGATTTTATTTTGATAAGTTTCATCAAAGTAATTTTGGATTTCTTGGTGTAATCCTTTAGTAATAGTTTTTTGCTGACAAAAAGGACAAATCTCATTTTCTTCTTCTGGCTCATTTAAAAATTCGTTTCCCTTTTTTACCCAATCCGAAATGTTTAATCTGTTTATAAGTTCCGCAACTTGCGAGTTTTTGTTACCAATAATAACTTCTTTGAAAATTTCTTGATTTTCTATGTTCCAAAAATCAAAATTAGCTTTTTGGACCAAATTTTCATCATAAGTTTTGGCATTTGCTCCTTGTGTAGCTTCTGCTTCTTTTTTTAAATCTTCTGTTGTTTTTTTTGGCTTATTTGCTAATTTTTGTAATTTTGAGATATGATCAAATAAAGCCTTTTTACTTCCCATTTTTCCTTCCAAACAAAATTCTAAGATTCTATCACCTCCTGAAAATTTCGTTTTTATCTCCCAAGTTTTATCTTCTGTTGTATTTTGTAAATCATCAATATCTTTTTGTTTTTTCTCTAATTCAAAATGGAAACCTGTTTTTATTTCATCGTTTTTAATTTGAGCATTTAGTTTTTTTATTTCTTCGATTGCTTTGTCTATCTTTTCTTTTGCTTCTTTGTTTTCTGACTTCAAACTAAAAATACCTTTTTGTGTATCTTGATAAAAATTATCATCTATAAACTTTTGATTATAAACTAATACTTTTTCATTGTCTAACCCTTCAATTGAGCAACCAGCAAAATAACTATTTCCTTTATCCTGCAAATATTTTGAAATGGTCGTTTTTCCTGTTCCATTCAGTCCATAAATAAGATTTAATTTTTTATCGGTTTCCAAAGTAGCTGGATTTTCTCCAAAACTTGCAACCTTTTTAAATGTAATTTTTGTAATCATAAAATTTTCTTTTATAAGAAGCTAAAAATCATTTACCCTTACCTCCCCACTCATCAACTTTGGTAACAAACTATCCCGTAATTGCGTGAGGGATTGGATTTGGATAAGATTGCTTAATAATTTTTGAAATATCGTAAAAGATACCCTTTCAAATTTATCTAAAACCGTTTCCTCGGGTATAACAGTTAAAAGCGATCTAAAAGATGATTTGCTGATTTCCAGAAATGTTGAACCATTAGCAGCTCCAACGATTGATTTAGAGTTCACTTTCAACCAATTAAACATGAAATAATTGGATAAATACCCACACGGCAAAAAGGCAATGTAACCTTGGTTAATCGCAATATCAACGTTACTGATTGCAATGTACCCAATTGGTGCTCTGGATGAAAAGAGCAGGGTTCCTTTCGGTAATAATCCAGAACTTATCTTTTTTAAACCTTCTGGCGTTATTTTCTTTTCTGTATCGAATAAGTAGGGCTGTTTGATATTGGAAAGATCTTTTGGACTAGTCCAATGAATCTTTCCATCCCAATAATCCGGATTTTTTGTACTTGGAGTTGTACCTCCTTTGATATTAACATATTGCCCAATATTATCTACTTTCCACCCCTCCGGTATCATCCCCAATTCCGAATCAACCATTTTGCCTGCTCCCGGGAAACGAAAATACACAAACCATTCTTTAAACAGCGTTTGTGCCATTTCTTCGAGAGTTTGGTTTTGTTGACGAAGAAGTTCGATTTTATCATCGAACGAAGTGAGGACATCGGCTATGGCTTTTTGTTCGGGAAGTGAAGG
>PCUL01000165.1:0-147 GCA_002771745.1 Bacteroidetes bacterium CG18_big_fil_WC_8_21_14_2_50_41_14
ATATCCCTGCTGTTCAGCCTGGTGCTTATCTATTCTGTTCAGATGTCCCTGGCTTGTACCATAATCGCGGTAGGCAAAAAAGCTTCCGCCGATGGTTCGGTAATCGTATCGCATACCGATGCCGGGCCCGATTGCAGGTTGCATTAT
>PCUL01000165.1:186-452 GCA_002771745.1 Bacteroidetes bacterium CG18_big_fil_WC_8_21_14_2_50_41_14
GTTCATTTTGGTATGGTGGACCTGGGCCGTCCTTTGGGTGATTATGGAAAAGTACTGGGAGAAATCCCACAGGTAGCGCAAACCAATGGCTACTTCCAGACGGCCTATCCACAGATGAATGAATATCAGCTGGCCATCGGCGAAAGCACCACCAGTGAGCGTGAGGAGCTGAAACTTGACCTCAACCTCTGCAAACAGATGATGACCGTTGAACAGGCACAGGCATTTGCTCTTCAACGTTGCAAAACTGCCGAAGAAGCGCTGGC
>PCUL01000165.1:471-1439 GCA_002771745.1 Bacteroidetes bacterium CG18_big_fil_WC_8_21_14_2_50_41_14
GTTGAACAGGCACAGGCATTTGCTCTTCAACGTTGCAAAACTGCCGAAGAAGCGCTGGCACTGATTACCCAACTCATGGAAAAATATGGGTTTTTGCCCAGTTGTGTGGGCGAAAGCGAATCGCTGGTGATTGCCGATGTAAACGAAATATGGGTGCTGGAAATTTTTAGTGTGGGCAACCAATGGACTCCCGAAAGTGGTCAGCCCGGTTGTATTTGGGCTGCACAAAGGGTAGGGGACGACCAGGCCCTGATCATCCCAAACTGGAGTATCATCAAGCAAATCAACCTCGCAGACAAAGCCAACTACCGGGTCTCGTCCAATTATATGCAGGTGGCCATCGACAGCGGATGGTATAATCCCGCTTCGGGACTGCCTTTTATCTGGCAAGAGGCCTACGCACCCATTCCACGCGAGTGGGCTACCTCCCGTTTTTGGCTGTTTTATGCCGGTTTTGCTCCACATCATGCCAATTGGCCCGACCGTTTTACCAACTCACCCTGGGAAGGTGAAAATCAATATACGCAATATGTCGAGCCTTTGTCGCTTTACCCTTTTTCGGTTAAACCCGAGAAAAAGATTTCTGTTCAGGACATCATGGCATTCCAGCGTTCTACGTTTACCGGAACCATCTATGACAAGGAAAATGCTTCGGTGTGGTATTATCCCAACGAGGCCGGCGAACTGGTGAAGAGTCCCATCGCCACTCCTTTTCCCACGCTGGAGATGAGAAGGGTGTTGAACATCAACAAAAGACGCAATGTGGCCCGTGCCCGTGGAGAATATGGCATGATTACCCAGCTCAGGGGTTGGTTGCCCAATGAAGTGGGAGGGATTTACTGGTTTTATGTGGACAATGCCTACACATCGGCCTATGTGCCCATTTATTCGGGTGTGACCGATGTAGCCGAATGTTACAAGACTTATGATCCTGTTGCCTTTCAGGAGAACAGCATCCGCTGGAATGT
>PCUL01000035.1:0-4242 GCA_002771745.1 Bacteroidetes bacterium CG18_big_fil_WC_8_21_14_2_50_41_14
CATCATAATCTTGTGTATAAAAAAGGATTTTACCATCAAATGTTTTTCTTACATAAGAAAAGTATATATTATCCAGTAAATATTGTTGGTTAAGCAATTCGCCAAGTGTATCAACAATTACCGCTTTTGGAATTATTGAAGATTCAGTCCCCCATGCTGCACATCCAACCAGAGTTGAATCATTTAGAAACTGAGACTCAAACATTGCACCCAATTCATTTGGTGGAGCAATATTATACGCACCTACTATATCACCCATCATGTCCATCTTTACTAAAGCAGGGGTATCATCATTCATTATTCTTGAGTAACGACTAATTGATGAATAATAATAATTACTATCAGGATTAATGATTGTATTCCATGCTTTTCCTTCAATATTAAAAGGGTGCTGGCCAGATACTCTTTCCCATTCAAGAACTCCTAATGAGTCAACCTTAATGTAATAAGGGCTCAAATAAGCCAATGTATCTTCAAGGTTAGAATGCCAGCAATATCCCGATATTAAAAAGCCTTTATCAGGCGTAAGAAGTAACTCCTTTCCAACTTCATTTCCTTTCATCGAATCTGCGGTATTGTAACACTGTTTCCATAACAAATCTCCTAAATTATTGAATCTGGCAAGACAAATTCTGTCGCCCATGAAAGGTTCTCCTGTAAATCCCAATATCATGGCACAGCCACCGTCCGATGTGGTACAAAGGCCAAAACCATAATCAGGATGGTTTGGTGTGGTAAAAATCCTGCACCATTCTTTCTCGCCACAAGCGTTAATTTTCATTATCATTGGATCAGCATAACCGTAGGCATCTTCGATGGTTGTGCTGCCGCTTAAATATAAATCGCCGCTGTTATTCATGCCTATACTTGAAAGAAGGATTGTGTTAATCCCCTGCCCAATTATTTTTTCCCAGATAACCTCGCCGTTCAAATCAGTCTTGATAAGCCAATTATAGCGGGGATAGTTTGATTTAATACTACCTGATAATAAATATCCATGATCATATGATTCGATAATATTAAGATATGGGGCGTCAATATCGTCATGATAGATTTTTGCCCAACGGCTTTGTGCCATTGCATTGCCCATAATTGAACAAAAAGCAATAAGTAAAATAATCTGTAGTGATTTCATGATTTCTAATTTACAATGATTACTTTTTTGCTCTCAATCACCTTGCCATTACCAATGAGCTTGAGGACATAGGTTCCTGAACTACACCCATCAGTAGGAACAATAATTTGCGATTGTTTATTTGGCAAATCAATTTTTTTTAATATCTTTCCTTCCATGTCGCATAGTGTAACAAAGGCATGGGTAATATCTCCCTGAAGTAAATACTCGGCTGTGAAATAACTTGCTGCGGGATTGGGGAAAATCTTTAGAAACGAGGGCTTTTTGTTCTCCTTTTTGCCATTTAAATTCCAGATGGGTTTTACCTTAAAAGTGGGTGGAAAATATATAGGTTCCTCATAAAAAAGAGCACCTGCACGGATAAGCATATTCAATGCATAGGTGCCCGGTTTTGTTTTCAAGGAAGAAGCGATGTTAAGCAACTCAAAAATTTGAAGACTGTCAGGAAGGAGAGCGTTGGTTTTCTTCATTAACCATTGAATTGCCAACAGATCAGCATAAAGCTCATGAACCATCATTTGCTTTTGAGTAAGATCACAGTTCGTGTTGATGTTCTCTAATGTTGTAAAAGTGTTAATAGAATCATTTCTGTTTACATATAACATTGCCAATTCATAATGGGATTCCGGATGTAGCTGGCTCTGTAAGAGGACAATGATGCTATCAGTAGATGCAGCCTGGTCTAAGGTGTCGCTTCTATAATGCCGTAACAGTTTTGTCAGCGACTTATCTCTTTTGGTTTTGTGCAAAGCAAGCTGTTGTTCAACAAGCTCCTTGCAACCATAAACTGTAGCCCCTTGCATGATTTCATCCATCATATAATCGGGCATTGGGTTAATGCGGCCATTGATAGTTTGTAGTACTTCCGGTGATTTTGCTGATTGCGGATTGGCCGTTAATACATCCCTGATCATAGCATTGGGGAGTACATTTTCTTTATCGATGGCTGATTTCAATACAGTGTCAGATAAGTAGGGAGACTCGTTTAATAACAATTGCCTTATTTCCAATGCTTCTCCCGGGAAGCTCATCTGTACATCCCAGTTCAGGCTCTCTGTATCACCTCCGTCAACCAACATATTTAAGGTGTCCACGTAAGATTCCGCAATTATGATTTCATTCTCCAATTCTACTTTTTCCAGAGTTGTGTTTATACTGCCACCAATACTTGATGGACATGCATCGTTTTTTGAATCGAATGTTACATATGCGTCTGGTGATAAATTAATATGTGTTGACGGAAGAGGGGGGTAGATCGGGTAAGGCTCTATTTTGAATGGTGTATTATTATTGCCATGAAAAGTATAAATAATCGGATAGCAATCTTCCTCATTAAAATAATTTATTGTG
Source organism: Bacteroidetes bacterium CG18_big_fil_WC_8_21_14_2_50_41_14 (assembly GCA_002771745.1). GTDB lineage: Bacteria > Bacteroidota > Bacteroidia > Bacteroidales > F082 > UBA6244. Next base: position 2,486 of record PCUL01000035.1, read on the forward strand.
TTATCGAAATTAGCTGAAAACGTATTGCCAGCCGAAATAGTTGGGTCAGGTTCGGTTCCAGGAAGAGGTTCAGGTGCAATATCACCCTGCTTCAAGGCAATCCCCTGGTAGTTCGATGGATTTTCATCAGGGACTACATATATATCAGTAACACAATCAGCAAAATCATTACATTTAATACACAGTCCTGCACCCACGGCATCTCGGTTTTCACCAATTGCCTCTACACCCACCGTTAGTTTGTCAAAACCATTGTTATATAACTCGTTGGGCTGTTGGCCAGAGTTGTTTACAACTATGCCAACGCACTTTCTCGATTGAAGTGTAGCGTACGGGAGGTTGCTGTAAAACCGGTTTTCTTCGATGGTAAAATTACTTGATTGGTTATCGAGGTATAAACCAACCAGCGGTGTATCGTCATCGTACTTGGAATAATTATCGCGCACCATGAACTCGTTTTGGATAATTACCGAAGTTTCGATGGACGACAGGTAGATGCTTCTTTTGTTGTCTTCGAATACCGATGAACGGATACTCAGGTATTCGGCCAGGCGTCCCGAAAGTGCATAGATACCCTGATCAAATCCTTTAAAGGTGGATTGAATAACACCGCTGCCCGGATAGGGAGGCAATGTGATTTGCAAAACAGAAAAACCACTGTTGTAGCTATTGATTGCACGTGTAGTTTTTTGAAATGTTGACACAGGTAGTTTGTTTTCAAAATCCGATCCATATATCATGATGCCGGCAACGCCGTTAAAAAAGATTTGTGCTTCCGGGTACACCAGGTCGTTAACAAAATGCGCCTGATAGAATCGGCTCCAGTTGGGCCGGGGAGAACTCTTGTCGGGATAGAAATTTTCATATGGATAGAATACCACACCATTGGTGCAATTCTCAATGCTCCCATCTTTAATACTAACAATGCCCCCACTGGTTGCCAGGTCGGGTTTGTCGTTTACGTACCTTACGGTTTCGATGGCGTTTTCGGCAAAACTGATTTTTCCGCCGTTGATTAACCCTATGATCCCCTGTTCTTGTATTACTTCTGGTGGATTATAATACTGGGATTTGTTAATATCTCCCCAAACATCAATCCCCTTCCATTTTGAATTGCACAACGAAGTCAGGTGGCCGCCGTCGATGATCACTGTACCGCCTTGTTCAATATAAAGTGAAGCACCACTGGTAAAAGCGACCAGATTGCTTATGGTTAAGGTCACCTTTTTTTTAACAAGCACATCGGTAAACTTAATATCCGGGGTGTTCCAATTCGTATTGGTCATTATGATCTCCGGTTCAGTGGAATATGAACAATCAGTAAAGACTATATTGAATGTGTAATCCTCCATATCATCTTCCATAAGATGAATGGTTACCGTGGCCATTTTTGGTTTGGTGATGGGGGCATTCAGTTTAAACCTGACATCAAAGGAAGTGGAGTCGCCTTCCATGGGGATGGTTGTATTGAGCATGCCCGACTCTACTACAAAATCCTCCTGGTTATAATCGCTCAGGGTGACAGTACCACCAAATGAATTGGGAACCAGGTTTAATTGAGCAGTTCCCGGGTTGAGGATAGTGAAAGTCAACACTTCCTCATGTCCTGCAGGCCAGGCATTGTTATAAAAACTATAAAAACCGTTTTGATGGATGGTATTTGTGCCTTGTTTTACCACCATCAAAGGGGCAACCGGAACGCTGAAATAGTTTTCATCAAAGGGGCCAAGGCGGGGTTCGCTGTCATCACTGTCTTT
>PCUL01000035.1:4297-5333 GCA_002771745.1 Bacteroidetes bacterium CG18_big_fil_WC_8_21_14_2_50_41_14
CCTAACATCTTATCTTCAATTGGAGTTTCGTAGTAGATGTCCCATCTTGGTTTAACAGGACCATCAATATGATAAAAATAGCCATTCAATCCCCAACTTGATCCCCAACTGTTTTTAAAAATCCAATATGTATGGTTAATATATTGAGAATCGTTATTAACCGTATCTTGTCCGCCATTAACTGCCGAATGATATATATCGCCAACCTTAATTCTTCCATATCCTGTTAAAACCATGGCATGAGATCCAGCAAAATAAGGTTCCAATGTAGCATCCAAGGTTGAACATAAAGGCCCATATTTGATAAGGTATCTCTTAATATCCTCAATGGCAGGGCTATCATTGCCAGGTACATAATGTATATTTTCCACACTAATCTTGTAATCTGTTTCTCCATTCGGTGGTGTGTTTTCCCGACAATCACCAGGGTATTGCTCCCTTTCATAACACCCTTCTTCCATAAGAACACCTTGTGAATTATTCTTTATAAATGTGCTGACATAATTTGGATAACCCCCTTCGCATTGATCAATCCAATTACCATTCACATCGTAAGTACCATCATAGTTATCACAATCAAGAATATGCTGTATGGATAAATCATAATCTCTATGGTTTTTTGTGTTAAAATATAAATTTGCAACGGCTTCTACTGCTCCTAAAGGAGCATATATATAACATAAGCCCTTACAATTATTGGTTGTATTCTGGTTTTTCACCTTGGTCATCCATCCCTCCCCATCTGATCCGGCATCATAATAAAAATCCCCCTTTGTTGGATCATTGGCTCCATGTCGATTTCGCCAATCCCATTCCTGTATTAGAAGCGAGCTATCTATTTCCCTTATTGCATTTGGGGTAGGATCGTAAATTCCTCCAACATAATAATCCATCCCCAACATATTGTAATCATCCCCTAACAGAGCTTTCTTTTGCTGGTAGCTTAACTGCGAAATGCTATTTGTATCAGCAAACCAAAGCATTTTATGTAATGCTATATCACTATTTATATAAGCTACTTTTTGCAATTCCAATG
>PCUL01000289.1:0-482 GCA_002771745.1 Bacteroidetes bacterium CG18_big_fil_WC_8_21_14_2_50_41_14
GGATTATCAAAAAATTGCTCAGGAAGTTTGTATGACATGGAATAAGCGCGCCAGCAAGGAGTTGAAACCCGGTTTGTATCATGTTGAAATATTTCAGGGTGAAAACATCATCGGACACACGTCGTTTACTCTTAAATAGAAATTTAGTACAACCTATTCTGTACGCCGGGCAGATATTCCAATACTGGAAATGCCCGGCGTTTGTACTTTCGACATTTTATTCTCAACGCGTACTTTACAAATACCCGATGCTCCAAACTTCATTTGTTTACGAATTGAAAATACCTGACTTTTTTCTAATACATCAGATAGAGTTTCTTTATCGAGTTTAAAGGTATAATCCGATGAAAGCTTGCTGCCATCAGGTGGGTAAAAGGTAATGTTGGTGGTTAGTTCATCCCAGGGATATTCTTCGGTATATCCGACAATCAGGTCGAAATCAAGTAACTCATTTTCGGTTACAGGAACTTCAAACATCAAGA
>PCUL01000289.1:519-4708 GCA_002771745.1 Bacteroidetes bacterium CG18_big_fil_WC_8_21_14_2_50_41_14
GATATTGTGTTCCATCTCCACTTTTCCTTCAAAAACAGGAGCCTGAGTGCAACTAATTAAAACCAAAACAAGAGAAATCAACAACTCTATTTTTATCATGATGCAGGATAAATATTGTTCTTTTCAAGATATTGAAAAACAGTTTCTGCCTGGTGCGATTTTTCCATGGCATTTAGTGTTAGTTGTGTATTTTGTGGAATATCGTATTGCATATCAATGCCCGGGATATGCTGAATCTCACCACGATTGGCTTTCTCGTAAATGCCGTACTGATCGTTTGATATGCAGAAGTCCAGGTTGGCTTTCAGATAAATCAGATGGAATTTATTCGGTCCGATAATTTCAGCAATTTGTTCCCGGACTGCATTATCGGGCGATACAAACGAGCAGATCACCAACATTCCCTGATCGTTGAGCAAACGGCACATATGGGCAACACGGCGCAAGTGTTCCGCACGGTCGGAAGGGGAGTAGTCCAATTCGCGTGAAAGACCTGCCCTGACTGATTTTCCATCCAATAGAATAATCGTAGCTCCCTGTTGGAATAACTCCCTGTATAGGGTATAGGCCAGCTCATTTTTCCCTGATCCATGCAGGCCTGTTATCCACAAGGTGTGTGCTTTTTGGTTAAACCGTTTTTCTTTTTGAACAGGGTCAATCAGCAATTCACCATTTGCCACCTTTTGTAATTCAACTTCCGTTATTCTATGGGTTTGATGGGCGCTGGTCTTATCAATAATCATCCCTACAGCTACAGTATGGTGGGTTCGGGGATCGATGAGGATGAAAGCACCGGTTTGCCGGTTTTTTTTGTACGCATCAAAAAACAGGGGCTTGGCTGTGGTAAGGGTTACGTTACCGATTTCATTTAATTGAAAGGTCTTTGCATCAAAATTTTCCAATGTGTTGATATTCACCATGTGGTTGATCGAATCAATGCGGGCTTTGGTGTTATTTGTGGTATGTTTGATGAGAAATTGAGTGTTCAGATCCATTGGTTTTTCATCCATCCATACCAGCATGGCTTCAAAATGCCGGGAGATAATGGGCAAGTTGCTTGGGTGAACAAGCATGTCGCCACGTGAAACATCAACTTCATTTTCCAAAGTAAGTGTTACCGACTGCGGTGGAAAAGCGTAGGAAGGAGAATCATCGTATGTCACTATTTCTTTTATTCTGGAAGTTATTCCCGAAGGTAACACCATGATATCATCGCCTTGTTTTACTATACCGGAGGATACCTTGCCAGCGAAGCCTCGATAGTCATGACCGGGCCGCACTACATATTGCACCGGGAAGCGGAAATCTTCAAAGTTACGGTCGCTGGTAATGTGAATGGTTTCAAGGTATTCGAGCATGCTTTTCCCGTGATACCAGGGCATTTTGTCGGAGAGATCTACCACGTTTTCACCTTTGAGTGCCGACATCGGGAAAAATCGAATATCCGGAATTCCCAGCGGGGTGATAAATTCTTTGTAATCATCACATATTTTGTTGTACGCTTCTTCGCTGTAATCCATCAAATCCATTTTGTTTACTGCCAGGGCAACATGTTTTATACCCAGCAACGAAACTAAAAAAGTATGCCGTTTGGTTTGGGTAATGACTCCTTTACGGGCATCGATCAGGATGATGGCCAGGTTAGCCGTGGAGGCGCCTGTTACCATGTTTCGGGTGTACTGTTCATGCCCGGGCGTATCGGCTATGATAAACTTACGTTTGGCCGTGGAAAAATACCTGTAAGCCACATCAATCGTGATGCCCTGTTCGCGTTCGGCCTTCAAGCCATCGAGCAATAAAGCGTAGTCAATTTCTTCGCCGGCATGTCCCTCACGTTTGCTGTCGCGCTCCAAAGCAGAAAGCTGATCTTCGTAAAGTTTTTTGCTATCGAAAAGCAATCGTCCAATCAGCGTTGACTTTCCATCGTCCACGCTGCCAGCTGTAAGCAATCGGAGGAGATCTTTTTTTTGGTCCTGGTCGAGAAATTCTGTTATTTCCATGTGGGATTATTATTTCAAATTTTAAAAATACCCTTCTCTTTTTTTCTGTTCCATGCTGGCTTCCTGGTCGAAATCGATGACGCGGGTAGTGCGTTCGCTCTTGGTGACGGTCATCATTTCCTCTACAATTTTTTCGATGGTATCTGCTTCAGATTCTATCGCTCCCGTGAGGGGATAGCAACCCAACGTCCGGAAACGTATCATGCGCATTTCTGCTTTAGCTGCCATTTCTTTTGGCATTCGGTCATCATCTACCAAAATAAAATTTCCATCTACATTTACCACCAGTCGCATTTTGGCGTAATATAATGGCACTATCGGTATGTTTTCGAGCCGGATGTATTGCCAGATATCCAACTCTGTCCAGTTGCTGATGGGAAACACACGGATGCTTTCGCCTTTCTGCACTTTTGCATTATAAATATCCCACAATTCAGGACGTTGATTTTTAGGATCCCATTGGTGAAATTTATCTCTAAACGAGTAGATGCGCTCCTTGGCACGTGATTTTTCTTCGTCGCGGCGTGCTCCACCAAAAGCGGCATCGAATTTATATTTATTCAGTCCCTCGAGCAAGGCCTGGGTTTTCATCACATCCGTGTGTACTTTACTACCGTGAGTATAAGGTCCAACCCCTTCTTCAAAAGCTTTTTTGTTGTAGTGAACAATCAAATTCCACCCCATTTCTTTGGCATATTTATCCCGAAAAGCGGTCATTTCACTGAATTTCCATTTGCTGTCGATGTGCATGAGTGGAAATGGCACCTTTCCAGGATAAAAGGCTTTTTCGGCCAACCTCACCATCACCGAACTGTCTTTGCCAATGGAGTAAAGCATCACCGGGTTTTCAAATTCTGCGGCTACTTCACGGATAATGTGGATGCTCTCTGCTTCCAGTTCTCTAAGGTTGTTAATATGATAAGAAGGTTTGTTCATGTGCAGACGTTTAGGTCTGCAAAAATACGATTCTTTCTTGTTTTTAACAGGTGATATTGGTCAGGCTACTTGATTACCTTTAGCTTACTTTTAGGTATCTGGATCGTAATGGATTTATTGACCACCTCGATGCGAATTTTTACACGTTCTTTCCCATTCAATTCAATGAGTTCACCTTTTAAACCTGTAAGACTGCCCAAAACGATTTCCACGTTCATTCCTTTTTTCATTTCAAACTCATCCACTTTTGGAGGGTTTATCTCTTCCAGAAAGTATTTAATGGCTTCAATTTGTTGTGGAGGAATGACCACCGCTTTACCTTCAAATGAAATGTACCGAACTGAATTGGGGATATTTATCGCCTTGAAGTATTCAGATTGGTCGATGTTTACGAAAATATAAGATTTGAAAAGAGGTTCTTCGATCCATTTTTTTCTGTCCGTCCATGTTTTCAGCACCCTGATCATGGGAAGATAATAATTGATACCGGCAGCATCGAGCTCAATTCCAACCTTTTTTTCGGATCGGGCCCTCACATAAATAGCATACCAATTTTTATTGCTTTCGGTCATATAGGTTAAAGCAGTCTTTTTAGTAAAGGGTGATAATCAGATGTTTTCCCTGAGATTTGCGCATTTCGGATATCGTGTGCAATGTTGATGCTGTTGCGGGCGTGTGCAATTCCAAATCCCCTGCCGGCCAGAATTTCCTGATAGCTTAAGGTGTGCAGGTCGGTAAAACCTCCGCTAAACTCAATTTCTTTGCCATCTACCATGATCGTTCGATAGGTAGACAGCTGTTTTTCTTTTGCCGGAACCGGTAGATCGTTTGCATCGATGCTTAAAAACCACCTGACATTTGCATTTTTTAATTGCAACAACCCGGAAGCTTTGTCGTCTTCCATCAAATGCACGGTGTTGGTAACCGGCTCTCCAAAAATCCAACTTAACATGTCAAAAAAATGAATTCCAATATTGGTCACCACGCCTCCGGATTTTGATTTATTTCCTTTCCAGGAATAATGATACCATTTTCCCCTTGAAGTAATATAAGTTAAATCAACATCATGAATACGTGATTTTTTTTGATCGAAATCGTTTTTAAGTTGAAGTATTGAAGGATGGTGCCGGAGTTGAAGTATGTTATAGATTTGTTTTCCGGACTCTTGTTCTATTTCCTCGAGGTTATCCAGGTTCCATGGATTAAGTACCAGAGGTTTTTCGCAAATGGCATGGGCATCGTTACGTAGTGCC